>NYTV01000046.1 GCA_002683685.1 Paracoccaceae bacterium
GTGTCAAAGACATGCCCAAAATGCGTTTAGGATTGGTGGGCGGCGGCATCTCAACACCGCTCAGAGGGCGAAATCCAAATCTTTGGTAATAGGGCGCGTCCCCCACCAGCAGCACTCTGTTCCACCCAAGACCAGGCGCTGGGGCCAGGCTTTCCCGAATCAAATAGCCGCCCAGCCCCTCGCCCTGCCGGGTTGGGTGGACGGCAATCGGCCCCAGCAAGAGCGCAGCGCTCTCCCCGACGCAGACCGGCCAATAGCGAATGGCACCGGCGAGAATCCCATCCCGATCCCGCGCCACCTGTGACAGGGCGGCAATCGGCGGCGTTGCCTCGCGCAATCGATAGGAAGACAAAGCCTCCCGGCCCGGAGCAAAGCACAAATCATACAGCGCTTCGACTTCCCACCAATCCGCATCTGTCTCGCGGTTTAAATGAAACACCGCCCCGTCCTCTTTCGTTTTGCAACTGGCCTAACACGCGGTTACGCTTGGCGCAAACCCAGAGGAGAGCACATGTTTTATCGTCCCGAAGAGGGTCACGGCCTGCCCCATAATCCGTTTAATGCCATCATTGCCCCGCGGCCCATCGGCTGGATCTCAACGCAGGACGCAGAGGGACGGCGCAACCTGGCGCCCTATTCGTTTTTCAACGCCGTGGCCTATGTGCCCCCGCAGGTGATGTTTGCATCCACCGGTGCAAAAGCCGATCAGGATGGCACGAAAGACAGCGTCAGCAATATCCGCAAAACCGGGGTGTTTTGCGTCAATATTGTTGAATATGCCATGCTGGACGCGATGAATGCCTCCTCGGCAAGTCTTGGAAAGCAAGAGGATGAGTTTGCACATGCAGGGCTCGAGGCCCTGGCCTGTGACACCATCTCAGGGTTTCGCGTTGCCGGCGCGCCCGCCAGCCTCGAGTGTGAGGTGACACAGATCATCACCCTGGCCGGGCCAGCAAATTTTGCCGTCTTCGGGGAAGTGACCGGCGTTCATATGCGTGATGATTGCGTGGTGGATGGTCTGTTTGATGTGAAAAAGTTTAAGCCATTGGCGCGCTTGGGCTACAAAGATTACAGCTTTGTGGATCATAGCTTCACTCTGAGCCGCCCGGACGACTGATCCGGGCGGATGTGGTGCTTAAAGGTCTAATGCCCGGCCGCCAAAATGCCGGTGCGCACACCGTAATCCACCGCGATTTGATAATCAGGATCATCATCACTGTCGACGATCAAATGCCCGGCCTTGCTCAGAAGGTAATGGCAATCTTTGCTCAAGTGACGCAATTGAATGCGCTTGCCCGCCTCTTCATATTTCAGCGCTAAGGCCTCAATCGCCTGCAGAGCCGATTGATCCGCAACCCGGCTGTCTGCGAAATCGACAACCACCGTATCTGGATCCTCATATGGGGTAAACAGCTCTGAAAACCCCTCCGTTGAGCCAAAGAAAAGCGGACCACGAATTTTGTAGACCTTGGTGCCATCACTCTCAACCGCACGGTTCGCATGGATCCGGGTGGCGTTTTGCCAAGCATAGGCCAGCGCTGAGACAATAACCCCAACCACAACCGCGATAGCAAGGTCGGTCATCACCGTCACAGCCGTGACCAGGATGATCACAAAGGCATCCGTGAGCGGCACTTTTCGCATGATCATTAAACTGTTCCAAGCAAAAGTGCCGATCACCACCATGAACATAACACCGACCAAAGCGGCCAAAGGAATTTGTTCGATCAAGGGGGAGGCCACGACGATAAAGGCCAAAAGGAACAGCGCCGCGGCAATGCCGGCAATGCGGGTGCGCCCGCCAGATTTCACATTGATCATCGACTGGCCAATCATGGCACAGCCGCCCATTCCACCAAAAAATCCAGTGACGGTATTCGCGATGCCCTGCGCGATACTTTCTTGGCTCGCACCCCCTCGCTTATTGGTGATATCCCCCACAAGGTTGAGCGTCAGCAGGCTTTCAATCAGGCCGATGGCAGCCAGAATTCCCGCATAGGGAAGGATGATCCAAAAAGTTACTAAGGTCAGCGGCACGCTGGGGATATGAAACTGCGGCAAGCCGCCCTCAATACTGGCCAAATCGCCAACGCGCGGCACATCAATGCCAAAGGCAATCACAATCATCGCGACAATGCCAATCCCCGCCAAAGGGGCCGGGACCGCTTTGGTCAGCTTGGGCAAGCCCCAAACGATCACCATAGTCAGCGCAACCAGCCCCAGCATGACCAACATGGGCAGACCCGAAAGCCACTCCCCGCTCGACATGCCATGGCCCGTATTTACCACAGATCCTGGCACTTTAAATTGGGTCATCTGCGCCAGGAAAATGACAATTGCTAAGCCATTCACGAAACCCAGCATCACCGGATGCGGCACAAGACGAATGAATTTGCCCCATTTCATAATGCCAACAAAAATCTGAATAAGCCCCATGAGCACCACCGTCGCGAAGAGATATTCGACCCCATGCTGCGCCACAAGCGCCACCATGACCACCGCCAGAGCGCCCGTTGCGCCGGAAATCATCCCGGGGCGTCCACCGATCAGCGCGGTGATCAGCCCCACGATAAAAGCGGCATAAAGCCCGACCAAAGGGTGCACCCCAGCAACAAAGGCAAAGGCCACCGCCTCAGGCACCAGCGCCAAAGCCACGGTGAGACCAGCCAAGAGCTCGATACGAATACGGCCTGGGGTCAAGGGCTCCCCGGCGCTCAAATTAAAGTTGGCAAAAGAAGATTTGACCGCCGATGCAGCCAATGAGACACGAGACATAATGGAAACCTTTTTGTCGAACTGTCGAAACCTTGCCGCCTCATATCATATATTTCGCGGAGGTCACGGAATTCTTAACGCACGGTGAGATTCTGAGCCCAAAGCATCGGTCGGCGACTGGCGCGGCGCATAAAAACATGTAACAAAATGAAGATACTTCGGCATCATTGAGGACGCAGACTATGAGCACAGCAAAAATTGGAGTGATTGGTGGCTCCGGGATTTATGACATTGATGGGCTGCAAGACCCTAAATGGCAACAAGTCGAGAGTCCCTGGGGCGTGCCGTCCGATGAGCTGCTGACAGGACAGCTGGCCGATGTCGAAATGGTCTTCTTGCCCCGTCACGGGCGCGGCCATGTCCACGCCCCCAGCGATGTTCCGTATCGCGCCAATATCGACGCTTTGAAACGGCTTGGAGTGACAGATGTCGTCTCTGTAAGTGCCTGTGGTTCGTTTCGCGACGAGATGGAGCCAGGACATTTTGTTTTGGTCGATCAGTTCATAGACCGCACCACACAGCGGGCCAGCTCCTTTTTCTCCAGCGGTTGCGTGGGTCATGTCAGCCTCGCCCACCCGACCTGCCCTCGGCTATCGGCCGCTTGTGCAGCGGCGGCAAGGGCGGAAGGGATAACCGTGCATGAGGGCGGCACATATCTCGCCATGGAAGGGCCACAATTCTCAACACTGGCTGAAAGTCGCATGTATCGTGAAAGCTGGGGGGCGGATGTGATCGGTATGACCAATATACCTGAAGCAAAACTCGCGCGCGAAGCCGAATTATGCTACACTTCCGTGGCCATGATCACCGACTATGACAGCTGGCACCCAGATCATGGGGAGGTCGATGTGACGGAAATCATCAAAACTCTCATAGGTAATTCAGCGCAGGCCAAAGGGATGGTGGCGCGCCTGCCGCAGCTTTTGGGCGCCACCCGCACCCCCTGCCCCGCTGGCTGTGACCGAGCACTGGACTATGCCATACTCACCGCTCCCGAGGCCCGTGACCCTGTTTTGCTCAGCAAGCTCGATGCCGTTGCCGGACGGGTCTTGCGCTAAGGCGCTACACTGTCAAACATGGCAAATTGGGGCTCGTTTCTGCCAACAGAGCTGCTATGACGGGCGCGTCAGAAGAGGACTGTTTTATGAAAACCGTGAAAGACTATATCCGAACCATCCCCGATTTTCCCCGTGAGGGGATCATGTTCCGCGATGTCACCACGCTTTTTGCCGACCCGCGCGGCCTGCGTCTGGCGATTGATCAACTGCTGCATCCCTATGCAGGAGTGGCGGTCGACAAGATCATTGGCCTTGAGGCGCGCGGCTTCATTCTGGGCGGTGCCATTGCCCATCAGCTGGGCAAGGGTTTCGTGCCAATCCGTAAGCAAGGCAAACTGCCCGGCAAGACCCTATCACAGGCCTATACATTGGAATATGGCGAGGCGGTGATGGAGATACATGAAGACGCCATTGAACCGGGTGAAAAGGTTCTGGTGGTTGACGATCTTTTGGCCACGGGCGGAACCGCAGCCGCAGGTCTCAAGCTCTTGGAACGTCTCGGCGCAGATGTCATTGGGTGCGCATTTATCATTGATCTGCCAGATCTTGGCGGCCGCCGTGTGCTGGAGGGTTTAGACATGCCGGTCCATTGCCTGTGCTCCTACGAGGGTGTTTAGCCTGCCTCTGTTTTGCCGCGCCTATCAAAGCGGATCGCGGCATATAGCACATGGGTGCGCCAGCGTCCCGCGATTTGCAAATAACTCTGCGCCACCCCTTCATATTTAAAGCCGCAGCTCTCCAGTAAACCGCGCGAGGCGTGGTTTTCCGGCAGACAGGCCGCTTCAATACGGCTCAAATCAAGTTTGCGAAAAGCATGGGCCACCAGCCCGGTGACCGCCTCGCGCATATAGCCCTGACGGGCGAAGCGCTCTCCAGTCCAATACCCCAAAGTGCCTGCCTGGGCCGGGCCTCTGCGGATATTGTCCAATGTGACGGCCCCCACCAGCGCTTGATCGGTCTTACGGAGCAAAAATAACGGGCAGCCTGAGCCATTTTTAACCGCGCGCTGTGCCCAATACACCCGCGCCGTAAAATTCCGCCGGGTCAAATGCTCTTCTGACCAGACCGGGTCCCAGGGCGAAAGAAAATTACGGCTTTCGCTGCGCAGATCTACCCAGGCGCGGAAATCATTGTGTTGAGGCAACCGCAAGATAAGCCGGTCGGTCTCACACACAGACTTGGCATTACGGGCAAACATCAATCACGCTACCAATCTGGCCTGTAACGCCGCAATATCGGGCGCATCGCTCACCGGTCCGTAAAGCGCCATAGCCGCCGGTGCGCCATCGGACATCGCCCCAGCATAGCTGCGCACAGTCTCAACAGTTACCGCATCAATTTGCGCCACGACCTCATCCAAAACAGGAATGCGGTCCCAAATCGAGAGCATCCGCGCCAGGCGCTCAGCCCGCGCAGAGGGGCTTTCCAGCCCCATCAACATGCCCGCTTTCATCTGGGCCCGCGCCCGGGCAACTTCAACTTCGCTCATATCTTCTGCCGCGCGTTTTAGCTCATCTATGGTGATATGGGCCAAGTCAGCCAGTTTATCGCCGGAGGTGCCGGCATAGAGTGTCATCGTGCCCGTATCGCAATAGGCGCCAGCACTGGCAAAAATCGAATAGCATAGGCCGCGCTTTTCCCGCACCTCTTGAAACAGCCGGGAGGACATGCCGCCGCCAAAAGCCGAGGAGAAAATCTGTGCCGTGTAGATATCGGGGTCTTTGTAATTCGGGCTTTCGAGGGACAAAGCAAAATGCGCCTGTTCCAGATCTTTCACACGGCGAATTTCGCCACCCTGAAATTGCGCTGGCGTTACCTGTGCCTGAACTCGCACCGTCAGATCTCCAAAAATATCCTCACATTGCCGCAGAATTTCCGCATGGTCCACCGCCCCGGCCGCCGCCAGAACCATTTGATCGGGGCTATAGTGTTCGCGCACAAATTGCGACAAATCCGCTCTTTGAAATTGGGCCACACGCTCCTCTGGCCCTAAGATTGATCGCCCCATGGCCTGCCCCGGATAAGAGACCTCTTGCAGCCAATCAAAGATGATATCATCTGGCGTATCCAATGCTTGACCAATCTCAGAGAGGATCACCCCACGCTCGACTTCAATTTCAGCAGGATCAAAAACCGAATTGAGTACAATATCTGAAATCACATCGAGAGCCAAAGGCACATCGCTTTGCAATACCCGTGCATAATAGGCGGTCATCTCGCGGCTGGTATAGGCGTTGATATACCCACCCACATCCTCAATCGCCTCGGCAATCTGCACCGAACTGCGCCGCGCTGTCCCCTTGAAGGCCATATGCTCGAGAAAATGCGCAATGCCATTTTGTTCGATCCGCTCATGGCGGCCGCCGGCGTTGACCCATATGCCTACAGAGGCAGATTTAAGTCCTGGCATATGCTCAGTGACGATGCGAAAGCCATTTTTCAGGCGATGGGTTTGGACGGTCAAAGGGCAATACGCTCGCGAACTAGAGATTTCATAAGTTGCAAATCATTGGGCATTTCGGTCACGCGCTCCTCACGGTCAAACAAATCCGCCAGCCAGCGTGGCAAAGTGGGCCGAAGACCTACGGCTGCGGCCACCGCGTCCGGGAATTTTGCGGGATGTGCCGTTGCCAGCGTTATCATCACAGAGCTGCCCAAGTGACCCTCAGCCACTTTCACACCGACGGCGGAATGCGGACAAAGCACTTCACCGGTGGTGGCAAAGAGGGTTTTGATCGTGGCGCTGGTTTCCTCTTCGGAGCTGCGGCCACTGTCAAAAGACTCGCGCAACGCATGCAAGGCACCCTCGCTGATGCCGAATCCACCTTGCTTCATTTCCCCCATCAGCTGCGCCACGGCAGCCCCATCGCGGTTATAGGCATCAAAGAGCGCCCGTTCAAAATTCGAGGACACTTCGATATCCATCGACGGGGTAATGGTGGGAAATACTTGATCAGTGTCATAGCGCCCAGTGGAGATGGCGCGATGCAAGATATCGTTTCGGTTGGTGGCAATCACCAAACGGTCAATCGGCAGCCCCATACGTTTGGCGATATAACCGGCAAAAATATCTCCAAAATTACCCGTGGGCACGGTGAAAGAGACCTTACGATGCGGGGCGCCCACGCTGGTTGCGGCACTGAAATAATATACGACCTGCGCCAAAACCCGAGCCCAGTTGATTGAGTTGACCCCTGCCAACTTCACCCCGTCACGAAATTCAAAATCATTGAACATGTCTTTGAGCATGGCTTGGCATGTGTCGAATGTGCCCTCCATGGCGATGGCGTGGACATTGGCCTCAACCGGAGTGGTCATTTGACGGCGTTGCACCTCTGACACTCGACCATTGGGAAAAAGAATAAACACATTGGCCGCATCCAAGCCACGAAAGGCCTCAATCGCAGCCGACCCGGTGTCACCCGAAGTGGCACCGACAATCGTTACCCGCTCCCCACGCCGTGCGAGCGCCTTTTGAAACAGCTGACCAATCAGCTGCATGGCAAAATCCTTGAAGGCCAGTGTCGGGCCGTGGAACAACTCAAGCAAATGATGGTTTGGGCCCAATTGCACCAATGGCGCCCGCGCGGCATGGCCAAAACTCGCATAGGCAGCTGTAATGGCATCCATCAATTCGGCATTGCTGAAACAGTCCCCTACAAAGGGCTTCATCACGCGAAAAGCAATCTCCTCATAGGGCTGACCGGCCAGCGCTGCGATATCGGCGGCGCTCATTTGCGGGATACTTTGCGGGACATAAAGCCCGCCGTCCCGCGCCAGCCCACTCAACATGGCCTCTTCAAATGACAAAACAGGCGCATTCCCGCGGGTTGAGATATATTTCATTGCCTTGACCCTAAGTTTTACTGTTACGGGATCGGTAAAGGAAATAGCCAGACATTCCAAGCCAGATTAATGCCAAAGAAAACCAGGTCAGCGCATAATTGAGATGGTCATTGGGGATATTGGCACTCATTTTTGGCAATGGTCTGGCCAGGTCATCGGCAAAGCTGCTGTTGCGCAGCACCAGCAAGATTGGTTCGGTCTGCAGATGTGCCGACAGTTTGGCCACATCGCGGGCAAACCATATGTTCGCAGCAAGATCATTGTCAGGGGTGAAGCTGTCAATTTCCTGCGGCCACTGCAAATTGCCCGTCACCTGGCCCGAGCCCTTAGGTACGGCAGGCAGAGCGGCGCGCACAGAAGTGAAGCCGCGATCCACCATGATCTTGCGACCATCACTAAGTTCAAAAGCATTAATCAACCGATAGCCTGCGCCGTAAATCTTTTGCGACACGAGAACACGGACCGTATCCTCGCCGATATACTTCCCTGTGCCACGCGCGGGCAAAAGGTCATGACTTGCGGCGGTGACCTCGGCGGGGATATCGATGGCGGGGGCCAAGATCTTGCGCTCAATCTGCGCCAGAATATCCGTTTTCCAGGCCAAGCGCTTCACTTGCCAGACGCCCAGCCCCAGTAAGATGGTCGTGCCCACTGTGGCCAATAAAATCATACCCCTATACCGCATTTCATCCCCTTCAAAGCGCAAAAAGGGCAGCTGCACGCCGCCCTTTTCGTAAAGTGACCATAGCGCCGGTGCGCCGGAACGCTCGGTTTAGCCGGCCCAGAGATAGACAGCGGCGAACAAAAACAGCCAAACCACGTCCACGAAGTGCCAGTACCATGCCGCGGCCTCGAACCCTACATGGCTTTGCGGTGTGAAATGGCCCTTGGTGACCCGGATCAAACAGACAAGTAAAAAGATCGTACCGATCAAAACATGCATGCCGTGGAACCCTGTGGCCATGAAGAAGTTAGCGAAGGTGATTTCACCGGAGAAAGTCCAGCCATCAACGACCAGCAATTCGCGGTACTCATAGGCCTGAAACGCTGTAAAGACCGCCCCAAAAGCAATCGCCAAGATCAGCCCCACACGCAGATCTTGGCGGTTGTTGTCATGCACCAAGGCGTGGTGTGCCCAGGTGGCCGCACAGCCTGAAATCAAGAGCAAAAGCGTGTTGATCAAGGGCAATTCGAACGCGTTGATTTGGTGAAATTCAGGCTTCAGATATTCCGTGCCAACATATTCGTACATCGGATAAAGCTGATGCTTGAAGAAGCTCCAGAACCACGCCGAGAAGAACATGATTTCGGACATGATGAACAAGATGAACCCATAACGCAGGCCGATTTGCACAACGGGAGTGTGATCCCCCACGTGGCTTTCAGCCACAACTTCGCTCCACCATGCGTACATGATGTAAAGCACGCCGACAAAGCCGGCCAAGAAGATATAGGGCCCATTGTCATGCATCCAAAGGATCGCTCCTGTTAGCATCACCAAAGCCGCCAAGGACCCCAGAAGCGGGTTCACTGAAGGGGGAAGGATGTGATAATCGTGGTTCTTTTCATGTGCCATAGTTGGGCCTCGTCGAACTTAGTTTCGTTTTATGGGTGTATCAATCTGCAACGCAGCCTGCGCCTCGGGCAAATCAATTTCGTAGAATGTATACGATAAGGTGATCGTATGGATATACTTACCTTCTTTGTCACTGACAATTTCAGGATCGACATAGAAAGTTACGGGCATCTGCACCCGCTCACCAGGCATCAAGAGCTGCTCTTCGAAGCAAAAACAATCAATCTTGGTGAAAAAGCCACCCGCTTGGTAGGGGGTGACGTTATAACTGGCCGATCCGGCTATGGGCCGGTCGGTGGGATTATAGGCCTCGTAAAAAGCCAAACCGGTCTCGCCAATTTTCAACTCCATCGTGCGTTCAACCGGCTTGAAACGCCATTTCATGTCCTTATCGACAGAGGCGTCAAAGCGAATCTTGATGGTTTCGTCCAAAACGGTCTCACTGCCCAAATCGGCAGTGCCGGTCGCGCCACCAAAGCCTGTGACCCGGCAAAACCAGTCGTAGAAAGGCACACTGGCCCAAGCGAGGCTTCCCATCAGGACCACAACCGCCAAAGTTTGGCTCAACGTTTTGGTTTGCGGCGTCACTGACTGGCCTCCTCGGTCACCGATGCACGCGGTGCGTGATCATACCCCTCGACTGGTCCTGTATTGGTAATCTTCACCAAACTCAGCACCGTGACCAATCCGATAAACAACACCAAACATACAGCCACGCCAAGGTTTTGACTGCGCCTGCGCCGATGCATATCTGTCTCAACACGAAAACTCATGACCAGCCTCCCAAACCATAGGGCACCAACAGCGCCTCTGCCAAAATCGCAAGGAAATGTGCAAAGAGATAGAGCAGCGAGAACTTAAAGAAGGCACGCTCGACCTTGAAATTATCCGCCTCAGATGCCTGTTCATCGCGCCGCCATATGTGGATCGCATCTTTCAAGACGATCGTATTGCAGATCAAGGCCACGGTCAGATAGATCACCCCACCAATCGAGGTAAAAGCCAAGCCGATGGCGAGGGCTGATTGCAGCACCGCATAGGCAAGGATGTGACGCCGTGTCGCCGGGCGCCCATGGGTCACCGTAAGCATCGGCACATCAGCATCGTCGTAATCCGAGCGCATGAAAAGGGCGAGAGCCCAGAAATGCGGTGGGGTCCACATGAAGATTAAAGCAAACATCAAGACCGCTTCAATAGATACAGCGCCCGTGGCGGCGACCCAGCCGATCAAGGGCGGGAAGGCCCCTGCCGCGCCGCCGATCACAATATTTTGCGGCGTGATGCGCTTGAGCCATATGGTGTAAATCACCGCATAGAAGAAGATGGTAAAGGCCAACCAAGCAGCCGCATGCCAATTGGCCGCAAGCCCCAGCATGAGAACGGAGAGGCCTGACAAAGCCACGCCTAGCCCCAATGCCGCGTCGGACGAGGTCCGCCCCGATGGGATGGGGCGAGATTTTGTACGGCGCATGATCGCGTCAATGTCAGCATCCCACCACATATTCAAAGAGCCAGAGGCGCCACCGCCGATGGCGATGAACAAAATAGCACAAAAGGATTCGATCGGGTGCAAGCTGACGGGCGCCGCCATGAGCCCCACAAAGGCTGTAAACACCACCAAAGACATGACGCGCGGCTTGAGTAAGGCCACATAATCGCCAAACACCGGATCATATTGTGCGCTATTTTCTGCCACTGTTGCCATCTACCTTTTGCTCACCGCTCGCCTAGTTTGATGCCACTCGCACAGATTGTGGCACGCCAGCAAGTTCTTCGATCGCACCGGAAAGCCACGCATTATATTGATCTTGGCTAACGACTTTCACAGTGATCGGCATATAGGCATGTGCCTGACCGCAGAGCTCAGAACATTGCCCAAAGTAAACGCCCTCTTTTTCGGCCGCAAACCACAGTTCGGCCAAACGACCGGGAACCGCATCTTGTTTCACACCAAACGCCGGGATGGTCCAGGAATGGATCACGTCTGCGCCGGTCAGCTGCATCACAACAGTTGCGCCGACAGGAACGACAACGGCTGTATCTGTGGCCAGCAAATATTCATCGGGCGCATAGCCATAATCTGCCAATTCATCTTTTTGCAACATCACGCTGTCAAAGCCGAAGTCATGATCGACATATTCATAGCCCCAATACCACTGGTATCCGGTCACTTTGATGGTGATATCTGCTTCAGGGATTTCTTGCTGCTTGAACAAAATTGGCAAGGAGAAGGCCCCAATCACAACCAAAATGCCCACTGGGACGACCGTCCAAGCCACTTCGACAACCGAATGGTGGGTGAAGGTGCCGGGCGTGTCATTGCGGCTGCGGTGGAACTTGAATGCAGCATAGGCGAGCAAACAAGTCACAAAAACAGAAATCACTGTGATGATGACCAACAAGAAATTGTCGAGCCAGACAAGATCGCGCATCAATTCCGTAGCAGGAAATTGAAAGCCCATGCCTTTGGGCTCTGGCTTGCCGATGGTTTCCAATCCTTGGAAATTTTCTTGTGCTTGAGCAACGCCAGCCAAAGTGACCAGTGCCGCGCTTAACAGAGACGTAAGAATTCGCATGTTCTACCCTATGTCTTTCGCGCCTTCGCGCTTTTCCGCCACACGAATGTGTGACGCATGATTGTACTTTATGCAGCATCAATCATAACATTGCCTCACACGCAATTGGTTGATCCGCGTCAAAGGGACGCCAGTGGCAAAATTCACCCGCGAAAACCACTTTTCGCCAAAATATCGCAAGGAATTTCATGACTGATTCTCTATTTCGCCCGTTTGAGACCCATCTCGATCGCAAGTCGGCCCGTGAGATTCTTAAATCAACCTTGATCGGAGCGGAAGATGGCGAGTTGTTTTTAGAGCGCTGTCGGTCCGAAGTGCTGTCTTTTGACGACGGGCGGCTGCGCAGATCGAGTTTTGAGGCCTCTGAGGGGTTCGGCCTGCGCGCGGTCCAGGGCGAGCGGGTCGGTTATGCGCATTCGACCGAAATTTCTGAGCAGGCTATGCGCCGCAGTGCGGGCACAGTGCGCTTGGCCATTCAAGCGAGCGGCGGCAACCTATGCGCCGCGCCGCCCGCCACCAATCGCCGTCTGTACAGCGACCACAACCCGCTTTTGGATTCGAGCTTCCCTGCCAAGATCGACATTTTACGCGAAATTGATGCTTATGCCCGCGGCTTGGACCGCCGCGTTGTGCAAGTTTCGGCCACTATCGCCGCCTCCCATCAAGAAGTGGTGATCCTGCGCGCCGAGGGGCCAGATGTTTCTGACAATCGCCCAATGGTGCGCATGAATGTCTCTGTNATNGTGGAACAAGACGGGCAACGCCAAACCGGCTATGTCGGCGGCGGNGGNCGCTTTGGGCTTGATGGCATGCTTGAGCCNNGTCATTGGCAGCCTNTGGTGCGTGAAGCGCTGCGGATNGCNGTGGTCAACCTNGCTGCCATTCCCGCNCCTGCGGGTGTGATGGATGTGGCTCTGGGTGCCGGTTGGCCCGGGATCCTTTTGCATGAAGCGGTTGGGCATGGGCTGGAAGGTGATTTCAACCGCAAAGGCACCTCTGCCTTCGCAGGCCTGATGGGCCAAAGAATCGCGGCGCCGGGCGTCACTGTCCTGGATGATGGCACGATACCAAACCGCCGAGGATCAATCAGCATTGACGATGAGGGCACGCCAAGCGGCAAAAATACGTTGATCGAAGACGGCACATTGGTCGGCTATATGCAGGACCGACAAAACGCGCGGTTAAGCGGCAATGCCCCAACTGGCAACGGCCGCCGCCAAAGTTTTGCCCATGCTCCGATGCCGCGCATGACCAATACTTATATGCTGGGCGGCGATGTGGATCCCAAAGATATGCTTCACGATATAAAAGACGGAATTTACGCAGTGGGTTTCGGCGGCGGCCAGGTCGATATCACCAACGGAAAATTCGTCTTTTCCTGCACGGAGGCCTATCAGGTCAAAAACGGCAAGATCGGCGCCCCTGTCAAAGGCGCCACGCTCATCGGCGATGGGGCCACAGCTTTGAAACAAATCCGCGCCATTGGCAATGACATGCGGCTCGACGACGGCATGGGCAATTGTGGCAAGCAAGGCCAATGGGTGCCCGTCGGCGTGGGGCAACCGTCCTTGCTGATCGGCGGATTGACCGTCGGGGGATCGGCGGCTTAAGGCGCATCGCCCGCGCGCCTGAAGCGCTTTCACCCGACGTTAACCATGCAATGCAAAGTTAGTTTTCTGATCGCGACAAAAACGAGCAAGCTAAGACATGACCCGACCGCCCAGTGGCGCCCAAACCTCGCCCCGGCCCCGCATCAGTGAAGAGGATCGCATCGCGCGACTGCAATTGTTGCGCTCCCCGCGTGGTGGACCGGCCACCTCCAAACGGCTGATGGCAGCCCATGGCAGCGCGGCCGAAGCCTTAAAGGCCCTGCCCGATTTGGTCCGCAGAAAAGGAGTCAAATCTCATCAACTGTGCAGTGAACATATAGCACAGCGCGAATATTTCTCTGGCAAGAAAAATGGCTCAGATCTCATCTTTGAACATGACTCCAGCTACCCGCGCCTGCTGGCTGAAATCTCAGACGCCCCACCCTTTCTTTGGGTGTTGGGCAATCAAGATCAGCTCACCCGCCCATGTGTGGCCATCGTTGGCGCGCGTATTTCAGAGCAACCCATTGGGTTTCACCCGACCGCACGATTTTTTCTAAAACGAAATCGCCTCACCTCAGGCCTCTGACAGGCGGTTGTAATTGTCGAAGCGGCGGCGAAATCCGAAACGTTAATCACCGCAAGGCAAGCGCTCGAGCAAGGGCGCGAAGTCCTAGCTGTACCCGGCCATCAGATGGATGCGCGCGCCGCCGGCTGCAATATTCTGATTCGCGACGGTGCCTATTTGGTGCGCAGTATTGATGACATATTGCAGGCGATATATCCCACGACACAACACCCATCACCGCAACCACCCTTGGCCAAAGATCAACTGATCCGCGATCTCAAAAAGCCCGCCTCCCATGTCGCACCGGCCATCACCGAACTGGAGCTCTCGGGCCGTTTAGAGCGTCACCCTGGTGGGCTTTTGACACGCATCCTCAACCACTAAATTTGTTTTTTTGTGCAACTTCCATTGACAAATTGCTCTTGCACCCCCTTTTTGGCGCCAGAATTTTTTTTAACTCGCAGGGTGTCCCCATGGCTGTTGTTGTTGTAGAATCTCCTGCTAAGGCAAAGACAATAAATAAATATCTTGGTCCGAATTTTACCGTTCTTGCGTCCTACGGTCACGTGCGTGACCTGCCGCCCAAAGATGGCTCCGTGGATCCTGAGAATGAATTTGAGATGCTTTGGGAGGTTGGCGCGGCCAGCAAAAAACACGTCAAAGCCATCGCCGATGCCCTCAAAGACGACAATGAGCTGATCCTCGCAACCGACCCTGACCGCGAGGGCGAAGCCATCAGCTGGCATTTGCAAGAGACACTCACCAAACGTCGCGCGATCAAAAAAGATACGCCCGTGTCTCGCGTTGTATTCAACGCCATCACCAAGACCGCCGTCACCGAGGCGATGGAGAGTCCGCGCCAGGTGGATATGGAATTGGTGGAGGCCTATTTGGCCCGCCGCGCCCTGGATTACCTCGTGGGCTTCAAGCTCTCCCCTGTGCTGTGGCGTCGCTTGCCGGGGGCGAAATCAGCGGGGCGGGTACAATCTGTCTGCCTGCGGCTGATCGTCGATCGTGAAATGGAAATTGAGGCCTTTCAGCCACGTGAATATTGGACCGTCAGCACCAGTCTCAGCACCCCGCGCGGCCAGCAATTTGACGCGCGGCTGACCAGTTTGGGCGGCAAGCGCCTCGATAAGTTTGATCTTGCGAATGAAACTGAAGCAGAATTGGCGGTTCAGGCGGTCCGAAGTCGGGACTTGACCGTAATGTCAGTCGAGGCCAAACCTGCAAATCGCAACCCCTCGGCCCCTTTCATGACCTCCACCCTACAGCAAGAGGCCAGCCGCAAATACGGCATGGGCGCCCGGCAAACCATGTCGGCCGCACAACGTCTTTATGAAGCCGGTTTGATTACCTATATGCGGACCGATGGAATTGATATGGCGCCAGAAGCGGTGCAAGCCGCCCGTGCGGTGATCAATGAGCGCTATGGGGCGCAATATGTGCCAGAGCAACCACGCCTTTATAAGAATAAAGCAAAAAATGCCCAAGAGGCGCATGAGTGTATTCGTCCAACCGAAATGAACCAAGCTCCGGACGCGCTATCCATATCCGATCCGGATCAAAAGAAACTCTATGACCTGATTTGGAAACGAACACTCGCCAGCCAAATGGCAGCGGCACGTTTGGAACGCACGACGGTTGAAATTGGGTCCAGCGATGCTCAGGTCGGCCTGCGCGCCACCGGGCAAGTCATGCTCTTTGATGGATTTATGCGGGTCTATGAAGAAGGGCGCGACGACACGGTTGTTGATGAAGATGACAAGCGTTTGCCACAGATCAGCGCCGAAGATCCTCTGGCCAAAAACTCGGTCAACCCAGAGCAGCATCATACGCAGCCACCACCGCGCTACACCGAGGCCAGCTTGGTCAAACGTATGGAAGAGCTGGGCATCGGCCGCCCCTCCACCTATGCGTCAGTCGTGACCACGATCCAGGATCGCGATTATGTACGCAAAGAAAAAAATCGTCTGATTCCAGAGGATAAGGGGCGTTTGGTTACTGTATTCCTCAGCAGTTTTTTCCGCAAATACGTCGGCTATGAATTCACGGCCAATTTGGAAAATGAATTGGATGACGTCTCCGCAGGGGATCGTGAATACCGTAAAGTCTTGAGCCGCTTCTGGAAGGATTTCAAGATCGCGATTGACGAGGCGATGGATCAGTCCATCACTGAAGTTCTTGAAAAAATTAACGATGTCCTTGAGCCACATCTCTTTCCCACCGAAGAGCCCGGCGTTAACCCACGCATATGCAAAAACTGCGGCAACGGACGGCTGTCGATGCGCACAGCCCGTTCTGGCGGCGCCTTTATCGGATGTTCCAACTACCCCGAATGCCGCTTTACGCGCCCATTTGGACCTCCCGGCACAGAAAGCAGCGCCATTGGTCCGGACGGCAAACTATTGGGCCATGATGGCGCAGATCCCATCAGCCTGCGCGATGGCCGCTACGGGCCCTATGTGCAGCGCGGCACCGTAACGGAGGAAACTCCAAAGCCACCGCGCATGTCGATCCCTAAAACTTGGTCCTTAGATGATTTGACCTTCGAAAAAGCCGTGCAGCTTTTATCCCTGCCCCGCGAAATTGGCCCCCATCCAGAAGATGGGGTGATGATCGAATCTTCCATTGGGCGCTTTGGTCCCTATGTGAAACATGGCACGCTCTACGCCAATATCGGAGATATTGACGAAGTGTGGAGCATTGGAATGAACCGCGCTGTCGAAGAGTTGGCGAAAAAAGCCGCCCGCAGTGGACGGGGCGCGGCCGCCAAACCGTTGCATGAATTGGGCGAGCATCCCAGCGAAGGCGGCCCGATCAATGTCATGGATGGGCGCTATGGTCCCTATGTCAAATGGGGCAAGGTGAATGCCACGATTCCAAAAGAGATTGAGCCTGCCCAAGTTACCATCGATATGGCGGTAGATCTGATTGCGCAAAAAGCGCCTGCCAAAAAGAAAAAGGCGGCGCCCAAGAAAAAAGCCGCAGCCACAAAACCCGCAGCCAAAAAATCCACCGCTAAAAAACCGGCTGCTAAAAAGCCCACCGCCTCTAAAAAAGCAACTTCCAAAACGGATTAAGTCTTAGCTTTAACCCTGCGGCGGGGCGCCGAAGCTGCGCAGAACCTCCTGCGCAGCACGTTGGACCGGGTCAAGCGTATCTGACAGAATTTGCACCCGATCAAACCGCTCCGGATCCGCCTCAACCGCCGCGCGCAAGGCCGATCCGAAGGCCATACGCAATTCGGTCCCAATATTGAATTTGCAAATTGACGTCTTTGCGGAGAGATGCCGGCGCTGCTCGACCGGAACCCCAGAGCCACCATGAATGACCAAAGGCACCGCAGTCAGCGCGTTGATCTGGGCAATGCGCTCCAAATCCAAACCGCCTTCTTTGTCCTGCTGCAAATGTACATTGCCAACACTGATCGCAATGGCGTCCGCCCGGCTCTCGCCGGCAAATTTAGCCGCTTCCTCTGGATCGGTTCCATTCGAGCTTTCCCCGCCAGAATATCCGACAAAGCCAATTTCGCCCTCACAGGATACGCCCGCCGCATGGGCCATCTCGGCAATTGCTGCTGTTTCGTCAATATTTTGTTGCAATGCCTTGCGCGAACCATCGAACATCACCGAGGTGAAGCCGCTGTCAATCGCCAGCCGGCAGTCTTCAAACGTATACCCATGATCCAGATGGGCCACCACAGGCACCGAGGCGGCCTCTGCCAAATGCCGAAACATTTTGCCGAGCACCGGCAGCGGCGTATGCGCTCGGCAAGATGGCCCCGCTTGCAAGATAACCGGACAGTTCTCCGCCTCCGCAGCCGCCACATAAGCGCGCATATCTTCCCAACCAAGGGTCACCAATCCGCCCACCGCATAGCCCTGTTTTAGGGCCGGTTGCAGCACTTCAGCAAGCGTTGCGAGCGTCATTTGAATTTCGCGATCATATCTTTAATGCCCGGAATAGTTTCGATTTGATAGGCATGGGTTGGCTGGAAATATTGCACAAGCGAGCGCTGGCTCAACCCGCCAAGAATAGTGAAGTAATACATCTCATATCCCGGCAGTACGCAGCAGGGGTGGTAGCCATTGTCGAGACAGACGGTCGAGCCATCCATGATGTGATAGGCCTCCCCCGGCTTATTATCCTCACGCTGCAACATCTGCACGCCTGATCCCCAATTAGGCTTAAAGCGGAAATTATAGGTTTCATCGTGACGTGTCTCAGTCGGCAGCCGATCGGTATCATGCTTATGACTTGGAAAGCCCGACCATCCGCCCGCACCAACCGTGAACAGCTCACTCACCAGCAGACGACCAACTTTTCCATGCTGCTTTTGGCCGAGTATATGTTTGATTTTACGATGTGTTTTGGTGTCATCCGAGCCATATTGCACCAGATCAATCTCATCGGCACGCACCGCAAAAGGATCTAAGACCTCGTCATATTTCGCGCCCGCAATGAACACCTCGGCGGCCTCAGATTGACAAACCATCTCCACTTTCGCACCTGACGGTACATAAACGCCCTCTGGCTCTCCGCCCCAAACATCCTCAACGCGCCCGCCCAATCCAGCCGTTTTGAACCCTTCGACATCCACATCAATGGTGCCCGTGGCCGGGACAATACAGGTCTCATATCCCGGCACCTGATAGTCAAAGGCCTGACCCTTGGTCAGCTTAACGATATTGAAATAATTCAGCGGAACCGTTTGATCCTCCACATCCACAATGGGGGAATTTTTATTGTCAAAAGGGGCTATATGCATGGTTTAATCTCTCACCTCTGTGGGACCGGCGTGCGCGGCCAAAAATGTTTCTAAATCGGCCGGAAAGGGCATGGCCGGCGCGCAGCCAGGCTTGCCCACGACGATAGCCGCACAGGCAGAGCCGCGCAGCACCGCATCCTTAAGCGGCAAGCCCTGCGCCAGAGAGGCCAGAAAACCCGCCATAAAACTGTCACCTGCCCCCGTGGGTTTTAACGCGGTGACCGGGTAAATACCCGTGCGCAATTCTTGATCCCCCGCAAAGGTAATCGCGCCTTTTTCACCCATTTTGTAAATCACAATTTTCGCAGTGCTCTGCGCAAGATCGCGAGCCTTGGCCAGACCTTTGTCAATTCCGCCAGCCATAAAGCCAAATTCTACGTCATTGCCGACAATTACATCCG
>NYTV01000004.1 GCA_002683685.1 Paracoccaceae bacterium
CAGTCGGAGAAGGGGAAAGGCCGCTGATCCGAATTGAACGTCACGTACTGAAGCGCCGAAAACGTAAAGGCATTCAGATCCGTCAAGAAATTCCGAAGCCGGTCCGGATCCTCCCCGGTCACCAATCGTGCGACAAATATAAAAAGTGCGCCCAAACCGGTCAGCAACAGCACAATCTCAAAGACCACCACAAAATAAAGCAGCATAAAAAGCAGTCGGATCCAAAGTGATCCGTCGCGCACTCGCTCTCGCAGGTCAACACTCATTGGCTTTCTCTATTCAAAAAGGGACGCTTAAGAAGCGGAGAGATTTTACACCATCAATGGTCACACCAAACGCCGGCCAAGCCCTTAATTAGCCGCAGTCCTGCCCAATCACAACCGTTCGTTACCCTTCAAAAGCAGTCAGATGGGTACTGCAGCGCCAACAAATCTCGAAGGTGGCCGGATTGGATTCGCCGCATTGCTCACAATCGATATTCTTTTCCGGTGCGCGCTCATATTCTTCAATAATCGACCGGGCCAGTGAGCACTGCTGTTCGCGGACAATCCAGACTTCAGGCCAAACTGCAGTGGCGGCAAGTTCACCAAGACCGCCCGCCGCATGCTCATTAAAGGTGTGGCAATGAATGCCGACCGCCTCGAGCATCTGTTGAACCAGGCGGGCCTCACTGAGCGTGGATGCGGTATAAACCCGTTGCAAAGTAATCGCGCGTTAAGCCACGCATTAGGAATACAAGTGTGCTCGAGACGCCGCGAGCTTGTTATTCCGCTCGCGCGTGAATACAACCTGAAAAAGCTGAAGTGCGCCGGAAAGAAAAGCCGCCTTGGAGCCCGCCAAATAAAGGCGCCACGCGCGGGTAAAGTTTTCATCAAACTGCTCGGTCACTTGTTGGTGTGAAGCATCAAAACGCGATAGCCAGGCCTCTAGCGTCTTCGCATAATGCAGGCGAAGATTTTCCACATCCAAAACAGAGAAACGATGCGGCTCAAAAATATCCATCATCTCGCCCAGCGTCGGGGGATAGGCGCCCGGAAATATTCGTTTCTCGATCCAGGCATTCATGAGCCGGGGTCGATTTCGGCCAATGGTATGAATCAGCCCACGACCTTCGGTCGTCAGGCAGCGATCCACAACATCCCCAAGGTCTGGATAGTGATCAAGTCCCACGTGCTCAAGCATGCCCACTGATACAAACGCGTCATATTCGCCCTTGATGTTCCGGTAATCATCAAGCACATAGCTCACGCGATCATCGTAGCCCTCCGATTTGGCGCGGTCGGTTGCGTAGCGAACCTGCTCGGCGGACACATTCCACGAGGAAACGATCGCACCATAGTGAAGCGCCATATGTCTTGCCAGACCACCCCATCCACATCCGGCTTCTGCCACTCTATCCCCGTGGCGCAACTGCAGTTTTCGACAGATATGATCCATCTTGGCCTGCTGCGCCGCTTCGATCTCCATTGCGTCTTCCGCAAAATAAGCGCAGGTGTACTGCATCTCACGATCCAGCCACAGCTTGTAAAAATCATTGCCGATATCATAGTGGTGATGAATATTCTCGCGAGATCCGGCTTGTGTATTGGCGCGCGGCGATCGTTGCTGAGCTCTTTTGACGACCTTGAAGATACCCTTGGGCTCTGGCGTCTGATAAACCTGAATCAAAAATCCGATTAAATCGCCTTCAACCGTGATCTCGCCCGTCGAATAGGCATCACCAAACCCCACGTCCCCTTGCCGCAGCAGATTCGTAAGGGCGGGGCGCGAGTGAATATGGACCGTTGCGATAGAAGAACCGTGACTCGGCTCGATCCGAAACCCGTCCCAAAGCTCAACCGTATATTGACGGGGGGCCATCGCGTGAATCACGCGTGTTAGCAGGTATCTCTCGTAAGCGCGCGACCGATCAGATCCTTGAAATCCTTTAGTCGCACGTCGGGCGTCAGCTTTTTCTTGATCAAAGACGGGGTTAGGAGTCGCCATCAACTTACACGCCAGTCGAACCTATCGCTGGACTCAATTTTTATGAATAGTTCAATGATACTGACGGAGAATAAAGAATCAAGAATTCAGCGTTGTCCCTATTTTAAGTAGGGTCTTGTACCTGACGCGGCCAGGCTCTCAGAACCGCATGGACCAGGGTTGCCAGCGGTATCGCAAAAAACACGCCTAAAACCCCCCAAACACCGCCAAATATCAGTACAGCCGTAATAATGGCAACCGGGTGCAGATTATTCACTTCAGAGAATAAAAGCGGCACCACAACGTTGCCATCCAAGCCCTGAATGATCAGGTAAACCGATACCAGCACGAAAAACTCCCCGGAAAATCCCCACTGAAACCATGCCACCAGCACGACCGGAATGGTCACCACCGCAGCGCCCACATAGGGGATCAGCACCGAGACGCCAACCAAGACAGCCAGCAGCATGCTGTATTGAAGACCCAGCGCCGAGAACGCAACCAGACACGCGAACCAGACAATCACAATTTCCCAGAATTTACCGCGCACATAATTTCCGATCTGTCGATCAACCTCAGACCAAACCTGGGTCACCAGTTGATGATCACGCGGTGCAAAGCCGCCAATCCAATCGACCAGACGCTGTTTGTCTTTCATCAAAAAGAAAATCAAAATGGGCATCAAAATAAGATAAATCAAAACGGCAATAAGCCCCAGCACAGACGCAACCGAGACCGACAATAACTGCTGTCCCAACGCCGTCACCTCGGTTTGAATCAACTTCATGATCTCGCTGATCTGTTCGGTCGAAACAATCTCTGGATAACTCTCAGGTAGTTTTAAAAGCGCCGTTTGTCCGGCACCTAACATCGAGGGAATCTGCTGCACAAATTGGGTCGTTTGTTGGGAGAGCAGTGGCATTAAACCGAAGATGATCAAGGTCACAAACAGCAGAAATGCCAAATAGACAACGACCACCGCAAGGAGTCGACTAACCCCCAGACGCTGGATGAGCTTGACCAGACCCTCAAGCAGATAGGCAATCACAATCGCCGCCAACAACGGCGCCAGCATTTGGCCCATAAAGACAAGCACGGCAAAAAACGCGAGTAAAAAAAGCGTCAAAAAAACAACCTGCGGGTTGTTAAGCTGTGTCTTGAACCAGTTGGTAATCGTGCTCATGAACCGAATTTGACCCTGTCATGGGACCTTGGGTTTGCCGCTAAAGGGGTCAGTCTAACCCGATACAATCTCAAAATCGTGGGTAATTTCTGCCACTGAATCCAGCATTTTAGACGCCGAGCAGTATTTTTCGGCAGAAAGACTAATCGCTCTGGCCACTCGCTTTTCATCGATCTCGCCGGCCGTGACCACAAAATGCAGGTGAATGTGGGTGAATATCTTCGGAATCTCATCGCTGCGTTTGGCGTCGATATCAATCCGGATATCGGAAAACGCCTGACGCGATTTTCGCAAAATCAAAACCACATCAATGATCGTGCAGCCCCCAAGGCTCAGCAGCAGCATCTCCATCGGCCGGGCGCCGAGATTTTGGCCGCCCACCTCCGGCGAGCGATCCATTAAAACCTGATGGCCGCTTTGCGTAACCCCCTCTATCGAATCATCGTCTTTTAGTCGGATACTGGCTTGCATGGGCTTTCTCTATTTTGAACACTGTCTCAGGCAAACAATTTTGCGAGATGGCCACCCGGGTCCTGCTCGCGCATAAAGGCCTCGCCCACCAAAAACGCATGGATATCAGCCTCGCGCATCCGCGCGACGTCGGCGATCGAATGAATACCGCTCTCTGTGACCAGAAGCGTTCCCCGCGGCACGGCCGTGGCGAGCGTGAGGGTGGTCTCGAGCGAGGTNTCAAACGTGCGAAGATTTCGNTTATTGATNCCAATCATTGCAGGTGCGAGCGNNAGCGCCTGATCCANCTCNTCTCGATCGTGCACTTCCACCAGCACATCCATCGCCAAATCGGCNGCTGCGGATGCGAGCTCGGCCATTTGAGCGGGCTCAAGCGCGGCCACAATCAGCAAAACACAATCCGCGCCAATCGAGCGCGATTCGGCAATCTGCCAGGGATCAATCATAAAATCCTTGCGCAGCGCCGGCAGCGCGCAGGCGTTGCGGGCGGCCTTTAAATCCTGCTCTGCGCCCTGAAAAAAATCCCGGTCGGTCAGCACCGAAAGACACGACGCCCCACCGGCCTCATAGCTTGTTGCAATCGCTGCAGGGTCAAAATCCTCACGAATCAACCCTTTGCTGGGAGAGGCTTTTTTAACCTCTGCAATCACGCCCGCACGGCCAAATGAAATGGTCTTTTTAAGCGCATCCACAAATCCGCGCGGCGCGCTTTGATCGGCCGCTCGCGCATAGAGATCATTCAGCGAATGATCTTTTTTTCGGGCGCTGACTTCCTCTCGTTTTCGGGCAAGGATGCGCTCCAGAATATCGGCTTTTTCGTTCAATAGGGCCTCACTCGTAACAGACTGAATCGCTCAATCTAGGAATTCAGATCGAGCCTGCTGATTCGGACTGCAGGAAATTATGCAGCATCTTGTGACCATACTGCGTCAGGATCGACTCCGGATGAAACTGCACGCCCACCACCGGATGGGCGCGGTGAGCGATCCCCATGATCTCACCATCATCGGCGCGCGCGGTGATCTCGAAACAATCGGGCAGGGAGGACTCCTCGACCACCAGCGAGTGATAGCGCGTCGCCTGAAAGGGTGTTGGTATCTCGCCGAAAAGGCTCTCCCCCTCATGCGAAATCATTGACGTCTTGCCGTGCATGAGCGTGGGCGCACGCACGATATTGCCGCCATAGGCTTGGGCAATACTCTGATGACCCAAACACACGCCCAGGATCGGAATACGCGCGCCATACTCGCGCACCAGATCTACCGAGATTCCCGCCTCATTCGGCGTACAGGGCCCGGGAGAGATCACCACATGCGAAGGTGCTAACGCGTCAACGTCATTAAGGGTGAGTTGGTCGTTTCGATAAACCGTCACGCGCTCCCCCAGTTCCCCAAAATACTGAACGAGGTTATAGGTAAACGAGTCGTAGTTATCGATCATTAACAGCATGAGAACACCCGGCGGCCAAAAGCGTCCTTACTCTAACAAATAAGCGGTTTTTTATCCCGCCAACGCCTCATATCATCTAGAAAATAAAGCCAAAAAAAAGCGCCCCGCGGGGCGCTTTTTATCGTTTGCTTTGTTGGTCAGTCTCCTCGCGCCTTCCGCCAATTCAGATACTGATCCACCCCCCCCCACTTAATTTTTTAACTGAAGCTCAGGGCGCACCCAGCTGCCGTTGAAGTAAGCCTCTTGCGGAGTGTAGATCCGCAGGGTTGCATTCCAACCCGGATAAACCGGCAGATAGTTCTCAGCCGAAGCATCTCCCCCGAAATTAAGCACCGTATCGCCGTTCGCGTTGGTTTCGGTGAAGGAGCTATTCATAACAAAAGGCTCAGAGGCCACAAACCCGTCCGCGTCATAAACCGTAATCGACCAGAACGAGTTCTCAGCGTAGGGGACTTCCTTCAGGGTCAGTGTCTGGTGCGCATCTGAATCTGGCGTATAGAAAAGGTAGACCGCGCCTTCTTTAGGCTGACCGCCCCAACCAATGGCCACACCGATGTTGTTCATCTCCTGGCTAATCTCACCTTGCTTGCCGAACATATCCTCTGACTTATAGCCTTTCTCATCCCGAATTTTCTGATACGCCTTGCGCTGGGCCATGATCGCCTCGCGATCCCAGAGATCCTTAAACACCAGCTCGCCTTTCTCTGCCTGATCGAGTTTGATCTCATCCTGAAGGGCGTTTGCCTGCTTGATATCTTCAGGATCCTGCATGTTCATTTGCGTGCGAAAACCAACCAGCGCGTACCGGGTCCCGACGTTCTCCTGCGTCAACTCAAAACTGCCGGGCTCGGAGATCACAAACGGCATCCAGTGTCCTTCGTTGAGCACGTGAGCCGACTGATAACGCCCGTCGGTCTCGGGCAGCGTGATCGTCGCCGGAGAGGTCAAATCGAGCAGTGCCCAGGAGTAGAGCGTGTCGTAATTCACGCGGGCAAAGTCCTTGTGATTCGGATCGGACGGAACGCGCTCATGCATCAACACACCCATCCCGCCGCTGCAGGTTTCTTTGGCGATTTTTTTCACATAAGCCCCGGCAAAAAGCGACTGGGTCTCGGCCGTGGCATAGTTGAGCTCCGTCAGCGGCGTTGCGGCAGTCGCTTCAATGCGCACGGCCGGTTCAGGGCATGAATCGGCCCGAACAAAAGAGGTGCTCGCCAAAAACAGGGCACTAGCAGCCAAAAGTGCAACACCAAAGGCGCGGTTGCCGTGGCATCGCCCTGCGATATGGGTTGAATGATTCATAAATGTCTCTCGATCGATCAAGACCCCGCTTTAGCGGGGTCTTGATGTATTGTTAAAGGCGGCCGTCGGCCTCCGGAAATTATTCCTAGGGACCACCCGGGGTGTTATCACCCTCGATTTGATAGGCGAGGCTCACTCTACCTGAAACTTTTTCACCTCGAAGAACCATTCCGAATCTCCTCTGCCATCCAAATTCAAACAGTAGCCGCCCACGCCGCCGCATTTCCCAGAGTTTTTGTTGACTGTGCAGTTCTTGAATTTACTGACTTGAACCTCTGCCCAACTCGCAAAATTCTTCAGGTTGTCATCCACGACGCCACCCTCTTGACCAAAATAATAAGTTCCGGTGCTTCGGCCAGGCTCAACCGTCAATCGATCCTTGTACTTCCCGGTAAGAATGTCTTCGGTACAAGTGAAATAAACATTCAGATAGCCATTCGGGTGTATCACGCTGTTTGAGGTCACGTCAAAAAAGCTACGAGGATCGCTGAGGTCGCTTAGCGTAATTGACTTTCCCTTCTGGAGAATAGTTACTTTTTCACCTAATGGGTAAACTGTTGTTACCCCGTTAGCGTCAGTCTCTGTTTCCGTGTTTAGCGGTCTCATGTTGGCAACATTAAAACTGGGGCTTCCGGCTTCCGGCTCGGGCTCAGTTTCGCACTTGTTACCCTTATGCCAGATGGTTTGCTTATAAGCGCCTTTCGAGAGATCGGTATCTCCCAGAACGTCGCCCACCTCGCTAATGTCGTACACCACCGCAAACTGCTCGCCACAACCCTCGGGCACTTTTATTTTTGTAAAACATTGAACGTTGCCATTGGGTTTCGCCGCGCAATTACCAGCATTTGCTGTCGCACTGGTGGGATCGCCAGTGGTTCTCTGAGGAGCCGCCCGAACCGTAACGCCTGTACCGGCGTTCGCTCGCGTCGCGGGCAACACACACCCCTGCGGCAAGAGCTCCCAACTCAGCTCGCCATCTTCTCCTGGAGATGTTTCGTTGTTGGGTGGCAAAATGGTTGCCGCCACACAGGTGTTGGTGCCGGGCTTCACGGGTGGCGTGGGATCAATCGAGTCTTCCACGCCATCGTTGTCATCATCAGGATCCTGCTCGTTCGGAATCCCGTCGCCATCAATATCCGGATCGACGATATCGGCAATCCCGTCGCCATCAATATCTTCAATCGGATCTCGATCGAGGCCACCACTCGAGCTACCGCTGCTACAACCGGTAATCGCGAAGGCGAAGCTAATTAGGAAAAGAGATAGATATTTTTTAAGATGCATAGCGGCTCTCGAGAGTCTATTTAGAGAACAAAAGTTGGGTAACTTTACCATGACTTTTGTCGGTTATTTTTGACTTAATGCTTTGTTTCTAAATTTAAACCCCCGAGACGCATATAAGAGCCCCGGGGATTTTAAACCACACACTTAAACACTCTAAAGAGGGTCCAGTGTGGCAGAGGCGATGTGGGCAGCGTCAGTCATTTGACGCCAGATGATAATCAGTCCGCGCCGGGGACGGGAGTATGGTCAAACTCTTCTGACGCAAGGATCTTGTCGATGCCGCCCAGGGCCTCGATGCGTTTGGCCTGATCTGCAAAAGCACGCTTGTTTGCTTCATCAGGATCCACAATCCGGGAAAGCGCGCGATGGCATTCGTCCCGATCCACTGCAAAAGCGGGGTCTGATGCGAGATCCTGAAGCTCGTTTGGGTCGGCATGCATATCAAAAAGCTCCGGCGCATAGCCGGGATAATAGTTGTACTTCCAGCGCTTTTGTCGAAGCATGAACATCCCGACGGGAGAGCCGCCGTCGTGNTATTCCGACAATANGGCGCGGTCGTCGGAACCGGCCCGCGACAGGTCATTCAGGTTGATTCCCGGGCGAGGGAGGNCGTCATCCACAGCGCCAACGGTNTGCATAATCGTGGGATAGATATCCACCANGGATGCAAGGCGATCGGTCGNATGNTCTTTGGGCACGTCAGGCCCGCGCATCATCATCGGGATTCGCGCNGATTCATCATAAAGCGACATCTTGGTCCACATTCGCCGGTCGCCGTTGTGGTCTCCATGGTCGCTGGTATAAATCACCAGNGTGTTATCCGCCTGACCCGATTGATCTAGCGTATCNAGGACAGCACCGATTTGGGCATCCAGGAAACTACAAAGTCCGTAGTAGGACGCACGGGCCATCTGACGACCCGCCTCGTCAAAAGCATCATCATAATTAAAGTTTCGACGAATCGTCCGGGTCACCGGATGCGAGGGCAGCTCGGCGTCTGAGACAAACCGCGCGCTATCCATTTTGTCGAGCGGGTAGAGATCGTAGTATTCCGGTGGGCAGGTCAATGGATAATGCGGGCGCAGCCACGAGACAAAAAGAACCCAGGGCTTTTCAGACGCGGCTTGTCCGGCATCGCTCAGCCATTGGCGAGCGGCGCGGGTGACTCCCAAATCATAGTCCGTGTAGCGGTCGCTGCCGGGGCCGATCTCGCGTACATAGGAAGAAACATCAAAAAACGCCTCGTGATCTCGAAGCAAGCCTTTGATCCAACCCACGCCGTTGCGGATATAGAGCGGCAGAATCTCTTCTTCAAAGCCGTTATGCGTCTCACCGCCGCGGTAGTGAAGCTTGCCGATTGAATCGACGCGATGGCCCTGCTCGATCAAATGGTGGCCCCAGCTGACGGGGTCGCCCGAGTAGGCCTCGGCGTTAGACCAGCAGCGATTCTGATGAACATACTGGCCGGTTGCCAGCGCGGCCCTTGCCGGCACGCAAATCGGTGAAGGCGTAAAGGCCTGCGTGAATCGCGTGCCGTTTTCGGCCAGTGCATTAAGGTGTGGCGTCTTGACCCGCTCATGACCCGCGCAGCCCATGGCGTCATGGCGGTGCTCGTCACTAAACAGCAACAGCACGTTGGGCCGATTGCTCATCCGCGCGATGCTCTGGTTAATCTTCTAACGAGGCCGGATCAAGTCCCGACATGGCCATCGACACGGCCCGAAAAATCGCTCTGCCCTTGTTCAAGGTCTCCTGCCATTCGTTGGCCGGAATCGAATCAGCAACGATGCCCGCACCCGCTTGAATATGCAGCTCACCGTCTGCAATCACGGCGGTGCGGATCGCAATTGCCGTGTCCATATTGCCGTTCCAGCCGATATAACCGACGGCGCCCGCGTAGATGCCGCGCTTTACCGGCTCAAGCTCGTTGATAATCTCCATCGCACGAACCTTTGGCGCACCGGAAACAGTACCGGCCGGGAAGGTCGCCCGCAGCGCATCAATCGCGTCGAGGTCCTCTCGCAATTCGCCGGTCACATTCGAGACGATATGCATCACGTGCGAGTAGCGCTCAACCTGCATCTTTGAGGTGAGCTTTACCGAGCCGGTTTCTGCAATCCGGCCCACGTCATTACGGCCTAGATCCACCAGCATCAGGTGTTCGGCCAGTTCTTTGGGATCCGAGATCAGCTCTTGCTCCAGTCGCCGGTCGTCTTCTTCGTTTTGCCCGCGACGGCGGGTGCCCGCAATCGGGCGCACGGTGACTTCGTCATCTTCGAGACGAACCAGAATCTCGGGTGACGAGCCCACAATCTGCAAATCATCCAAATCCAGAAAGTACATGTACGGTGACGGATTAACCGTACGCAAGGCCCGATACAGCGTCATGGGCTCCGCATCAAAGGGGATCGACAGCCGCTGCGACAGCACCACCTGAAAAATATCGCCGCTCTCGATATATTCTTTACAGCGCTCAACCGCGGCTTCGAAGTCATCGCGACTGAACGACGACCGAAAATCATCTTCTCTCACCTCGCGACCGATCGGAATGGCATGATTTACTGAAAGGCCGGCAATCTGTTCTTTAAGCTGATCCAGTCGCTCGCATCCTGATTGATAGGCGTCATCTGACTCGGGATCGGTATGCACGATGATATGCAAACGCCCGCTCAGGTTATCAAAAACCAAAATCTCATCGGAGACCATCAGCACGATATCGGATGCACCAATCGGATCGGGCAGATCGGTATCCCCTAATTGGGGTTCGATGAATCGCACCGTGTCATAGCTGAAGTAGCCGACCAAACCCCCATCAAATCGGGGCAGGCTCTCAATCTCGGGCACATTAAACTGGCGATGAATGCCCTGAATCGCGGCCAACGGATCATCGGTATGCTGACGGTGAATCTCTTCGCCTTCTTGCTCGATCAATAACACATCGCCCGTCACCCGCACCACGGTTGCACACGGCAGGCCAATGATTGAATAGCGACCCCACTTTTCGCCACCCTGCACGGACTCGAAGAGATAGCTATACGGCCCCTGTGCAATCTTGAGGTAGGCGCTGACCGGTGTATCGAGATCCGCAAGCACCTCGGCATGCAGGGGGATCCGGTTGTATCCGTCGTTGGCAAGGCGGTTATATTCAGCGCGCGAAATCATAAGCGGGAGTTTAAAGTTTTAGTGCCCGCTGTGGGGGGCTCATCAACCCAGCCGGTAAAAACCGGTCGTTTGCACGTGGCCAGCTTCGAAATCAAGCCTGTCGTTAGCCAGACATTGTCAAAATCTCACCGATCGAGTCGATTACCGCGTCAGGGCCGAGTGCTGCGAGATTCCGGCCCTGGCTGTACCCATAGCTCACCAGCACTACGGGCATCCCGCAGGCTAACGCGGAAGAGCAGTCGCTCTCGGAATCACCGACCATCAGGCAATCATTTGCACTTAAATGCCATTGGTCCAAGACATACTGAAGCGGCAACGGGTCCGGTTTTTTTCTCGCCAGATCATCTCCCGAGACGATTGGGTCGAAATACCCGCTAAGATCAAACGCGTCCAGCAGCGGGCGGGTAAACGCGGCCGGCTTGTTGGTCACGCACGCCAGCCGATGGCCGTTTTCTTGCAGTGAAGAAAGCGTTTGTATGATGGCGGGATAAAGCTTGCTTTCCAGACAAATCGCCTCACCATAAAACTGCAAAAAATGCTGATAGGCTTCATCCAGCAATTCGGCCGGCGCTTTACCGTCTACCTTGCCGGTGATTGCACGCTCCAATAATTGACGCGCGCCATGACCAATCCAGCGGCGACCGTTCTGGAGTGTGATTGGCGGGCGGTCCAACACCTTAAGCACACGGTTACAAGCACCCACAAGATCGGGCGCAGAATCGACCAGCGTGCCATCAAGATCAAAAAGGACGCCCTTGAACGAGCGAGGGTCAAACACAACGAGGGTCAGTCGTCGGACTCGGTCGCAAGCGCGGCTCGCATCTTGCCAATCACGGTATCGTAATGATGAGGGTCATCGGGTTTCGCTGCGCCAAAAATCGCGGACCCCGCAACAAACGTATCCGCGCCTGCTGAGTGAATCTCACTGATGTTGTCAACGTTTACGCCGCCATCAACTTCAAGGCGAATCTCCAAACCTGACGCATCAATTAACTCACGGGCGGCGCGCAACTTATTGAGGGTTGAGGGGATAAAACTTTGACCGCCAAAGCCGGGGTTAACCGACATCAGTAAAATCATGTCGAGTTTGTCCATCACGTGATCAAGGTAGCCGAGCGGCGTGGCAGGATTTAACACCAGTCCCGCCTTGCAGCCTTCGTTCCGGATCAACTGCAAGGTCCGATCAACATGCTGGCTAGCTTCCGGGTGGAACGTGATATAGCTGGCGCCCGCCGCTACAAAATCCGGAATAATCCGGTCCACGGGCTCAATCATGAGATGCACATCAATCGGTGCGGTGACCCCATGCTGGCGCAACGCGTCACACACTAAGGGCCCGATTGTCAGGTTCGGCACATAGTGGTTATCCATGACATCAAAATGGACCATATCAGCGCCAGCCGCCAACGCATGGTCAACTTCCTCACCCAACCGGGCAAAATCAGCCGCGAGAATCGAGGGCGCAATGAAATTAGTCTGCATCATGCGTTGTTTGGCCGTTAGCGAATCACAATGAATAAACCGGAATTACCCCGAATCACATTCAGGAGCATCATCGTATCACCTTCACCAACTGCATTCTCAACATCTTTCAGCCCATAAACGGGCTGCTTATTGACTGAAATAATCAGATCACCCTCACGTAAGCCAGCGGCAAAAGCCTGGCTGTTCTGGGCAATCTCGACCACCCGCACGCCGCGCTCACCGCTCGGCCCGTCCTGATCGTCAATATCTTCGAGGCGAGCACCCTCAAGACGCTTGCTTAACGTTGCGCCCTGACCTTTCGGCGGATCAATTGGCTTCAGACGAATCTTCAAATTCAGCTCTTCTGCGTCCCGGATAAATTTCACGGTGACCTCGTCGTCCGCGCGGTACAAACCGATCATATTGCGAAGACCACTCGCATCAACGATCGCACGATCGTCCACCGCAATCACAACATCTCCCTCTTTTAGCCCCGCAGCAAGCGCCGCAGAATCCGGCATCACCTGGGCAATGACCGCCCCTTCGGTAGTCTCGATACCAAGCGCTTCCGAGAGTTCGGGGTTCAGATTTTGCGCAATCACCCCAAGACGGCCCCGACGAACCTCTCCATATTCAATGATCTGGCGCGTGAGTACCTTTGCCATATTGATCGGGATGGCAAATCCAATCCCAATATTGCCGCCCCCCGGCGCCAGAATAGCGGTGTTGATACCCACCAGCTCACCGCGCAAATTAACCAACGCGCCGCCGGAGTTCCCTTGGTTGATTGAAGCATCCGTCTGGATAAAGTCTTCATAATCTTCGATGTTGAGTCCTGATCGACCGAGTGCACTAATGATTCCCGAAGTCGCCGTCTGGCCAAGACCAAACGGATTGCCGATGGCGACTACAAAATCACCGACCCGAAGCACGTCAGAGTCTCCCAGTTCGATGTGCTGAAGATCTTCTGCGGGCACACTAATGACCGCAATATCGGCGTCCTCATCCTTCCCCACTAGAGCGGCTTCCAGGATCCGGCCGTCATTAAGACGCACACTGATTTGATCAGCGCCGGCAATCACATGGCTGTTAGTAATCACATAGCCGTTTTCAGCATCAATGATGACGCCCGAGCCCAAACTGCTCACGCTTCGCTCGCGAGGCTGGCCTTGTGGCCCGCCGAAGAATTTTTCAAAAAAAGGATCCGCCGGGAAAGGACTCTGTCGCTGTGTGACCCGGCTTTGGGTATTGATATTGACCACCGCCGGTAACACCCGCTCGAGCATCGGCGCGAGACTGGGTAACGGGGCGTCATCGACTGCCAACGGCAGCGTCGCGCGAGCGTTGGAAACGGCCATCAAAACGAGGCAAAACAACCCGACCGTCATGCTCCGTCGTAGTGAAAATAAACCGCTACTCATGCTCTTTTGTTTTTCTGTTTGATGATTCATTTGACGCTAATTAAGAGCCTGCTGGCTCGGTTTAAATCCGACTTGGGCAATATCCCAATTATATCAACGCAGGTGATGAACGCCTCAAGACGCGTCGTTAGTCACGCCATGAGGGACATGCCCTGTTGTGACATACCGGCTCGCAGATTCGCAATGCCCGGTCTGATCGTCGAAGAAAATATCGGCGCCAAACGTTTCTAAAAATTCGCCTTTATCGAGACCCCCTAAAAACACGGCTTCATCGATGCGAATATTCCAGGCTCGCAGGGTCCGTATCACCCGCTCATGGGCAGGCGCACTCCGGGCGGTAAACAACGCCGTGCGAATGGGCGCCTCGTCTCTTGGCCAACCCACCTGAAGTTCGTGCAATGACTGCAAGAGCTTGCGAAAGGGGCCATCGGTCATTGGCGTTGTCGCCATCTTTTTTTCAGCCGCTGCAAAAGCGGCAAGGCCTTCGGTTTGATAGACCCGCTCTGAATCATCCGCGAAGATCACCGCATCGCCATCAAACGCGATTCGAAGCTGTCCCTCGCGCTGCATATGCTTGCGAGAGGGCAGGATCGTCGCCGCAGCCACCTTGGACTGAAGCGCCTGACGTACGTTTGCAGGATCCGCCGACAAATAAAGATCGGCGCTAAACGGCGTCACATAACGAAACGGGCTTTCGCCGCCTGAAAACGCGGCGCGCGTAATATCCAGATCATAGTGCGCGATCGAATTAAAAATCCGAAGACCCGAGTCAGCTGTATTTCTGGAGATCAACACGACCTCCACACGACGCCGGTCGCTGTCCGAGTCATTAAGCGATAGCAGTTTTTTCACCAGCGGAAAAGCAACGCCCGGTTCAAGTCGCTCATCTTCGCGCTCGATCTGGTAGGCGCAATAAGCATCCACCCCCTCATTCACATAAACGTCGTGTCCCGACTCGAGATCAAAAAGCGCTCGCGAGGAAATAGCAACAATTAACGGGGTGTGCAAATTGGCGGTCATTCTGAAAGTCTAGCACTCGGGCTTTGCTTGTCCCCATAAGTGATGCCGCAGGATCCCGATCGCCAGCAAAAACAGACAGATGAGGATCACCGGATAATTGCCGAGTGCCACAAATGGGGTCGTCCCGGTCATGGGCTGTACCCGGCCGCGAAGGGTTACCGCCCTGAACTGCGGGGCGACCTTATCCACACTGCCGTCATGCGAAATAATGGCGGACAGGCCACTGTTGCTCGCGCGAATCATCGGGCGACCGGTCTCCAGCGCTCTTGCGCGGGCCATCTGCAGTCTTTGATGCGGTGCGAGTGAATCACCAAACCAAGCATCCTCACTTAAGTTGACCAACACCCTTGAATGCAACGCGGACGCGTTGATCACCGTCGTAAAGGCGTCTTCATAACAGATGCTGACCCCAATCTGAGTCCCTGCGAGATCCATTGGCTCCTGATTTAGCGGTCCCGAAGAAAAATCCGACATGGGGATCTGAAGATATTCCAACAGCCATGACAGTAAAGATGCGAAGGGTAAATACTCGCCAAACGGGACCAGCTGATGTTTTCGGTAAACTGCATTTTCAGCGCCGACACCCAGCCCGACGTTGTAATAGGGTGAACCCCTCTCGACACGCTCACGCTCCAGCAAGCCAATCAGGTAATCCGCATCATGCTGCTTGAGCTGATTAGAAAACACCGGGTCAATTTCATCCCAATAAAAAGGAAGCGCCGCTTCGGGCCAGACAATAAGATCGGCCTCTTTCAGCGCGAGGCTCTGTTGCAGAAAACGATTCGCGATCACAGATGATTGCTCTGGATTCCACTTATCTTTAAGGGAGATATTGTTCTGAATAATGGCGACCCGGACAGGATCCCCGTCAGGCATGACGTCGCGTGGCGTCTTCGCAATTCCGATCAGCCCAAAAAGCACTAACAACGCAATCGCTGAAAACACGCGCGGTATGCTGCGAGAAAAAAACAAGGCAAGCACCAGGCCGGTTGCCACCGTTACCCACAAACCGACGCCCAGCGTGCCTGTGAATGGCAGTAAAAGAGCAAGTGGCGTATCAACCTGGCTGTAGCCCAGATACAGCCATGGAAACCCGCCCAGCAGGATGCCTCTCAGCCATTCGCCCAATATCCATAGCGGGGGCATAAACAGTATCCACCGCCACGGGGTGATCGATCGTGACAGTGTTGCCTGCCCCCAACCCACCAACGCGGGATACAACGCCATGATGGCCCCGAACACCGCCACTGCAATACCGGCCAATACCGGTGGCATATTGCCAAACGTATTGAGGCTGACATAAATCCACGAAACGCCCACGGCAAAACTGGCCATACCAAAGGCGAAACCGCACCAGGCAGACTGTTTTGGGCTTGAACTTCACCAGACCAAGAAAAGGACGCCAAGGGCAACCGGCGCGAGGCCGAATAGATCAAATGGCGAGAACGCCAACGGGTAGATCAAGCCAGCGAGCGCAGCGCCGGTGATCTTCAGTCTGGCGCTGATGGCACGCATACCAAACGCCAATCAGTTATTCGCTTGACGTTTGCCGGGTGATGCGCAACAGCCGAGGTCGACGACTGTCAGCCCGCAGCACTTCCGCTACAAACTCACCGAACTCTATTGTTTCGCCTCGTCTGGGCACATGGCCAAACGCTGAAGTGACCAAACCCCCCATCGTGTCGAATTCAAGGGGATCAAGATCCACATCAAACAGTTGATTGAAACTCTCGACCGGAAGCATTGCTTTTACCACACAAAAATCAGATCCATGGCGCAATACCATTCCAGCCGCCCCATCGATATCATGCTCATCTTCGATATTGCCCACGATTTGCTCGAGCACATCCTCAATCGTGATCAGGCCAACCACACTGCCGTACTCGTTCACCACGATCGCCATATGGTTGCGGCTATCCCTGAATTCCTGCAGCAACACATTGAGCCGCTTGCTCTCTGGAATAAAAACCGCNGGCCGCAAAAGCGTTGCCCAGGGACGGGTGTNGTTATTNTCAGNCTCGGGCTGACGAAGCAAATCTTTGGCGAGCAANATGCCCACCACGGCGTCTTTATCNCCATCAGTCACTGGAAATCTGGAATGGGCAGATTCGGTAATAATCGGCAGCAGTTCCGATAAATTCTGATTGACATCAACCGTGATCATCTGGCCTCTGGACACCATCACTTGCTCGACCTGCAAGTCTGACACTTCCACCACACGCTCCATCATTTGTAGCGTATCGTCATCCACTAATTCGGCGGCTCTCGCCTCACGCATTAAGCCAAACAATTGATCACGCGTTTTGGGCAGGCGTGTAATCAGGTACGCGAGCTTCTGACTCCAGGTCAATCCGGCAGACGATGATGGCGCTTTTTCCATAAGTAGCTAGGCTGTTTCCAGAAGATAGGGATTCGTGATGCCAAGACCCGCCAGAATTTTGATCTCCAGCGACTCCATTTCTTGTGCCGTACGCTCGTCGGTGTGGTCGTAACCCTGCAAATGCAAAACACCATGGACAATAAGATGCGCGCAATGCGCCGCTTTGGTTTTTCCTTGATCGTTCGCCTCGCTCGCCACCAGCGGTGCGCACACCACAATATCGCCCATTTCATGCTCAACCTCGGGCAGCCCTTCAGGCGCCTCAAAAGGGAATGACAGGACGTTGGTCGGGCCCGATCGACCCCGAAATTGCTGATTTAATGACGACATCTCGGATTCACCAACAAATCGTATCGTCAGCGCAGCACGATCAGTCTGGGCAGTGGCAAGCGCCGCCTCAATCCATCGCTCGATCTGCTGATCAGAAGGTGTCTGTTCCTGTGCCACCGCTCGTTGTACATCAGTCGACACCATGTCAGTTACCGGCCTTCGCCTTCATAGGCGGCAATGACCCGTTGAACCAGAGGATGCCGAACGACATCTTGGGCGCTAAATCGCGTCAGACTAATGCCGTCAATTGAATTTAATAAAGAGACGGCGTGGACCAGTCCGGATTTGGTTCCCCCGGGGAGATCCACCTGTGAGGGATCACCCGTAATCACCGCACATGATCCGAAACCAATACGCGTTAAAAACATCTTCATCTGAGCTTCGGTTGTATTCTGGGCTTCATCAAGAATGACAAAAGCATTGGCCAAAGTCCGCCCGCGCATATAGGCGAGCGGCGCTAATTCAATAACGCGCCGCTCAATCAGTCGACCGACACGCTCTGCACCCAACATCTCGTAGAGCGCATCGTATAAAGGGCGAAGATAGGGGTCCACTTTTTGACCGATATCGCCCGGCAAAAATCCCAGTCGCTCACCCGCCTCGACAGCAGGCCGAACCAGGATAATCCTTTCAATCCTCTCTTCGGCAAGTGCTTGCACCGCACATGCAACTGCGAGATAGGTCTTGCCCGTGCCTGCCGGACCCACACCAAAATTGATATCGTTTTCAAGAATATTTCGAAGATAAAGCTTCTGATTCTCACTCTTGCCTCGAATCAAAGACTTTCTGGCGCGAATAACCACATCTTCGGATGACACTCTGCCTTTCGCCGTGTCATGGGGAATCTGACTGATGGCCATATAAACCTGATCAGGACCGAGAGTGACTTCTTTACCCGTGTCTTCGTAAAGCGCAGTCAAGACGTCTCGAGCATTTTGTACGCCCTTACTGTCCCCATCCACGCAGAACAAATGCCCACGATGAGAGATACGGACGCGAAAACCTTCCTCCACTTGCTTGAGGTGAGCATTATGCTCGCCACACAAGTCGGCCAGGCGCTGGTTGTCCTCAGGGTCGAGAAGAAAAGTGACAGGGTGGGTGGGTGCGTTCAATCCGGTGATAGTGCTCCAGGTGAAGCTGTGTTGATCATAACAGAACTTAACGGATTTTCCGCAATCGACTCGCCTCTCAGCGAATTAGGCAGGGCCTCTGTAATCCTAAGATCGATGAATTCTCCAATTTGCCCTTGGTTGTCAGTGAAATTAACTACCCGATTATTCTCCGTTCGCCCACTCAGCTGACTCGCGTTTTTTCGCGAGATACTATCAATCAGCACACGCTGGCGCGTCCCCACCATCCGAGTGCTAATTTCGGCTGCCTGGCGATTAACCAACGCCTGTAATCGTGCCAGACGGTCCCGCTTTTCATCGAGGGTCACATCGTCCGGCAACGTTGCGGCGGGCGTGCCCGGTCGGGCACTGTAGATAAAGCTAAAAGAATGATCAAAGCCAACTCGCTCAATTAATTCAAGGGTTTGCGTAAAGTCGTTCTCAGTTTCACCCGGAAATCCAACAATAAAATCTGAGGATAGGCTGAGATCAGGTCTGGCCCGATAAAGGCCTTCAATAATCTTTTCGTACGCTTCGATCTTATAGCGGCGTTTCATGTTGACGAGAACGCGATCGGAACCACTTTGCACCGGCAGATGCAGATGACTCACGAGCTCCGGAATATGCCGATAAGCGTCGATGAGTCGATCGCTAAAATCAATCGGGTGTGATGTGGTGTAACGAAGTCGATCGATGCCATCAATCTCAGCCGCATACGCAAGCAACTCTGCAAAATCGATCATGCCGCCCGAATGATGAGCGCCCTGATACGCATTAACGTTTTGCCCCAGCAGCGTCACTTCCCGAACCCCTTGCTCCGCGAGTTCATAAATCTCAGTGATCACTTCATCAAAAGGTCGACTGAACTCTTCGCTGCGGGTGTACGGCACTACACAGAAAGAACAATACTTGCTGCATCCTTCCATCACGGACACGTACGCTCGTGGCCCCTCACTGCGAGGCGGCACCAGCTGATCGAATTTCTCAATCTCGGGGAAACTGATATCGACTTTGGGGCGCCGTTCACGTTTCAACGAGTCCAGCATGACCGGAAGTCGATGGTAGGTTTGAGGTCCAAACACAAGATCCACATAAGGAGCGCGGCGAAGGATGAGCTCACCTTCCTGACTGGCAACACATCCGCCAACACCAATCACCAGATCCGGTCGGGATTTTTTCCACTCTCGCCAACGTCCGAGCTGAGAAAATACTTTTTCTTGCGCCTTCTCACGCACTGAGCAGGTATTCAGAAGCAGCATATCGGCCTGATCCGGTTCCTCGGTCAACACCATGCCATGCGAGACCGCCATCAGGTCCGCGATTCGACTCGAGTCATAATCGTTCATCTGGCAACCGTAGGTTTTAATAAATAGCTTTTTAGTCATGATGGATTCGAATTCAACATCGGGATTAAATATCTCATATTGCTGAATATTAAACGCAAATTAAGCATTTGCCTCAGGCCGGTAAAAGTCTTGCGTCCGCGATCCAGCGAGGTTTATCGTTTTCATCGATCGCGCGCTGCGCCTCAAAATGCGCCCGAACAAATTCGGGAATCGAAGTGGGGCGACCTGTTTTTCGCTCAATAAAAACATGAACAAAAAATCCGGTTGCACATGACGCCGGCTCATCAGGTACAAAAACAGCGACCTCATACTTCACGCTGCTGTTTCCGAGGTGCGCAATACGAACGCCCACCTCAATGGACCCGCCGGCCGAGACCGGGCGCAAGAACTGACAGCCGTTTTCCGCCGCGAGTGGAAAAACCGGATCATCAAACCAATCGAGCCCGGTTTCTTGAAGTAGCGTTAAGATAGCGGTTTCGTAATAGCGGTAATACTCAACGTTATTAACATGCCCTAGCATGTCATAGTCGTTCCAGCGCGTCATAATACGCACGAGAACGGCGTATTGTTCACGAGTCAAACATCTTAAATCCGCCAAAGGTTACTCTCCATCTGATGCCTAGCCCAAT
>NYTV01000005.1 GCA_002683685.1 Paracoccaceae bacterium
GGTTTGGCGCGTTTGCAGCGCATGGGACAGCCAGTCGATTTGCGAGTTGCGCCGTGGCGCTTGGAGCCTATCATCCGAGCGCAACGGCGCTATGCCCACCATGGAAATATCATTAAAATAAGCGAAAGCTTTGAGATGGTTGGAGCGCTCTTCTGGGTCGTCGGGAATATCTGACGGCGCGGAATTTTGCGCACCATCACGCACCGCATCCATCATAGCTTGAAACTCCGCCATAGCGGGCACCAAACTGTGACTGCCGGCGGGCCGCTCAAAGGACAGATCCGGCCATGGAGCCAGCCCCTCAAGATCAGGCATCACCCGGCTGCGTTTTAGAAGTTCCGTTGGATATCGTCCCATATGCACCGGTCGATTACGATCAGAGAACAGCTTAGACATGGGCCTGTCCTCGCAATTTTGCGGTCATGGCCGCCAGAATGGACAGGGCAATCTCTGCCGGGGTCCGGCTGCCGATGTCGAGCCCTACCGGCCCTTGAATCCGGTCAAACGCCGGTGCGCTCACGCCGAGGTCCAACATGGACTGGCGACGCTTGGCATGGGTCCGAGATGATCCCAGCGCCCCGATATAAAATGCCTCGCTGGCAACCGCATGTTGCAAGGCGGGTGTATCCATTTTTGGATCATGCGTGAGTGTCACAAGCGCCGTGCGCCGATCCAAAGACAATCGCGCCAAAGCCTCCTCTGGCCAGTCGACGATCACCTGATGCCCGTCAAAGCGGGCCGGGCTTGCAAAACTGTCACGCGGATCAATAATGGTGACGAGATAGCCAGCCATCTGTGCCATTGGCGCCAAATATTGGGCAATATGCACCGCGCCAATAATCACCAAGCGCAGCGGCACGGTTTGAACGTAGGTGAAGACATCCCCGGCGAGCCCGCCCGTTGGCTGAACACTTGAAAGCGCCGCTTGCCCTGAAATCAATTCGCGCTGCCAGCTGGACAAATCCAACCGCACTGCAATGGGCTTTCGAGCTGATTGGGCCTCAACAAGCCGCTCCAACACGGCTGGATCCATGCCCTGGCCCTGCCCCACGGGCTCGACCACCAGTTCAATCTCGCCGCCACAGGCCAGCCCCACGGCGAAAGCATCCGCATCGGCAACCCCGTAGCGCAGACGCTGGCATTGCCCCGTCGCCAATGCCTCAGCCGCCTCTAAGACCACAGCCCCTTCGACACAGCCGCCCGAGACAGAGCCAAAAAAGCGGCCATCCTCACAAATGAGCATTTGAGCGCCAATGGGCCGGGGCGCAGATCCCCAGGTGGCCATCACAGTCGCCAGCGCCACTTTCTGTCCTTGCCGGTGCAGCCGCAAGGCCATTGCTGTCATGTCTTCGTTGACTGCCATCTCAACTGTCCCAATATGTTCCAAATTGCTCTGCATATTCAAAGGCAGACTAAGAGCAATCGCGGCGGCCTGTCCAGTTGCGCCTCACAAACCCGCGCATGGACCCTGCGCATCACTCAGCGGTTAATCCATTGCGGGCCAATAGCTCCAGATAGAGTGCCGCATGATCCAATCCTGCGCCATCCATCTCGTGAACCAAGTGATCAAAGCGGTCGCGGGTCTTTTGCAAAGTCGGCAAGCTCAGCCCAAAACTTTCAGCCTCGGCCAAAGCATTGTTGAGGTCTTTAAGCTGCAAAGCGCTGAGGCCACCGGGGGTGAAATCCAAATCGGTCATGCGTGCGCCGTGCAATTGTAAAATCGTGCTATCTGCGAACCCGCCTTTCAAGGCCGCGCGCACGGCTGCGGGATCTGCGCCCCCTTTTTGCAGCATCAACATGGCTTCAGCCACCGCCGCAATCGTGACNCCGACAATGGCTTGATTGGCCAATTTTGCCAATTGCCCAGCGCCAATCGGCCCCACNTGCACCGGCCGCCCCATAGCGCTCAGAGCGGCCGCAACGGTCTCGAAATCCTCTGGCGCGNCACCGGCCATAATCGCCAGNCTGGCCTCCTCNGCGCCTTTTGTCCCGCCNGATACGGGCGCATCTACATAAGACACATTGAGCNGCGCCAAATNTNCAGCTGCGGCCCGCGCCTCCTCTGGCTTGATCGACCCCATCTCCACCCAGACTGTGCCGGGGCGCAAGGCTGCGCGCAACGCCTGATCGGCTTGCACCAACGCCCCGGTCGGCCCATCCGACAGCATGGAAATCACGATATCTGCTTCAGCGATCGCCTCGGCCACATGGTCCGCCACCACGGCTCCAAAGGCGCTTAATGCTGCCGCCTTGGCTGCTGTGCGGTTCCAGACCGCTGTTGAAAACCCCGCCTGGCAAAGGTTCCGCGCCATGGGCGCGCCCATGAGCCCTGTTCCCAAGACTGCGATTTTCTGTGTGTTCGACATGAGTTTGACCCTTTGCACATAATGCGGGCCTCGCCGCCCTTTGCGCATTTGTGCGGCTGGCCTTGGCAAATTGCAACCGTTTAAGTCACCGCGGTGACGCTGGACGCCCCAATCTCGCCCGCAACAGGGCCGCAACAGCTGCGGTGACAAAAATGCAAATTTGGGCAGAAATGTCATTGCCTAATGCCGGCGCGCCATGCACATTTGCCCTCTCAAAAGAAACGACAGGGGATCGAGATGGGACGACTCGCAGGAAAACGCGCTTTGGTGACCGCCGCAGGACAGGGTATTGGCAGAGCCACCGCTTTGGCCATGGCCGCTGAGGGCGCCAAAGTCTTTGCCACAGACATAAACCCCAAAACTTTGGCTGAGGTACAATCCGCCAGCACTGGGCAGATTGAAACCTATGTGCTCGACGTTCTTGACGCGGCCTCTACACAGGCAGGTGTCGATCGCGCGCAGCCTGATATTTTGTTTAATGGCGCAGGGTTTGTGCATCACGGATCCATTATCGATGCCACGCAAGACGAATGGGATTTTGCCTTCAACCTCAATGTCCGTTCGATGATGCGCACCATTCAAGCCGCGTTGCCGGGCATGCTGGAACGGGGTGGCGGTTCGATCATTAATATGTCGTCCGCCTGTTCCTCTGTGATTGGCGCGCCCAATCGCTTTATCTACGGTACAACCAAAGCTGCGGTGATCGGGCTGACCAAATCTGTGGCCATTGATTACATCAAACAGGGAATTCGCTGTAACGCAATTTGTCCCGGCACAGTTGAAAGCCCCTCTTTACATGATCGCCTGCGGGCCACTGGAGATGAGGTGCAAGCGATGAAAGATTTTGTTGCCCGCCAACCCATGGGCCGTATTGGCACAGCCGAAGAAATTGCAGCCCTTGCAGTTTACTTAGGATCGGATGAAAGTGCCTTCACAACCGCCACAACACAGGTCATTGATGGCGGCTGGTCCAACTAATTGCAGGCGCGCAAAACTTTAACTTAACGAGGACGTCCCACGTGTCAGATAACAAACCTAAATTGCGATCCCAACAGTGGTTCAACAATCCCGACAATCAAGAAATGACAGCGCTCTATCTTGAACGCTATCTCAACTATGGTCTGACACGCCACGAGCTACAATCAGGCAAGCCAATCATTGGTATTGCCCAGACCGGCAGCGACCTCAGCCCCTGCAATCGGCACCATATTGAGCTGTCCAAGCGGGTGCGCGATGGGGTCATCGCCGCCGGTGGCACGGTGATTGAAATTCCAGTGCATCCCATCCAAGAGACCGGCAAACGCCCCACGGCGATGTTGGACAGAAATCTGGCCTATCTGTCGTTGGTTGAAACCCTATTTGGCTATCCCATTGATGGGGTTGTGCTCAATATCGGCTGTGACAAAACCACCCCGGCTTTGCTCATGGCGGCCGCAACGGTCAATATTCCAGCGATTGCCCTCTCCGTTGGCCCAATGCTCAACGGGTGGTTCGGCGGCAAACGCACAGGTTCCGGCACCATCGTCTGGAAGGCCCGAGAGATGCAGGCCGCGGGCGAAATTGATGATGACGGCTTCATGGATATGGTGGCCTCCTCTACCCCTTCTGTGGGCTATTGTAACTCCATGGGCACGGCCACGACGATGAATTCACTGGCCGAGGGTCTTGGTATGCAATTGCCCGGCTCTGCCGCCATCCCAGCCCCCTATCGCGAAAGAGGACAGATCAGCTACCAAACCGGGCTGCGGATTGTCGATATGGTGCATGAGGATCTAAGGCCTAACCGCATTATGACCCGTGAAGCCTTCGAAAACGCCATTGTGATCAATTCGGCCATCGGCGGCTCGACCAATGCGCCCATTCACCTCAACGGTGTCGCCAAACACCTGGGCGTCGCGCTGAACAATGATGATTGGCAAAATCTGGGTCATGAGGTGCCGCTTTTGGTCAATCTTCAGCCGGCGGGCGAATATCTTGGCGAAGATTTTCACCGGGCCGGGGGCGTACCGGCGGTGGTCGGCGAATTGCTCGCCGCAGGGCTGCTGCCACATCCGGATGCCAGGACGGCCAATGGCAAAACCATCGCTGAAAATTGCCAAAAGTGCCGCAGCACCAATAGCGATGTCATCCGGCAGGTCGCCGCGCCAATGGTGGGAGCAGCCGGCTTCATCAACCTCAAGGGCAATCTGTTTGACAGCGCGATCATGAAAACTTCGGTGATCTCGGAAGAATTTCGCACGCGCTACCTGTCTGATCCGGCCAACCCAAATTGCTTTGAGGGGCGCGCCATCGTCTTTGATGGGCCGGAGGACTTCCACCATGGCATTGATGATCCAAGCCTCAATATTGACGAAAATTGCGTCTTAATCATGCGGGGCGCCGGTCCAATTGGCTATCCCGGCGGGGCGGAAGTGGTGAATATGCGCCCGCCCTCCTATCTTTTGACCAAGGGCATCACCTCCCTGCCCTGCTTGGGTGATGGCCGGCAATCGGGCACCTCTGGTTCCCCTTCGATCCTCAACGCCTCCCCTGAAGCCGCAGATGGCGGCGGCTTGGGCCTGGTGCAAACGGGTGATATCATCCGCATTGATTTGAATGCCTGCACTGCCGATATGTTGGTCGAACCGGCCGAGCTTGAGAGCCGCAGGGCCGCGCTTGGCCCGCGCCCCTTCACCCCTGACAGCCAAACCCCTTGGCAAGAATTGTTCCGCGAAAAAGTCAAGCCCTTCTCAGAAGGCATGACTCTGGACGGGGCTCATGAATATCAAGACATCGCGCGCAAACATATGCCGCGTGACAACCACTAGGAGATTTTTTCATGAAGTTAGTCCGCTATGGCGAACCGGGCGCAGAGCGCCCCGGTCTGATCGACCCCGCAGGCGTGCTGCGCGACCTTTCGGGTCATGCGACGGATATCGATGCCAACATGCTGGGCGATGAGGCCCTGGCCCGCCTACGCGCCCTGGACCCAAGCACCTTGCCCGCGGTCCCCGGATCACCGCGCTTCGGCCCAGTTGTTGGCAATATCGGCAAATTTCTGTGCATCGGCCTCAATTATTCCGATCACGCAGCCGAGACTGGCGCGGCCATTCCAGAGCATCCCATTTTGTTTTTCAAAGCCAATTCTGCCATCGTTGGGGCCAATGATGATGTGGTGATGCCGCGCGGCTCGACCCATACGGATTGGGAAGTCGAGCTTGGCGTGGTGATCGGCACGGCGGCAAAATATGTCAGCGAAGAAGACGCTTTGAACCACGTGGCCGGCTATTGCATCGTCAACGATGTCTCAGAGCGCCATTTCCAAACGCAGCTGACCGGCCAATGGACCAAGGGCAAAAGCTGCGACACCTTCGGCCCCACCGGCCCCTATCTCGTCACGCGCGATGAAATTGCCGATCCGCAGGCGCTTGATATGTCACTGGATGTAAACGGCACACGCATGCAAACTGGCAATACAGCGACAATGATCTTCACGGTTGCGCAAATCATCAGCCATCTGTCTCAGCTGATGACGCTGCACCCGGGTGATGTCATCACCACCGGAACCCCTCCGGGCGTTGGCATGGGCATGAAGCCAGATCCGGTCTTCCTCAAACCCGGCGATGTGATGGAGCTGGAAATCTCTGGCCTTGGCAAGCAGCGCCAAACCGTGCGCCAAGACCCGTAAACACCCCGCTCCACCGATGCGCAAGCCCATCGGTGGGGCAGCCTAAAACTGACCCCTCTGCCCTGCCCTGCCATGACGGCCATTTCGACCACACGCGATCTCGGACCGGCCATGGAGGCCGAGTTAAATGCAGCCGGCATCCCAACCGCGGAGGCCTTGCGGGCCTGCGGCGCAGATGAGGCCTATCGACGATTGCTCAGATCCGGCGCGCGACCGCATTTTATTGTTTACTATGTGCTGCATATGGCGCTGCAAGGCCGACCATGGAACGATTGCAAAGGCGCGGAGAAAGCCGCGCTTCGCCAGCAATTCGACGCGCTGGTCGCCGCGCATTGCGGGCTCAACGATCACGGAATTGAGGAAATTCTAGATCGCATCGGCACAGGCCTGAAGCGATAAAAAAGGCCGCACCCCGCGAGGTGCAGCCCAGAAACCCAAGGGGTTTGATTTAGCCAACCAGTTCGAGACCGGCGAAGAAATAGGCAATCTCTTCGGCGGCTGTTTCTGGCGCATCTGAGCCATGTACGGAGTTTTCACCAACGGATTCGGCAAATTCTGCGCGGATGGTGCCGGGGGCGGCGTCAGCGGGGTTGGTTGCACCCATGACTTCACGGTTCTTGGCAATGGCGCCTTCGCCTTCCAAAACCTGCGCCACGATCGGAGCAGAGGCCATAAATTCGCACAGCTCGCCGTAAAACGGACGCTCTTTATGCACCGCATAGAATTCACCAGCCTGAGCCATGGTCAAATGAATACGTTTTTGCGCCACGATGCGCAGGCCAGCCTCTTCAAATTTGGCATTGATCTTGCCAGTCAGGTTGCGACGGGTTGCATCGGGTTTGATGATTGAGAATGTGCGTTCCAGAGCCATGTTCAAGGGCCTTTCTATTGCGGATTGATATTGACCGGCGCGTTAGCATGCGGCGGAGAGATTGAAAAGCCTTGATCGCCCCGAAAGTAGCGGCGGCGGGGCAAGATTGCGAAGGGCCGCCACTCTCGGCTATAGTTAGGCATATTTAGTCAAGTTTATCTCAATGCCGATAAAACATTACCGCAGATCCGCTGAAAAAGCATTGATCAAAGTCTGCCGCGCGGGGGGATCGCTTCGAATTATTAACGAACGTCCCGAAGAGGGCAGTGCCTAAAACACCATCCGCGCCGGGTTGATCCGGGAGCTGTTGCTCAGCACCGACGATTACAGACCCCCGGCCCAAGGGCTGCAAATTCGAGGTACATGGATCACCGGAAATCTAAATCTTGAAGGCGAGGCCGTGCCGGTGCCACTGTATCTGTACAACTGCACCCTGGACGAGGATGTAAATCTGCACAATTGCACCCTGCCCGCGCTCTACCCGCCCGGCACCCAGCTATCGGCACTGCACGCCCAACGCCTGCGGTGCGGGGGCGACTTGCATCTGAGGGATGGATTTGAAGCAACGGGCCTGGTCGATCTGGCCGGCGCGAAGATCACCGGGCAGCTAGCCTGTCACGGCGGCAAGTTTTTGGCAAAAGATGTGGCGCTGCACTGTGACACCATAACGGTCGGGGCCACTGCGCATTTGTCAGACGGATTTGAGGCCAAAAGAAAGGTCGGTCTGGCGGGTGCAATTGGATGCTTGGGCCAAGACCAAACCCGGGCGCGACTGTGAAAGCTTCAACGCCGGGCTCTATGCGCCGGATCTGTTTATCCCGCTAGATGCTTTGGGGCAGGAGAAAAATTGGGCCCCCTCGGCATCTCGCGGCGCATGGGGAAAATGGGGTCATCGGTTGCCCTGGCTTGTGCAAATGACCGGCTGGGTGGTAACGGCCATGGGCGCGGCGGTGTACACCGGGTTGATCGGTCGGCGGGATTGACCTTTCCTGCGCTTCGCGTCATGGGAGGGCCATGCTGAAAATCCAAGACATCACCTATGCCGTCGATGGCCGCCGCTTGTTTGAGGGCGCCAGTGCGACCATTCCCACCGGCCATAAAGTGGGCTTTGTCGGCCCCAATGGCACCGGAAAAACCACTCTTTTTCGCATTATCCGCGGGGAGTTGGCACTGGAAAGCGGTGCGATTGAACTGCCGCGTCGGGCCAAGATTGGCGGCGTGGCGCAAGAGGCCCCGGCCAATGACATGTCGCTGCTCGATACGGTCTTGGCCGCAGATGTCGAGCGGGCAGCGCTTTTGGCCGATACCAGCGAAGATCCCAACAGAATAGCCGAGGTGCAAACCCGTCTGACCGATATTGATGCCTGGTCAGCCGAAGGGCGCGCCTCTGCCATTCTCAAAGGATTGGGGTTTGATGAAGCCGCGCAAAAACGCCCCTGCTCTGATTTCTCGGGCGGTTGGCGCATGCGGGTGGCCCTGGCGGCGGTTTTGTTTTCCGCACCAGATCTTTTGCTGCTGGATGAGCCGACCAACTATCTCGATCTTGAGGGCACCATCTGGCTCGAGGCCTTCCTGGCGCGCTATCCGCATACTGTGGTGGTGATCAGCCACGACCGCGACCTGCTCAATCGCGCGGTGGGCGGGATCTTGCATCTCGAGAACAAACAATTGACCTTCTACCAAGGCAATTACGACACATTTGCCAAAACCCGCGCCGCGAAACGCGCCGTGCAAGCGGCTGCCGCGAAAAAACAATCGGCGCAGCGCGAGCATTTGCAAAGTTTTGTCGATCGCTTCAAAGCCAAGGCCTCCAAAGCCAAACAAGCACAATCGCGCGTGAAAGCGCTCGAGCGGATGGAGCTTATCACGCCGCCTGAGGAAGTGGCAAAGCGGGTCTTCACCTTCCCGCAGCCCGAAGAGCTTTCGCCGCCAATTGTTGCCATTGAGAATGGAGCCGTGGGCTATAGCGGTCCAGATATTCTGTCTCAGCTGGAGCTGCGGATTGATCAAGACGATCGTATCGCGCTTCTGGGCAAGAATGGTGAAGGAAAATCCACCCTTTCGAAATTGATCTCCGGTCGGCTCAAGACCTCTGCTGGGCGGTTAGTAACCCACAATAAATTGCGCATTGGCTATTTTGCACAGCATCAGGTCGATGAGCTGAACTTGGACGAAACACCGCTGCAACATCTGCAATCGGAACGCCCCGATCACAGCCCGGCCCGCCTGCGCGCCATGCTCTCAGGCTTTGGCCTGGGCCCCGATCAGGTCGATACCGTGGTTGCACGCTTGTCAGGTGGGCAAAAGGCGCGCCTGTCGCTCTTATTGGCCACATTGGATGCGCCGCATATGCTGATTTTGGATGAGCCAACAAACCACCTGGATATCGAAAGCCGCGAGGCATTGGTGCAAGCGCTGACAACATATTCTGGCGCGGTGATCTTGGTCAGCCATGACATGCATCTTCTATCGCTCGTCGCCGACCGATTATGGTTGGTCTCAAGCGGGCGGGTCACACCTTTTGACCAAGATCTTTCGGCCTATCGCGATTTTCTTCTCGGCGGCGCGGCGCCTAAGAAGTCCTCTGAAAAGCCGAAAGTCAAAAAGCCCGGGCGCGAGCATCGGATAGCGGCGCGCGGCGAGCTAAAGCGCGCGGAGGAGCGTATCGAGAAAATCACTGTGATGCATGAAAAATTACAAGAAAAGCTCGCAGATCCAAAGCTCTATGAAGATCACAATGCCACCGACCTTGCGGTTTGGCAAAAAAAGTTTCATGAAGTTGAAACGGCCCTGTTGCGGGCCGAAAAGCTATGGCTGAGCGCCAGTGAAACTGTAGAGAAACTAGACAATGGTTAATATGATTGAGACCCTGCCGCTGATTTGGGCTTTTGCGACGTTATTCGTCGTGATGGATCCCATCGGTTTGGCACCGATATTCGTGGCCCTGACCCAAGGGATCGAGCCAACAAAGCGCAAGGCCATTGGGCTGCGAGCCTGTGTGATCGCCTTTGTCATTCTGGCGCTCTTTGGCTTTTTTGGCGACGCGGTATTGGGCTTTGCAGGCATCTCTATGCCAGCCTTTCAAATTGCCGGGGGAGCCCTATTGTTCTTAACCGCAATGGAAATGCTATTTGAGCTGCGCGCCAAGCGGCGCAGCACCAAAGGAGATGAGCTGGACGATGATGACCGCGATCCATCAGTCTTTCCCCTGGCCACGCCCTTGATTGCCGGGCCCGGGGCGATTGCGTCGATCATTTTGTTGACCAATGAGGCACAGGGCAATCTTTTGCAGCAAATAAGCGTGATTGTTGTGATGGGCGCGGTGGTCCTCACGACCTTTATCCTCTTCATGCTCGCAGGATTTATGGAACGCGCCTTGGGACAAACAGGAATTTTGGTGGTCAGCCGGGTCTTAGGCATGCTATTGGCGGCGCTGGCGGTGCAATTTATCTTAAACGGATTGCTGGGCTTTAGCGCGACCTTTGGCTGACGCGGCCCGCGCGCGCGATCTGGAGGCGGACATGAGCGGCGAGTCACTTGCAAGTCTTGGATATTTAGCCCTGCTGCTTGTGGCTTTGGGCGGCGCCTATTTGGCGAGCCATCGCCAATCGGTCGGCAAATCTCTGCAAATGGCTCTTGTCTGGGGGATGATTTTCCTAGGCTGCATGGCCGTTTACGGGCTCTGGGGCGATATCAGTCGTGATTATGGCCGCAACAGCTTGCCCATCACCCAGCAGGACGGCGCCATTGCCCTGCCCCGTGCGCCTGATGGGCATTACTATGTGACAGCTGAGGTGAATGGTGCTGCAATTGATTTTCTGGTCGATACCGGGGCCAGTGATATCGTCTTATCGCGCACAGATGCCGCCCGCATTGGGTTTGATTTAGAGAACCTGGCGTTTTTGGGCAGTGCGCGTACGGCAAATGGCGTTGTACCCATCGCCTATAGCCGCCTCAAAACCATCCAGCTTGGTCCCTATTTGGACCAAGGCATCTCGGTCGCGATCAATGGCGGAGAGATGGAAAAGAGCCTGTTGGGTATGAGCTACCTGGGGCTTTTCGGGCGCATTGAAATTGCCCAAGATCAACTGATCCTGCGCCGCTGAACCAGCTTACTTGGAGATGTCTTGGCCGGCCGCTAGGCCGTGCTGGCGGCTTTTTCCGTCTGAAGTTCCCAATTGCCTTGGGCTTGGCTCCAATATTTCGCCGCGAGCCCTGCCTCTGTTAGGGACCTCCATTGCGACCGCGCCGTTTGCATGTGCAGCCCATTGTCGTCTTGAAACAGGATACACACGCGCTTGCTGGCTAAGACCTCATCGGCGGTAACGGTGCTGCCACCGACACAAATCAAACAGTCGTGCTGTGCCTTATGCCCCTCCAGCGCCAGCAATACAGGTTGATCGGCCTCCTGGGCTGCGCCGGCGAGCCCATGGGGCAGGAACTCTTCAGCGGGGCCTTGCCACAGTGCATCGTCGAGCTGACGAATCTCTGCCTCCTCGCGGCCACGGACCAACACCCTCCAGCCATTGGCGAGACATTTGCCTAAAAGTGGGCGCAGGGCCTGATCCACCCTCTGGCGCGTGAGATGGTAAAAGTAGACCTCACTCACCCGGCGCGCCCTCGCCCTTATTCTCGTAATGATCCGCAATCAAACGGTTCAGGGCCCGCACACCCCATCCGGTCGCGCCTTTGGGCGCATAGGCACTTTCTGAGGCAATAGAGGCGACGCCAGCGATATCCAGATGCGCCCAAGGCATGTCGTCTTTCACAAACCGCTGCAAAAACTGCGCGGCTGTGATCGACCCGGCTGCCCGTGTGCCGACATTTTTCATATCAGCAATGCGCGACTTGAGCATTTTGTCATAGGCCGGCGTCAAAGGCATACGCCAAGCGCCTTCGCCTTCGGCCTTCGCCGCAGTGATAAAATCCTGAGACAATTTGTCATTATTGGAAAATACACCGGCCATTTCATGGCCCAAACCGATGATGATCGCGCCGGTCAATGTTGCCAGGTTGATCATGCCGCTGGGCGCAAAACGTTCTTGCGTGTACCAAAGAATATCGGCCAGAACCAAACGCCCTTCAGCATCCGTATTGATGACTTCGACCGTGTCGCCTTTCATGGATGTGATAACATCGCCGGGGCGCACAGCATTGCCAGAAGGCATATTCTCCACCAGCCCCACGACGCCGACCACATTCGCCTTAGCCCCGCGCTGCGCCAAGGCTTTCATCACCCCTGCAACAACGCCTGCGCCGCCCATATCCATAGTCATATCTTCCATACCTCCCGCCGGCTTCAAGGAGATGCCGCCGGTGTCAAAGACAACCCCTTTTCCGACCAGGGCAAATGGCACCTCGTCGCCGCCACCGTTCCAGTGCATGACAACGACCTTGGAGGGGCTGTCAGATCCCTGGCCAACGCACAAAAGAGTGCGCATACCAAGTTTTTCCAGCTCCGCTTCTTCCAATACGTCCACCTTGATCCCCAAATCGCTTAAAGCCGCAAGCTGCTCGGCAAAATGGCTCGTTGTCAGCACATTGGCCGGCGCATTGGTCAGGTCACGGGTGAAAAACACCCCTTCCAATACCGCCAATTTTGCCTCAATCTCAGCCTGCTGTTCCAGCGCATCTGCCCCCATCACCGCCACGTCAAAAGGAGTTGGTGTAGCATCGCTTTTTTGATCCAAATAGTCATAATTGCGTAGCGCCATGCCTTCGATTAAATCGCTGATCCGCTTGAACTTGCTGAACGCGATTACGAAGCGCTCAGTGACGCTGGCCTTGGCGAGCGCCACGCCGCAGCTGCGGGCCTCAGCTTGGGTAAAATTGCGGTTGATTTTAGCCACGCTCACCGCACAGGCCATCAAGCCAGTCGGATAAGAGAGCGTCATAACTTTACCGCGCCCCAAATCTTGAAACGCTTTGGAGTCCAAAAATCTTGCCAACGCGCCCTTGGTTGCCTTATTGATCCGCCGCCCCACCACATCCAAGCGGCCGTCTTCTTGAACCAAAAGCACGATTTGCCCCTCATAGTCCTGCAAGCGATCTAATTCCAACTCAGAGATGGTAAACTTTGGCAGCGGTGTCATGGGCGTTCCTTTAAAAAAATTATGGGCAAAGCCTAGCCTGTCGCATTGATTTTGACCAGATTCATGTTTCTGTTCTGTGCAATTTCCTTTAGCAGTAAACACAAGATCACTGCGGGGGCCATATGGGGCGGATCAACACATATATTCTAAAGCAATTGCTCACAATGTTTGGGTTTTTTGCATTGGTATTGGTGTTGATTTATTGGATCAACCGCGCGGTGCGCTTATTTGATCGGCTGATTGCCGATGGCCAATCAGCATTGGTCTTTTTGGAGTTCACCTCCCTCACCCTGCCTTGGATGATATTTGCAATAGCCCCAATCGCCGGATTTGCTGCGGTGATCTATGTGGTCCATCGCCTGGCGACAGACCGCGAGTTGGTGGTTATGCAGACCGCGGGTCTGTCGGTGGCACAGATTGCCAAGCCCGTCTGGGGCTTTGCGGTGAGCCTTGCTGTGTTAACCCTCGTACTCAGCAGCATCCTGGTGCCGATTAGCCAAGCGCAACTGCATCAAAGGCAGATGGAAGTTGCTGACAACCTCACCGCACGGCTGTTGACCGAGGGCAAGTTCCTAACACCGAGTGACACCATTACCTTTTACCTACGCCATATCACCGCGGAAGGTCAGCTCGAAGGCGTGTTCCTCAATGATGCCTCCAGCCCCGGCAAAAATATCACATACTCAGCAGCCAAAGCCTTTTTGGTGCGTTCGGAGGTTGGGCCGCGCTTGGTGTTGATTGACGGTGTGATTCAGAACCTCGATCTGAGCAGCGAAAAACTCGCGGTCACCCAGTTTAATGATTTCGTCATAAATATTGGTCAAATCGTCAGCCCAGGCGGCACAGCCCTCAAGGGCGCAGAGCATTTCACCAGCCTGCAGCTGATCCAAAAGCTGACGAGCGCGCCGGATATGACGCAAAGCGCCCGTTTTGACATGCTCTACACGCTGCACCAGCGATTGGCAGGCCCGTTATTGTCAATATGCCTAGTGCTGATTGGTTTTGCGGTGATGGTCTCGGCCCGTTACAGCCGCTTTGGCCACTGGCGTCCGATCTTGATGGCGGTTATATATTTGATTTTGGTTAAATTTATTGAGGGTCTTTGTTTAGACTACAGCCGCCAAAATCACGCGGCGCTTTGGGTTTTATATCTGCCCTCTCTGTTTGGCGCGGTGCTGTCTTACAGCATCATCTTCAAGGCCGATCAAATATGGGTCTCGCAAAAGGTGCCGGGCGTATGATTTTGCATTTGTATTTCGCCCGTCGCTTTGCCCTGGCCTTTACCTATGTTTTGGGTGGTTTCTTGGTATTGGTCATCTTATTGGATTTCATAGAACAATTGCGCCGATTTCGCGGAATGGAGATCACGCTGAGCCAAAAAGCGCATTTGGTGGCGCTCAATGTGCCGGCCACGCTTTACCAAATGCTCCCATTGGTCACAGTGCTCTGCTCGATCATGTTGTTTTTGAACCTGGCGCGCAGCAGTGAATTGGTGGTGACGCGGGCCGCTGGGCGTTCTGCCTTGCGCGCCCTATATGGTCCGATCCTCACATCTTTGCTTATCGGGCTTATTGCGGTCGCCATAATCAACCCAATCGTCGCCGGTACACAGAAAAAATATGAGCAGCTGTTGTCGAGTTTTTTTTCATCACGGGTCAGCGCCGTCTCTGTTTCAAGCACCGGGCTTTGGTTGCGCCAGGGTGACGAGCAGGCGCAAACGGTCATACATGCCAAACGCAGCAATTTGGATGGCACGCGCTTGTTTGACGTGGCGCTTTACGAGTTTGACCTGAGCGGCAAGGCCACCCGTCGTATTGCAGCCACAACGGCGACTTTAGGAGACGGGTTTTGGAACCTTATCAATGCGAAAGAATGGCAACTGGAACTTAGGGGCAATCCAGAGGCTGAGGCAGATACGAAAAGGCAGTATAAAATTCCAACCGAATTGACCAAAGACCATATTCACGACAGCTTTGGCAGCCCATCTTCAATACCGATCTGGCAATTGCCCGCCTTCATCAACCAGCTGGAAAAAGCTGGCTTTTCCGCCAGGCGTCATCGGGTTTGGTTTCATATGGAGATGGCGCTGCCCTTATTTCTCGCCTCTATCGTTATGATCGGTGCTGGATTTACGATGCGACACGGCCGGCAAAGTCGGACGGGTCTACGCGTGCTTATGACTCTGCTGTTTGGCTTTGGTCTTTATTTTTTACGCAATTTCGCCCAAATCCTCGGTGAAAATGGCCAATTACCAGAAATTTGGGCGGCCTGGATACCGCCCATTGCCGCCATTGGCTTGTCCCTGGCGTTTCTTTTGCACACAGAGGACGGCTAGATGAGATGGCTTCTTCTTACAGTCCTATGGTTGGCGGGCGCACAGGCACTTTGGGCACAGGACGCGGCCCATTTGATTGCCGACCGCATTGAGATTTCACCCGATGGCACCCTGCGTGCCAGCGGGTCCGTAACTGTCTGGCATGGCGGTATTCAGATCACCGCTCGGACCATCACCTATGAGAGCCGCGAAGAGCGCTTGTCGCTGTCCGGTCCCATCAAGCTGCAAGACGACAGCGGAACAGTTATATTGGCCGATCAAGCCGATCTGTCCTCCGATCTCTCAGAGGGGATCATCACCAGCGCCCGGATCATCCTAAGCCAGCAAGTGCAAATTGCAGCGGCGCAGATTTCCCGCGTGAATGCGACCTATAGTCAAGCCTCGCATGTCTCTGCCACCTCTTGTTTTATTTGCGCCGGTCAGACGCCACTTTGGCAAATCCGTGCCAAGCGGATAGTACATGACAGCGCAGAAAAGCAAATTTATTTTGATCAGGCACAATTGCGGGTGATGGATGTGCCCGTGTTTTTCTTTCCCTATTTACGGCTGCCCGACCCCAGCTTAAAGCGCGCCACCGGGTTTTTGGTCCCAGAGCTGACCACCTCCACGACTTTAGGGACCGCAATTCGCGTGCCTTATTTCATTGAAATCGGCGATCATCGCGACCTCACTCTTTCGCCAATGGTATCTTCGCGCACCAAGACTCTGGGCCTGAGATATCGCCAAGCCTTTCACACGGGGAGCATCGCGCTTGAGGGCGCCTATTCGCGCGACACGCTTCTTACGGGCCAGGATCGCGGTTACCTCTTCGGCACGGCCAATTTTGACTTAAACACGGGCCATGCATTCAGCGGACAGGTGCAAAGCACCAGTGATCCGGCCTATTTATTTGAATATGACGTCAAAGAAATTGACAGGTTGGAAAACAAAGTCACCCTTGTGCGCACCCAAAAAAGCCGCAACATAGAGCTGCGATTTTCCAACTATCATTCCTTGCGTGACAGCGAGAGCAATGCCACCCAACCCACTTTGGTCACCGAAGCCATCGCACAACACCGCATCTATCCCAATGGCTTAGGCGGTGTTTTTGATCTAGAAGCCAGCCTGTTAACCAGCTACCGCTCTTCCACATCGCCGGTTGACGGACCAGATAGCGGCGATGAGGTTGACGGCTATGACACGCTGCGCCTGTCATCGCTGGCCAAATATGACCGCGATTGGGTGCTGCCCGAGGGGTTCGTTGTAGATCTCGCCACTGAGCTGGAAGCATCCCATTACCTTGTGCGCCAGCACCAAGATATCGCGCCTGTCATCACTCGGATCACCAGCGGCGGCGCACTTGGCCTGCGCTGGCCCCTCGCTCGGAGGTTTTCCGGGGGTGCCGTGCAGCGGCTCGAACCGCGCATCCAATTGGCCGGGGTGATCTCAGATTCGGATCCTATTCCCAATCAGGACAGCACGCAGGTCGAATTTGACGAGGGCAATCTGTTTCGCTTCAATCGCGCGCCGGGATTTGATTTGATTGAAACGGGTCTTCGCCTGAATATCGGGCTTGCGGGCGGCATTGAGTATCCAAATCAAACCAAGATTGGCTGGGAGATTGGCCGAATCTATCGAACAGACAGCACCAACAGTTTCACCAACACCTCGGGCCTCAGCGGCCATGTGAGCGATTGGCTGCTCGCCGCTCAAGTCCAAACCTCCCTTGGCATGGAATTGGTCGCGCGCAGCTTGCTGGAAGATTTCGGTCGGCTCAAAAAATCTGAAATCCGCGCCAGCTGGCACACGGGGAAACATCAGCTAGACGCCACCTATGTTGGATTAACCGCCGATGAGGCGGAAAATCGCCAGGTGGCTTTAAGCTCGCTTGCATTGAAGTGGAACTATCAATTTTTGCCCGATTGGCTCTCGACGTCAGAATTTCAATTTGACACCTCAGTTGGTGATGCGTCCAAATTCGAACTCGGGTTAGAATATGCAAATGAATGCGTTATCGTGGATTTTTCAGCTTCGCGTCGCTTTGCAACATCCACCACGTGGACAGATAAAACTGAATTTGGTCTGAGTGTAGAACTGGCTGGATTTTCTACTGGCGTCAGGAAGATAAAGAAAAGCCGTCAATGCGGCGCATCATAAACGAGGTTTGAAATGATCAAGATCACCCGGCGCATCGGTCTAGCAGCTCTTGTTTTGATCGGCTCGCTCCAAAGCGCCGCTCTGGCGCAAGGGCTGTTTGATCCGGTGATTTCCGTAAATAGGGCCGCCATCACCGCCTATGAGTTAGAGCAACGCGAGCGATTTTTGGAAATTTTGCAGCGCTCCTCTGGTATGGCGCAGCGGGCGCGCGACAGTTTGATTGAAGATCGTTTAAAAATGGCCGCCGCTGATCGGTCTGGAATGAAGCTCAGCGGCGCTCAGCTGCTGAGCGCGATGGATGATTTTGCCGCCAATGCCAATCTCGAGCTGGAGCAATTGCTCGAAACTCTGGCGCAAAGCGGCGTTGATGAGCAAACTTACCGCGATTTCATCATGGTTGGGGTGACCTGGCGCGAACTTATTCGCGCCCGCTTTGCGGCCCGCAGCGCACCGAGTGAAGCAGAAATTGACCGGGCGCTTGCCTCTGCCGGGGCTCAGGGCGGGGTCAAAGTGCTCTTGACTGAGATTGTGTTACCAGCCGGCTCTGCCGAAGAGCTGAACAGCGCACGTCAAACTGCGGAGCGATTGGGGCGCATCAGCTCAACCGCCGATTTCTCTGAACAAGCCCGCCGTCTGTCGGTTGCGCAATCGCGCGTGAATGGTGGTCGGCTGGAATGGGCCAATCTGAGCGACCTGCCCGATGGTCTGCGGCCTATTATTTCCGGTTTGCGCCCAGGTCAGATCACCACCCCACTTGAGGTGCCAAATGCCGTCGTCTTGTTTCAACTGCGTGATGTGGCCGAGACCACAGTGCAATCGCCAGAGATTTCCACCGTTAAATACGCGCATTTAAAAGGACCGGCGGATGCTGTGAAAGCCGCCACGAAGATGGCCGACACCTGTGATGATTTTTACGGCGCGGCCAAAAACAATCCCTCGCTAACTTTGACAATTCGGTCTGAAAGCCCCGATCAAATGTCCCAAGCCTTATCTCTGCGTCTGATGGGGCTGGATAAGAATGAATTTGATGACATGCCGGCAGCAGCGGCAGGGAATCACGCTGAAATTGTCATGCTCTGCGCGCGGGTCTATGCAGCGCTAGAAGATGTGTCGCGCGGACAAGTTGCAGATAACCTGCGCTCCGCTCGTATCTCAAGCCTGGCCGACGGCTTTCTCGCCGAGCTGCGCGCCAGCGCAGATATCGTCTATCATTAACGCCCAACTGCGGTGATGGTTTTACAAAGTTTCAAATCCAGAGGACTTGGCTCCTGGCGCTTTGAAATTTGATTTTTGGTACAGGTGCTTTGGTGATGACAGATAAGACCATACGCGCGCCCCTTGCGGTCACCTGCGGAGATCCCGCTGGCATTGGACTTGAAATATTTAGAACCGCGCAGAAAGAGATTGGCACCAAGATCCCAATGGTCCTTTTTGCCGATCAGCGGCATTTGCCGCGGGACGTTCCGATCACGCTGTTTCAGCCCAATACGGCACCGCCACCCGCAGATCACATTTGGCTGCATCACATCGATTTCGCCCAACCCGCGTATCCTGGCCTCCCAGACCCGCGCAATGCGGCCGGGGTCATTGCTGCCATTGAAATGGCGGTGCGGCTCACCCAGGCCGGACAGATGGCCGGTCTGTGCACTGCGCCCATTCATAAGGCGATTTTGCAAGATGGGGCCGGGTTTCAGTTTCCCGGACATACGGAATTTCTGGCGCATCTGTGCGACGTTGAGCAGGTTGTGATGATGCTGACTTGCCCGGCGCTTTCGGTCGTACCGCTCACCATTCATATCCCGATCAGCGAAGTCGCTCAGGCGATCACCAAAGAGTTGTTTCACAGCACCGCTCGCATCCTGCATGAGGCCCTGCGCCATGATTTTGGCATTGCAGCACCGCGCATCAGCGTCGCCGGGCTCAATCCACATGCCAGCGAAGGCGGTAAGATTGGCCGGGAGGATATTGACCAAATCACCCCCTGGGTGGCTGAGCTGCAAAACGCCGGGCTGGCCATCACCGGACCCCATTCCGCAGATACGCTATTTCACCCCAAGGCGCGCGCCGGTTATGACGCAGCTTTGTGCATGTACCATGATCAAGCCTTGATCCCGATTAAGACCTTGGATTTTTCCGGCGGCGTGAATGTCACCTTGGGGCTGCCCATCGTGCGGACCTCTCCCGACCATGGCACCGCCTTTGATATTGCCGGTAAAGGCCTTGCAGATGCCTCCTCAATGGTTCAAGCGATAAGCTGTGCAGATCGCATGATAAGGGCGCGCCAGAATGCAAATTGACGATCTTCCGCCACTGCGTGACGTGATTGCCTCCCATGGATTGGACGCAAAAAAATCTTTGGGACAGAACTTTCTACTGGATCTCAACCTTACATCAAAAATTGCCAGGCTGGCCGGAGATATCAGTGGCCATGATGTTTTAGAAGTGGGGCCCGGACCGGGCGGGTTGACGCGCGGGCTTTTGGCCGCTGGTGCGCGCCGGGTCGTGGCCTTGGAGAAAGATCCGCGCTGCATGGCGGCTCTGGCGCAGATTGCTGCGGCCTATCCGGGCCGTTTGGATGTGTTCAACGCCGATGCATTGGATTTTGACATCCGCGGCCAACTCACCGGACCGGTACGCGTGGTGGCCAACCTGCCCTATAACGTGGGCACCGAACTTTTGGTCCGCTGGCTAACACCGAAAGACTGGCCACCATTTTGGAGCAGTTTGACTTTAATGTTTCAAAAAGAGGTGGCTGAGCGGATTATCGCAAAGCCAGGCACAAAGGCCTATGGACGGCTTGGTATTTTGGCCCAATGGAAGAGCAACCCCTCTGTGGTCATGGAACTGCCGCCTGAAGCCTTTACCCCACCACCGAAAGTCCATTCGGCCGTTGTGCATCTCGAAGCTTTGGCGGAGCCACGATTTCCAGCGCCAGCGGGGCTTTTATCGTCCACCGTGGCTATGGCGTTCAATCAACGCCGCAAGATGCTCCGTTCGAGCCTAAAGTCTGCCGCTCCCGATATTGAAACTGCACTGCGAGCTTCGGGACTTGAGCCCACCGCGCGGGCCGAAGAAATATCTCTTGAGGGATTCTGCGCCTTGGCGCGCCGACTGGCGAAATAACTCTAAAAAATACTCAATCAAACACAGGCAGAGGGGTAACACCTCTGCATAATCCAGCCACCCAGCCACAGCATTTGCCCAGTAGCAACACCGGGCTGCGCGCGCGGGGCTGAGACCTGTTGAGCGCCAAAGAGGCCTGATTTAATCTTCTGAAACAGGTGCAGGCATGGCGGCTGCGTCAGCCTCCGGTGCCGGCTCACTGACCAGTTTGGCGGGCCGACGGCGCAGGCGCGGTTTGGCAGGCTCGGCACTTTTGCTCGGCTCTATCGGGGGAGTTTGCGCTAAATCGGCCGGGTTCAAAGGTGCCAAATCCGGCTGGGGTGCGTCTGAAAAATCAGCCACATCCAAGGCAGAGGGCATTTTGGCANCTTCATCATCGCCGCGATTGCGCCGCGGTTCNGCGCGATCNTCGCGTTCACCCCGTTCCTGATCTCGCTGAGCTTGTTTCTCACGGTTCTCGCGATCTTGCTGATCCCGGCGCGCCTCGATTTCTCGCTGGGCATCTGCCAAGAGCCGCATGTAATGTTCGGCGTGCTGCTGGAAATTTTCAGCTGCCACACGGTCACCTGACAATTGTGCATCGCGGGTGAGCAATTGGTATTTTTCAATAATTTGCTGCGGTGTGCCACGCACTTTGCCTTCGGGCCCTGAACTATCGAACACGCGGTTCATGATGTTCGCACCGGAGCGATTGTGATTATTGCGATTATTCTTCGAGCGAGGGCGCGTTTTTGAAGATCTCATGTTTTGAAAAAGCCTATTTGGCGACGGACCGATTAAGTAATAACTGCAATTGGTCATGATTGGGTTTCATGTCGTACATGCCTGTGCATGGTCTCGACACGTGCTACAAAACATGTTTGGCCCAAATCAGCAAGCAAAAAATCTCAATTTGTTCCGATTATTCCATTTTTTCCGCCCGGGCCCGGCAAGAAACAACCCGCGGCCTGTGGTCCAAATCTTCCAAAATGGCGATGTCGCGATAGCCTTCTCTGCGCAGTAGCTGAGCCACCGCAGCCCCTTGGTCATAGCCTATTTCAAACAGCAACCGGCCCTGAGGCGCTAAAAACCCATGCGCTTGATAGGCAATTGTCGCGTAATGGCTCAACCCATCTATATTGTCGGTCAGCGCAGATATGGGCTCGTGATGCACTTCCGGTGATAGGCCTTTCATTGCAGTAGGGTGAATATAGGGCGGATTGGAGACAATAAGATCAAATTGCTCGGCGGGAAGCTCCTGACACCAGTCAGATCGGCAAAAACGCAGGCGATCGGTTAAGTGCAAATTTTCAGCGTTGCGGCGCGCCACCTCAAGCGCCTTTGCCGATTGATCCAAGGCCAATCCGCGCGCCGATGAATTTTCAGCCAAGAGCGACAGAATGATACAGCCCGACCCCGTCCCAAGATCCAGGACATTTTGAAACGGGGCCGATAGCGCGCGCGTCACCAGCTCTTCCGTTTCAGGTCGCGGATCCAAAACATCGGGGGTGACGATAAAACGATGTTCGTAGAAGTCGCGGTAGCCCAAAATATGCGACATCGGCACACGCGCCACCCGAGAGCTCAGAGCAGCCTCTAGCTTGGCAGATTGTTCGACATTAAGCGTGTCTTCTAGCCGTATAGACACTTGCAGCGGGTCTAAACCCACCACAAAGGCCAATAAAATGCGCGCCTCGCGTCGAAACTCCTCAATACCGGCGCCCGAAAGCCTTTGCCCGGCATGGGTCAAGGCCGTCTGGAAACTTTGGCTCATCCGTTCATTTCCGCCAGCAAGACCGCTTGCGCCTCTGAGGTCAACGCATCAATGATTTCGTCCAAATCACCCTGTAAGATTTGCTCAAGCCGGTAGAGCGTGAGACCGATGCGATGATCGGTCATCCGACCCTGTGGGAAATTATAGGTACGGATCCGTTCAGAGCGATCGCCAGATCCCACTTGTGATTTGCGGTTGGCAGAGCGCTCCCCATCCACCCGCTCGCGTTCCAGATCATAAAGCCGGGTTTTGAGCACCTGCATGGCAATTTCGCGGTTGCGATGCTGTGATTTTTCTGCGCTGACCACAATCAATCCGGTGGGCAAATGGGTGATGCGCACCGCCGAATCGGTGGTGTTCACATGCTGCCCCCCGGCCCCGCTGGCTCGCATGGTATCAATACGAATATCATTTGGATCAATGTGGATATCCACATCCTCCGCTTCGGGCAATACCGCCACTGTGGCCGCTGAGGTGTGAACGCGCCCGCCGCTTTCTGTGCTGGGCACGCGCTGCACCCGATGCACGCCGCTTTCATACTTCAGCTTGGCAAAAACCCCTTCGCCCTTGATATGGGCAACAAACTCTTTCACACCGCCCAGCTCTGTGGCTTGATGTTCAATAACATCAAAGCCCCAGCCTTTGGCGTCAACATAGCGCTGATACATGCGGATCAAATCGGCGGCAAAAAGTGCAGCTTCATCACCGCCTGTTCCAGGACGAATTTCCAAAATCGCCGGACGCGCATCTGCCTCATCTTTCGGCAAGAGCGTCAGCTGCAAATCATGCTCGGCCTTGGGCAATGCGGCGCGGAGCACGGGCAGCTCTTCTGCCGCCAGCTCGCGCATATCTGGATCATCCATCATCATTTCCGCATCAGATATATCGCGCAGCAAAGTCTGATAGGCCCGCACTTCTTCGACCACTGGCCGTAAATCAGAATATTCCTTGGCCAATTTGGCAATATCGCCGGCACCTTCTCCCATTTGAGCTTCGATGAACTCAAACCTTTGGATGATTTGCTGTAATGTCTCTTCTGCTATCATGCCTTCAGCTCGCCTATGTCGCCTGCGGCGTCAAGAGGGGCCAGGGTTTTGCAGGCGATTTTAACGGGCAATCCAGGCCTCAATCCGTTTTTTATTGCTGCCCCAGTCAAATCCACCAAAACTAGAGTAACCACGCAGATGCGTGCCATTCTCATCGCGCCACAGCTCGACAATGTCTTTAAAACCCCAGACGCGGGATCGCAGGAGCACTTTGAGCCGAGGTTCCAACGTCAGGATCTCGTGGCGCGGATTGGCCAAAATGCGGCTTTTGATCTGCGCAAAATCGAGATCATCGCGACGTAAATACAAGCCGCTGAGATGCGTTTGCACGCTTTTCCCGGCCGCCATAGGCCCGCCCGGCCAATCAGAATGCACAATCGGCCAGAAGCGTGCCACAACTTGCAAGCCGGCAAAAAGCGCCAGCGCCACCACCAGAATTTTTATCAAAAGTTAGCCCCTCAACGATAAGCAACACCGGGCAGGATGCTCAAGATCTCAAACATCAAATTCGCCGCCGTTAGGGCCGTATTGCCCGAAGTGTCATACATAGGGCTCACTTCAACCATATCAAACCCAACGATATTCAATCCGCGTAGAGCGCGGATCAGTTCCATAGCCTGCGGCGTGGTCAGCCCGCCAATCTCTGGCGTGCCGGTGCCCGGGGCATAGGCCGGATCTAGGCTGTCGATATCATAGGTCAGATAACAGGGGTGATCCCCGATGGCTTGGCGAATCTCCTGGCCCAGGGGGGTCAGAGATTTGTGCCAAATTTCTGGCGCCGTGATCATATTGAAACCCCAATCGGCGGCCTCAGAAAAATCTTCAGCCGTATAGCCGGTGCCGCGCAAGCCGATTTGATAGACCAACTCCGGCACAAGCAGCCCTTCCTCAAAAGCGCGGCGGAATACGGTCCCATGGGTTTCACGCTCTCCAAACATCTCATCGTTCACATCCGCATGCGCGTCGACATGCACCAAGGCCACAGGCCCGTGCTTTTTCGCAATCGAACGCAAGATCGGCAGGGTTAAAGAATGATCCCCGCCCAGCGTGGCCGGCACAACTGGGTAGTCGTGCAAACCGTCGTAGGTCCGCTCAATAATGCTCAAACTCTCAGCCAGGCTAAAGGTATTGATTGCAACATCGCCCATATCTGCCACTTGCAGGCTGTCAAAAGGTGCCGCGCCTGTCTGTAAATTATACGGCCGGATCATCGCGCTTTCTTGGCGAATTTGCTTGGGGCCAAACCGCGTACCGGACCGCCAAGAGGTGCCAATATCCATAGGGATGCCTAGTACCACGACATCCAATCCCTCCGGGCCTTGTGCCTCTGGCAGGCGCATAAAGGTTTGCGGCCCGGCAAAACGGGCCAAATTATTACCGGAAATTGGTTGGTTGGGCATTCGCATATCCTTTGTCTTTGCGCAGAGTTTGCGGGGGATGCTGCGCTGTGGCAATGGAAAACTTAGCCACGAAGCTTGAAGACTTGGGAAATTTTGGGATCACAGGTGCCGTATTGGCGGCGAAACTGATACAGAGCTCTGCATGACCCAGCCGCCACGCCATAAGGTTTTGCCCGGTGGCAAGACCGGGCTGCGCCTTCTCATCTTATGTTGATCTGCCGTTTTGCAGCGGCCTTTGCAACTGTTCGAGGACACAAGCCCATAGACGGGTTTGATAGGGCTTAAGCGCGGCCTGCGCGCAGCTTCCAACAGTAAAGGCACATCAACTCCATACCCACATGCGCCCCCGCAATCGCCGTGGCGCCGGTGGTGTCAAAGGGTGGTGAGACTTCAACCACATCGCCACCTTTCATATTGATCCCGCGCAAGCCGCGCAAAATGGCAGCGGCCTGCGCCGACGACAGGCCGCCCCACACCGGCGTGCCCGTGCCCGGTGCGAAAGCCGGGTCAAGGCAATCAATATCAAAGGTCAGATAGGTTGGGTGATCGCCAACAATCTGTTTAATCTGCGCCACACTGGCCGCCCAGCCCTGCTCATGCACGCGCGGCGCATCAATGACATGCACCCCGGCGTCGTAATCATTCTGGGTGCGAATACCGATTTGAACCGAGCGTTTCACATCCACGATCCCCTCTTTCACAGCCTTATAAAACATCGTGCCGTGATCCACTCGAGCCGGATCATCATCTGGCCAAGTGTCGGAATGGGCATCAAACTGGATCAAAGCCAGGGGGCCAAATTTTTCCGCATAGGCCCGCAGAATTGGAAAGGTGATGTAATGATCCCCGCCAAGGGTCAAAGTGCCTGGCCCTTTTGCAAGAATGCCGGAAATATGCGCCTTAAGAGCTGCGGGAAAGGCGGGGATATTGGCGTAATCAAAGGCCAGATCTCCATAATCACAGATGTTATACTCCGCCAAAGGGTTGATATCCCAGCCATAGGGTGGATCACAGGGCTGCAAGCTGCTCGCCTCCCGGATGGCCCGCGGACCCAGCCTTGTGCCGGGGCGGTTGGTCACCGCCTGATCAAACGGCACGCCCGTGACCGCAAGATCTACGCCCGCCAGATTTTTTGAATAGCGACGACGCATAAAAGATAAGGCACCACCGAAGGCATTTTCAAAAGACATGCCTTTGTAGCCCTCGCCCGTAATCGCATTATCCACGTCATTTGCTGCGTCTTTCAGTGCCATTTATTGCTCCAAAGGTTGCGCGCGTTCGACCAAACGCGCAAAAAATGAGGCCCCAACCGGGGATACTTCATCATTAAAATCAAAGGCCGCATTGTGCCAAGCGGCCCCCTCTCCCTGCCCCAAAAACAAATAACACCCCGGCCTTTTTTCCAGAAGATAGGAAAAATCCTCCGCCCCCATCTCGCGGGTCCGGTCTGTCTCAAAAAGAGCAGTCCCGCAAACCTCTTCGGCCACCTGGCTGGCAAAGGCAGTGTGTTCGGGCATATTGATCGTGGCGGGATAGCCGCGGGTATAGGTGCATGTCACATCGACCGCAAAGGCCGCCGCGTGACCTGCGCAAATTTCACGCATTCGCCGCTCCACCATATCCTGTACCGGACGGGCAAAACTGCGCACCGTGCCGCCGATGAAGGCGCTGTCATTGATGACATTATCTATTGTGCCTGCGTGAATTTGCGTCACGCTCACCACCAAATCCTCGACCGCATTGTGATTGCGGCTCACGATGGTTTGAAACGCCTGGGTAATCGACACAGCGGCTGGAATGGCGTCAACGGCCAAATGCGGCATGGCCCCATGACCGCCCTGCCCAGTAATCTGCACTTCAAATGTGTCCACCGCTGCCATGATCGGACCGGGCGTCGTGCTCAACTGCCCAACTGGGGCACCTGGCTCGCAATGCAGCGCGTAGACACTGTCAATTGCAAAACGCTCAATAAGCCCCTCTTGCACCATAACCTCACCGCCGCCGCCATTCTCCTCGGCCGGCTGAAAGATTAAGGCCACAGTGCCGGCAAAATTACGCGTTTCGGCCAAATAGCGCGCCGCGCCCAGCAACATGGTGGTATGCCCGTCATGGCCACAGGCATGCATCTTGCCTGGAACCTGACTGGCATAAGCCGCCCCGGTTGCCTCCTCAATTGGCAGCGCATCCATATCGGCGCGCAGGCCGATCACCGGGCCGGGGGCGCGGCCATGTATCAAAGCCACGAGCCCAGATTGCGCAATACCAGTATGAATTTCGGTGATGCCAAACTCTTGCAAACGCTCCACCACGAAAGCGGCGGTTTCATGGCAGTCAAACCCAAGCTCTGGATTTTGATGCAAATGACGGCGCCAAGCTTTCATGTCCTCAGCAAATTCAGCGATACGGTTGACGATTGGCATGAGCTGGCTCCTTATGGGCCAAGAAAAGCGGAATTGAGGGAGCAAGGCAATGGAGAATGATGATCTGCTACACGCAAAAAATGGAGGTATTGAACGTCTGCTTTATATCATGCGTCGCCTGCGTGATCCTGACACGGGCTGCCCTTGGGATATTGAGCAAAGTTTCAGCTCCATTGCCCCCTATACGATCGAAGAGGCCTATGAGGTCGCCGATGCCATTGCGCGCGGAGATATGGCCGATTTGAAAGGAGAGCTGGGCGATCTGCTGCTGCAAACAGTCTATCACACCGCTATTGGAGAGGAGGAGGGATTTTTCACCTTTCACACGGTCGCCGATGCGATCAGCGATAAAATGGTTGCCCGTCATCCCCATGTATTTGGCAATCAGTCGCGCGATAAAACCGCAGAGCAGCAGACCATAGACTGGGAAACCATCAAAGCCGCAGAACGCGCTCAAGCCGATCAAACCCGCACTTTGGACGGGGTTGCTCTGGGTTTGCCCGCATTGACGCGGGCGGTCAAATTGCAAAAGCGCGCGGCGCGGTTCGGCTTTGATTGGCCAGATGTCGAGCAGGTGCTCGACAAGATACGCGAAGAAATTGATGAGCTAAAGGAGGCCGAGAGCGCCGCGCATCGCCATGAGGAATTTGGTGATCTAATGTTCGTTATGGCCAATTTAGCTCGGCATTTGAACATTGATCCAGAGCAGGCTTTGCGAGATGCAAATCAAAAATTTATGCGCAGATTCAACTGTATTGAAGATAAACTTCAACAAGATGGCCGGACGCCTTCACAGTCGGATCTCGCCGAGATGGATGCGCTTTGGAACGTGGTAAAACAGGAGGAGCCAAAACCTTAGTAAAATAATCAGGTATTGACCTGACAAAAATACTCGGATATTGCCTTCCCAGCAACCTTGGAGAAAGCTATGCCTAACTTTCGCACCACCACCCTCGCCCTTTGCGCCTTTGCCCTTGCCACCCCACTGGCCGCGCAGGAGGTCAACGTCTATTCCTACCGAGAACCGGCCTTGATCAAGCCTTTGATGGATGGCTTTACCGAAAAGACCGGAATTGCGGTCAATGTTGCCTTTCTAAAGAAAGGTATGATTGAGCGCTTGCGGGCTGAGGGCAAACGCTCGCCCGCGGATTTGGTGTTCACCACTGATATTTCACGGCTTCATAACGTGGTCTCTGCCGGGCTTACGCAACCGGTGATTGATGCCAGCCTGACAGAAAATATCCCAGCAGCATATCGCGATCCCGAAAATCAATGGTTTGGCCTGACCACACGGGCCCGGATCATCTATGCCTCAAAAGAGCGGGTCACCACAGGCGAGGTTACCAGCTATGAAGATCTTGCAGATCCCAAGTGGCAGGGACGCATTTGCACGCGCTCAGGCACACATTCTTATATGCTCGCCCTTACAGCCGCCTATTTGCATCACCATGGTGAAGCTCAGACATTGACTTGGCTCAAAGCGGTGAAAGCCAATCTGGCCCGCAAACCGCAGGGCAACGACCGGGCGCAAGTCAAAGCGATTTGGGCGGGGGAATGTGATATTTCCATTGGAAACACATATTATATGGGCAAAATGCTCGCCGATCCCGAACAGCAAGCCTGGGCCGGCAGCGTCTCAATTGAATTTCCAGTGTTTGAAGGTGCGGGCACGCATGTGAATGTATCTGGCATGGCAATGACCAAATCCGCGCCCAATCGGGACGAGGCACTGGCCCTGATGACCTATCTTGCTTCACCGGCCGCGCAAGAGATTTACGCGTCCGACAATTACGAATACCCGATTGCACCGGGCACCCAAGCCGATCCTTTGGTGCAAAGCTGGGGCAGCTTTAAGGCTGACCCGGTCAACCTCACCACCATCGCCAAACTCCGCTCAGAGGCGCTGCGCCTCACCGAATTGGCAAATTTTGACGGCTAGGCATGAAAAAGGCGCGGGGCATATGCACCGCGCCTTTGGCCCTTGACGGCCAGGAGGTCTAAAACACCCCTCATTAATCCACCGTAGTCACCCGATGCATCACATCAGGCTGGCCGGTAATAGCGCCCGATTGCGGATGCCCGCGTTTCAAGCGATCCACCACATCCATCCCCGAGGTCACACGACCGACAACCGTATATTGCCCATTGAGGAAATGGCCCGGCTCGAACATGATGAAAAACTGGCTATTGGCGCTATTTGGGTTTTGCGAGCGGGCCATGCCGACCACGCCGCGGTCAAAGGGCACGTCGGAAAATTCCGCTGGGATATTGCCTAGCTCTGACCCGCCCATGCCAGCGCGCGACATATCTTTGGGATTTTTTCCAAACCGTACATCACCGGTCTGCGCCATAAAGCCCTCAATGACCCGATGAAACACCACCCCATCATAAGCGCCCTGCTCTGCCAGTGCCAAAATCTGCGCTGAATGCAACGGTGCCACATCCTCAAGCAGATCAATTTGGACCGTGCCGGTCACAGTCTCGCCAAGGACCTCAATTTCAAGACCACCGGCCAAAGCAGGCCCGGCGATACATGCAAAAACTGCGGCGAGCCTAAGCATCGGCAGCCACCTTCATAGAAATCATGCGATCTGGATTGGGCGCCGGTTCACCGCGGGTGATGGCATCCACATGTTCCATACCGGAGGTTACGCGGCCATAGACTGTGTACTGACCGTTCAGAAAGTGATTGTCAGAAAAGTTGATGAAGAATTGGCTGTTGGCCGAATCTGGGTTTTGCGACCGAGCCGCACCGATTGTGCCGCGGTCATGGGGCAGTTTCGAGAACTCAGCCCGGAGATTTGGCAGTTTCGAGCCGCCAGTGCCGGCCGCGCGCAGGTTGGAGTTATCTTCCATATTGCCGTGCTCCACATCGCCGGTTTGCGCCATAAAGCCATCAATTACGCGGTGAAACGCCACATTATCGTATTGTCCGGTCCGCACCAAATCTTTCATCCGCTCACAATGTAGCGGCGCCACATCTGGCAAAAGCTCGATGGTGACTGTCCCATCTTTCAATTCCATCAAGATTGTATTTTCGAGGTCTTTGGTCTGCGTATCGGCCATTGGGGCGCTCCTTTTGATTTGGTCGGCAACCTAATGAAAATTCCAGAGAAGGAAAAGACCCAACCGGTTGACCTTCGCCCAATATCGGGTGTTAACAGAGCTGCAGTTAAGGAGACCGAGATGAGCTGGAAAACTTTGGATCACATGCAACTCATGGGCAAGCGCGTGCTCACCCGTGTTGACATCAATGTGCCAGTCGAAAATGGCCGCGTCACTGATACCACGCGGATTGATCGGATCGTGCCCACGGTGCAGCATATTTTGAAATCCGGTGGGACGCCCATCCTCATTGCCCATTTCGGACGGCCAAAAGGACGGGCCGTAGATGAACTCTCCTTAAAAGTCACCGTGCCGGCCCTTGAGCGGGCCCTGGGCGTTGCGGTGAAATTCACCAGCCTAGATCAAGCGCGCGAGACCATCGCCTTTGCCAAAAACCAAGTGGTTTTGATCGAGAATATTCGATTCGAACCGGGCGAAGAGCGCAATGATCCGCAATTGGCTCAACGCTTGGCGGATCTTGGGGATATTTATTGCAATGATGCCTTCTCCGCCGCCCATCGCGCCCATGCCTCGACCGAAGCTCTGGCCCGGTTGCGGCCAGCCTGTGCCGGCAGGTTGATGGCAGAAGAACTCAAGGCGCTTGCGGCAGCATTGGGCACACCCGAACGCCCGGTGGTGGCAGTCGTTGGTGGCGCTAAGGTCTCCTCAAAATTGGATCTGTTAAGCAATTTGGTGGGGCAAGTAGATCACCTCGTCATTGGTGGCGGCATGGCCAATACGTTTCTGGCCGCGCAGGGATATGCAGTGGGCAAAAGCCTCTGCGAGCATGATCTGGCCGAAACGGCACGGCGCATTTTAGAGCGGGCGCAAACCACGGGTTGCGAGATTATTTTACCCTCGGATATCGTTGTTGCCCGCGAATTTTCTGCCCATGCACCGCATCAAACTGTCGATGCCCAGGCCTGTCCAGAGGATGCAATGATCCTAGATGCCGGGGCTGAAACTGTCGCGCGCATTGGCGCATGTTTGGCCGGTGCCCGCACTTTGATTTGGAATGGACCGCTTGGCGCTTTTGAACTGCAACCCTTTGACCGCGCCACCAATGCCGCAGCGCAATCGGCCGCAACCCTGACCAAAATGGGCAAGCTGATTTCGGTGGCCGGAGGTGGCGATACGGTGGCCGCGCTCAACCAAGCCGGCGCAGCCGATGGCTTTAGCTATATCTCCACCGCGGGCGGTGCATTTTTGGAATGGATGGAGGGCAAAGATTTGCCGGGCGTCGCTGCGCTTACCGCCTAAGAACGTTAAGCACGCCCTAATTTCAGACCGTTAGCGCCACCAATATTGAAGCTTTGCGCCAAGCCGCCTAAACCTCTGTCATAGCTTCAACTTTGAGTCGGTAGTCAGCATGTCACATCAAGAACAACGAGACTTAATTCGAGCCGGCCAAGGCTTTATTGCCGCTTTGGATCAAAGCGGTGGCTCGACCCCCAAAGCTCTGGCCGCTTATGGGGTTGATGCAAAAGCCTTTTCCAATGATGCCGAAATGTTTGATATGATCCACGCGATGCGCGGCCGCATTGTGCGCTCTTCGGACTTCACAGGCAGCAAAGTGGTCGGCGCGATTCTCTTTGAAGATACGATGGATCGGGATTTCGATGGGCAACCGGCGCCGCAATATTTGTGGCAACAACGTGGCGTTGTGCCATTTTTGAAGGTCGACAAGGGCCTGCAAGACACAGCCGAAGACGTGCAATTACTCAAACCGATGCCAGATCTGGACAGCGTTTTGCAGCGCGCCGCAGCATTGGGCATTTTTGGCACGAAGATGCGCTCTGTTATTCATGGAGCCAACCGCGAGGGCATCTCGCAAATTGTTGCGCAGCAATTTGAGATTGGCGCGCAGATCATCGCCCAGGGTCTGACACCTATTCTGGAGCCAGAAATTTCAATCACAATTGCGGATAAGCCAGACGCGGAAAATATTTTGCGCGATACACTCTTGAGCCATCTCGATGCTCTGCCCGCCGATCAAACGGTGATGCTCAAACTCACACTGCCCGAAACGGCCAATCTTTACAGCAGCCTTTGCCAACACCCGCGCGTTCTGTCGGTTGTCGCACTCTCAGGCGGCTATAGCCGCGCAGAGGCCAATGCGCGCCTGTCTCAAAACAGCAAGATGATTGCCAGCTTCTCCCGCGCCCTCACCGAAGGGCTATCTGCAGACCAAACAGATGCGGAGTTTGATCAAACCCTGGGACAAACCATAGATGAGATCTACCGCGCCTCAATCGCGGGATAAAATTTAAAAGAAAAACGAATCAGGGGATTCACAAGGATCGCCTGACGTGTCATACTGCTTAAAAGCCCGTGAGAGGCATAGGCAGTAGATGAGACAGCGCAGCATCCCTCCAGTTGGCCCTCTGGCCGTGACATTTGTGTCGCTAACATTGGCCGCCTATTTCATATTTTCCGCCATACAAGGCGATTACGGCATTTTGCGCCGCGCGGCCTACCAAGCAGAAGCCGATGAATTGCAGCAAAAGTTGAGCACAGTGCAACGCTCAATTTCCCAACTTGAAAACAAAACTCTGCGCCTGTCAGATCACTATTTAGATCTTGATCTCTTGGACCAACAGGCTCGTGATATTCTAGGCTTCATTCGCCCCGATGAAATCGTCATCCAGTAAATCAATCTAATTGCCTCAATTAATTATATAAAATAAATTGTTCACATTTGCAATCAACCTGTGATAAAGAATAGTTTAACGCTAAACTATTTTTACGAGGTCCCGATGGCGGCTAAAAAAACAAGCAAGACAAATGTCTCGAAGGACGATTTGCTGCATTACTACCGCGAAATGCTGCTGATCCGGCGATTTGAAGAAAAGGCCGGCCAGCTCTATGGCATGGGTTTGATTGGTGGCTTTTGTCATCTCTACATCGGTCAAGAAGCAGTTGTGGTGGGACTCGAAGCGGCAGCAGAGGAAGGCGACAAGCGCGTGACCTCCTACCGCGATCACGGCCACATGCTGGCCTGTGGCATGGAAGCCAACGGCGTTATGGCCGAGCTGACCGGTCGCAGCGGCGGATATTCCAAAGGCAAAGGCGGCTCGATGCATATGTTCTCGAAAGAGAAGCATTTCTACGGCGGTCACGGCATTGTGGGAGCGCAGGTACCCATCGGTGCAGGCCTGGCATTTGCCGATAAATATCTCGGCAATGGCCGGGTAACCTTTGCATATTTCGGAGATGGCGCAGCCAATCAGGGCCAAGTTTACGAAACGTTCAACATGGCAGCGCTTTGGGATCTTCCAGTGGTTTTTGTGATTGAAAACAACCAATACGCCATGGGCACATCACAGCAACGCTCCACTTCATCCGCAGAAATCTACGAACGCGGCCGCGCCTTTGGCATTCCGGGCGAAGCGGTTGATGGCATGGATGTTTTGGCGGTAAAAGCCGCTGGCGAGGCGGCCGTGGCGCATTGCCGCTCTGGCAAGGGCCCCTACATACTTGAGATCAAAACCTACCGCTACCGCGGCCACTCAATGTCCGATCCCGCCAAATACCGGACACGCGAAGAGGTCCAGAAAATTCGTGAAGAAAAAGACGCCATTGAACATGTGCGCGATCTGCTCCTGACCGGTAAACATTGCAGCGAAGAGGATCTCAAGGCAATTGATAAGGACATCAAAGCCGTGGTCAACGAAAGCGCGGAATTTGCAAAACAAAGCCCAGAACCGGCTTTGGATGAACTTTGGACAGATATTTACGCACAGGCGGAGGCTTAACCCATGGCGATTGAAATTTTGATGCCCGCACTGTCTCCCACAATGGAAGAAGGCACCCTGGCCAAATGGCTGGTTGCGGAAGGTGATAAGGTCAGTTCAGGCGATATCCTGGCTGAAATTGAAACCGACAAAGCAACAATGGAATTCGAAGCGGTTGATGAGGGAATAATTGGCAAACTGTTGATCGCGGAAGGAACGGCCAATGTGGCTGTCAACTCTGCCATTGCCGTTTTGCTTGACGAGGGTGAAAGCCTATCTGATGCCGCCTCCCCGGCCCAGACGGCCGCCCCAGCAGCCAGCGCTGCTGCGCAAACGCCGGCAGCGCCAATCAGCGCATCTGCGCAAGCCCCCGTTGCTGTGCAGGTCGTCGAACATGACGTGCCGGCCGGCACGTCATTTAAAAGCCTGACCGTGCGCGAAGCCATTCGCGAAGCCATGTCCGAGGAGATGCGCTCTGATGAGACGGTCTACCTCATGGGTGAAGAGGTGGCCGAATATCAAGGCGCTTATAAGATCTCGCAAGGCATGCTCGATGAGTTCGGATCCAAACGCGTGATTGATACGCCAATTACCGAGCATGGGTTTGCCGGCATTGCCGTCGGTGCCGCCTTTGGTGGGCTAAAGCCTGTTGTCGAATTTATGACCTTCAACTTCGCCATGCAGGCGATGGATCATATCATCAACTCTGCGGCCAAAACCCTCTATATGTCCGGTGGTCAGATGGGCGCGCCGATGGTATTTCGCGGCCCCAATGGGGCAGCGGCCCGCGTCGGAGCGCAGCATAGCCAAGACTATGCGGCCTGGTACGCCCATATCCCTGGGCTGAAAGTCGTGATGCCATATTCGGCAGATGATGCCAAAGGTCTGCTCAAATCAGCCATTCGCGATCCCAACCCGGTGATCTTTTTGGAAAATGAAATTCTCTATGGCCAGAGCTTCCAAGTCCCAGATTTGCCCGATTACACCGTGCCTCTTGGCAAGGCGCGCATCTGGCGCGAGGGCAATGACATCACATTGGTCAGCTTCGGCATTGGGATGAAATATGCGCTGGAGGCCGCAGATCAACTGGCTGAGATGGGCGTCAGTGCGGAAGTTATTGACCTGCGCTGTTTACGTCCCTTGGACACCGCCACGGTGGTGAACTCTGTGAAAAAGACCAATCGCTGCGTCACCATCGAAGAAGGGTTCCCGGTCTGCTCTATTGGCAGCCATATCTCCTCTGTTCTGATGCAGGAGGCTTTTGATTATCTCGATGCCCCCGTTATAACCTGCACAGGCAAAGACGTTCCCATGCCCTATGCGGCCAATCTTGAGAAACTTGCCCTGGTCACCACTGATGAAGTGATGACGGCGGCCAAATCTGTCCTCTACCGTTAAGGAGCGCCCCATGGCACTTGAAATTCTTATGCCGGCCCTATCGCCCACGATGGAAGAGGGAACCCTGGCCAAATGGTTGGTTGCTGAAGGAGATCGGGTCCAATCTGGCGATCTTTTGGCTGAGATTGAAACCGACAAAGCGACAATGGAGTTTGAAGCCGTTGATGAGGGCGTCATCGGAAAACTCTTGGTGGCCGAAGGCACTGCGAATGTGAAGGTCAATTCGGCCATCGCCATTTTGCTCGAAGAGGGTGATGCGGCGGATGCAACCGCCTCGCCGCCAGCTCAAAGCACCGCAGCCGCTGCTCCTGCGGCCGCAGAGAAGAGCACAGCACATGCGCCAGCTCCAAGCGCGCCAAACAGTGCCGCGCCTGCCGCCATGATCTCGAATGACGGCACACGCATTTTCGCCTCCCCCCTGGCCCGGCGCATTGCAGCCAATCAAGGGTTGGATCTGACGCAGATAAGCGGATCCGGGCCCAAAGGGCGAATTGTCAAAGCCGATGTGAGTGGCGTCCCTGCCGCAGCCGCAGCCTCCTCTGCCGCCGCAGCGCCCCTCGCGGTCGCTCCCGGACCCGCAGCCTCACTGCCCAGCTCCGCAAATGCCGCCAGCGTGGAAGCGCTTTATCAGGGCCGCAGCTATAAAACCGTGTCTTTGGACGGGATGCGCAGGGTGATTGCCGACCGGTTGACCGAAGCCAAGCAAACCATCCCGCATTTCTACCTCCGCCGTGACATTCAGCTCGATAATCTGCTCAAGCTGCGCAGTGAGATGAACGCGGGGCTTGCAGCTCGAGGTGTGAAGCTCTCGGTGAATGATTTTATCATCAAAGCCTGCGCCATGGCGCTGCAAAGCGTTCCGGCGGCCAATGCAGTTTGGGCCGGTGACCGCGTTTTGCAGATGGAAGCGTCCGATATCTCCGTCGCCGTTGCCATTGCGGGGGGATTGTTCACTCCGGTCCTGCTCGATGCTGACAGCAAATCTTTGTCAAAACTAGCGGTTGAGATGAAAGATCTCGCCGCCCGCGCCCGCAGCCGCAAATTGGCGCCCCATGAATATCAGGGCGGCAGTTTCTCAATCTCAAATCTTGGCATGATGGGCATTGATAACTTTGATGCGGTGATTAACCCACCGCAAGGGGCCATTCTCGCGGTTGGAGCTGGCAAGAAACGCCCGGTTGTGGACGCGGATGGCACGCTAAGCGTGGCGACTGTCATGTCCGTCACCATGTCCGTGGATCACCGGGTGATTGACGGGGCTTTAGGCGCCGAATTGCTCGATGCGATCGTTCACAATCTCGAGCACCCCCTGTGTATGCTGGCGTAAGCGCCGGCTCATAATCATTAAAAAACCCGGCCCAGCCAATACTGCGTCGGGTTTTTTTATGACACTGCGTGCCTTTGCGCCGCTCAACCTAAGAGTTGATCCATGGTGATGGAAGGTTGCTCGCAGCCAGCCTCTCCCACAATCTTTGCAGGGACCCCAGCAACTGTTTTGCAAGGCGGCACCTCATGGAGCACCACAGAGCCAGCGGCAATCCGGCTGCAATGGCCAACTTTGATATTGCCCAAAACCTTTGCCCCCGCCCCAATCAAAACACCATTGCCGATCTTTGGGTGACGTTCATCATCCTGCTTGCCCGTGCCGCCCAAGGTTACCGAGTGCAGCATTGAAACATTGTCTCCCACCACAGCCGTCTCACCGATTACGATCGAATGCGCGTGATCAATCATAAGTCCGCGTCCGATAACGGCTGCGGGATGAATATCAATGCCAAAGACTTCTGAAATTCGAGATTGAAAAAAATACGCCAAATCTTTGCGCCCATCGCACCAGAGGGCATGGCCAACGCGATAGGCTTGAATAGCTTGAAAGCCTTTGAAAAACAACAAAGGCTGAGTCAAATTATGGCAAGCTGGATCACGTTCACGAACCGCCATGAGATCGGCGCGCGAATAGGCACCCAGATCCTCAGATTGGATGGTGTGATCGGCAATTTCGCGCAGCATTTGCTCTGGCATTTCGGCTGACGCCAGCTTCAGCGCAATACGGTAGGACAGGGCTTGCTCAAAGCTGCTGTGATGCAGAATGCTGGAATGGATCATAGCCCCTAAGAGCGGCTCCTGCGTCAATGCGCTTTGCGCTTGCCGCAGCATTTTATCCCAAACCGGATCTATGGTCTCCAATTGCGCTGCTGTTTGTGCCATGGGTCAATCCTCTGGTAGAGCTTTAATTTCTACTATGTAGGCAGATTACCAAACTTATCAACCTATCTGCAGAGATGTTTCACCTGACACAGGCGACCCGGGCAACTCGGAATTCTTGAAAAGACCTCGGCATCACCCGAGCCGCCCAGGCAGTTTCTACCTTCCGTGCGTGCTGACCTGGCATGTTTTAGGGATCGTTGACGCGTCAAACCGTGAACCGAAGTTTGCGAAACAAGCCAGGGCCAAAACTTTCAGAGAGCTACGCCACTTGCAGCTCTAACACGCCATGCGCAGCATCGGCGGAGCACATCGCGGCATCCGTGCTTTAAAGTGGTATGCGAGGAGTTTAGCCGAAAGGTGTAAAACCTTTAAAACCTTTGCGAGCGGTCATATTGACAAAGCTTTACGGCTATCGGGATGCTTCAATTTTGCGCCAAGCGGCAACATTGCGATTGTGCTCTTTGAGAGTCACCGCAAAGGCATGGCCACCGGTGCCGTCTGCTACGAAAAATATAAAATCCGTCTCGGCCGGTTTCAGCGCCGCTTGCAAGCTGGCCAAGCCCGGATTGGCAATAGGCGTTGGCGGCAGACCACGGTTTACATAGGTGTTCCAAGGGGTGTCTTTGCGCAGTTCGCTTTTGCGCAGACCCCGGCCCAAAGGTCCCTTGCCCAGGGTCACCCCATAAATAACGGTCGGATCCGTTTGCAGCGGCATGCCCTTTTCCAATCTATTGACAAAAACCGAGGCCACTGTGAAACGTTCATCGGCCACACCGGTCTCTTTTTCGATGATGGACGCTAAGATCAGCAGCTCCTCCATCGTCTCAACGGGTGCGCTATCACTGCGCTGCGCCCAAACCTCAGCCAGGCGGCGCTCTTGCGCTTGCAGCATCCGCGCGAGCAGTTCTTGACGCAGATCGCCTGCTTTGATCTCGTAACTGTCCGGTGCTAAGGCGCCCTCTGCGGGAAGCTGTGCAATATCACCCGTCAAAATGTCGATGGCTTTGAGGGCTTCGACCACTTGCCAACTGGTCGTGCCCTCTGCGATTGCAATCCGAATGCGCGTATCGCCTTGGCCAATCACCCGGAGATAGGCTTCCGGTGCTGTGTCCTCAGCGGGGGTAAAACGCGCAACTTCCGCATAGCTGTTCGACACTGGATCCAATTCCCGCACCAAAACCGTGCTGCGTGTGACCCCCACGCGATAGACCACCTCCGTGCCACAGGTATTGCGGCCACTGGTGGTGATTTGATCTGCAATTTCTGCCATAGACGCGCCCGCCGGGATCAAGAAACTACCAGCTTTGAGGCGGCCAGATTTATCGGTATAATCGGTTCCGATATTGAACAATTCTTTGCTTCGAACCACGCCCTTATCCCGCAGATAAACGGAAACTTTCTGCATCGAGCTGCCGGGCTCGACTTTGAGGCATATAGCCTCTGTCAAGGGACCAGTGTTGTAATACTCCGCTTTGAGAAGCGTCATAATCCCGCCAATCAGGAAGAGACCGATAACAATCAAGGTTATTGCATTAGAGGCAATATTTCGCCACATATTATGCAAATTTCCCGAAAATGACGCTGGCATTCGTGCCGCCAAAACCGAAGGAATTCGATAGAGCAACATTGATCTGGCGTTCTACCTTGGCATTTGGTGCCAGATCAATGGGTGTCTCCACCGCAGGATGGTCCAGATTGATGGTCGGAGGGGCAACTTGATCGCGAATGGCCAGAATGCTAAAGATCGCCTCTATTGCGCCCGCCGCGCCCAGCAAATGCCCGCATGAGGATTTGGTGGATGACATGGTCACACCAGAGGCAGCATCACCCAATAAACGCTCCACCGCGCTCAGTTCAATGGTATCGGCCATCGTCGACGTACCATGAGCATTGATATAATCAATCGCGTGGGGCTCGAGGCCCGCATTTTTAAGGGCTGCTCGCATAGACCGCTCGCCGCCCTCACCGGTTTCGGATGGGGCGGTGATATGATAGGCGTCACCAGACATGCCATAGCCTAAAACCTCTGCGTAAATTTTCGCGCCGCGCGCTTTGGCATGTTCCAGCTCTTCAAGGACAACCACACCGGCCCCCTCACCCATCACAAAACCATCTCTGTCCCCATCATAGGGGCGGCTGGCCTTTGTTGGATCTGCTTCTGATTTAGTCGACAAGGCTTTGCAGGCATTAAATCCAGCGATACCAATCTCGCAGATTGAGCTTTCAGCGCCGCCTGCCACCATAACATCCGCATCACCAAATATGATTAAACGGCTGGCATCGCCAATGGCATGTGCACCGGTCGAGCAGGCCGTTACAACCGCATGGTTCGGCCCCTTAAATCCATATTTGATGCTCACCTGTCCCGAGACCAGATTGATCAATGCCCCAGGAATAAAGAATGGCGAAACCCTTCGCGGACCTTTTTTGTCAATCAACAAAGCCGTTTCGGCAATGGTTTGCAAACCGCCTATACCGGATCCGATCATCACGCCGGTACGCTCTCGATCCGCATCTGCCTGAGGCATCCATCCACTGTCCTGCACAGCTTGCTGAGCGGCGGCCATACCAAAAAGAATGAAATCGTCAATTTTTCGCCGCTCTTTGGGCTCCAAATAGGCATCGCCATTAAAGGTGCCATTCGTGCCATCGCCCAGTGGCACTTCGCAGGCGTATTTCGTAACCACATTGCTGGTATCGAATTTCTCAATCATCCCTGCACCGGAGACTCCTGCGAGCAAACGCTCCCAGGTCGCTTCAACCCCATCCGCCAAAGGCGATACCATTCCAAGCCCAGTTACCACGACACGACGCATCTTGAACTCCAATTTTGATCTCTGGTCAATTATGATGTAAACCTATCCATAGGTCAGCCCCCAATTTTGGAATAATTACTGGGGGGGGGTAGAAATGAAAACGGCACCCAAGAAGGATGCCGCAATCGAAATTCAAGGCGCTGAAATTAAACGGCTTCAGAGATATGCTTGACAGCGTCACCGAATGTTTGGATCGTTTCCGCTGCATCATCGGGAATTTCAATTCCAAACTCTTCTTCGAAAGCCATAACCAGTTCAACTGTGTCCAGGCTATCTGCGCCAAGGTCATCGATAAAAGATGCATTATCAACAACTTTATCTTCCTCAACACCCAAGTGTTCTACAACAATTTTCTTAACACGGTCAGCAACGTCGCTCATATCTCAGATCCTTATTCATTCCGGGGCTTGCGCCCGTTGTTCTCCGCACAACTTGCGGTCTTGATGTGCTTCAACATCGAAGCAGTAGATCCCCGTTTTGCCACAGGGGGCCGATGTGAGCACGAAAAGGTGCAAATCACGTCGTTGCGCCGCCTATAGCACAGGATGGCCGGGGGGCAAATGTTTTGTCACCTGCAATTCCAAATAGGCAAAAAACCTCTAAAGCATGGCCATGCCGCCGTTGACATGCAACGTAGCCCCCGTCGTGTAACCCGCCTCCTCACTTGCTAGATAAAGGGCCGCGGCCGCAATTTCGCCAGAAGTGCCCATTCGTCCAGCCGGCACTTGAGATAAAATTCCCGCTTTTTGATCTTCTGTCAATTTATCGGTCATGGCGGTGGTGATGAAACCGGGCGCTATGCAATTGACAGTGATGCCCCGCGTGGCCACCTCATAGGCCAATGATTTCGACATGGCCACAACCCCGGCTTTAGAGGCGGCATAATTGGCCTGCCCTGGATTGCCTGTCGCCCCAACAATGGATGATACATTGATGATCCGGCCCCAGCGGGCTTTCATCATGCCACGCATCACGCCTTTGCACAGGCGCATGGTGCTGGTCAGATTGATGTCGAGAACCGACGTCCATTCGTCATCGGACATGCGCATGAAGAGGTTGTCGCGGGTCACGCCAGCGTTATTGACCAAAATATCTACGCTGCCCATGGCGTCAGCAGCCTGTTTGGGCAGAGCCGTCACCGCCTCGGCATCCGAGAGGTTGCACGGCAAGACATGCGCGCGCGACCCCAACTCATCTGCCAAAGCCTGTAGCGGCTCCACGCGAGTCCCCGAGAGGGCCACGCTCGCCCCTGCCGCATGCAGCGCCTTGGCAATTTCCCCGCCAATGCCGCCAGAGGCTCCAGTGATCAACGCGTTTTTTACATCCAAACGAAACATGTGATTCTCCTAAATTCGTCATTATTTCCAACCGGCGCACTGAGCAAAATGTGATCTTTAGGCGCCGGCAGCACCTTGCAGCTTGGCGATATCCTCAGGGCTCCCTATCGCCTGACACGCAATCGCCCGGTCGATGCGGCGGATCATGCCGGACAAAGCCTTACCTGCGCCAACTTCCCAAACCTCGGTCACACCCCCGGCCACCAAATAGGACATAGTTTCGCGCCAACGCACCGCGCCGGTGACCTGCTCCACCAAAAGCGAACGGATCAGTTCTGGGTCTGAGACGGCGCTGGCCCGCACATTGGCGATCACAGGCACTGACGGCGCGCTGATCTCCACCTCTGCCAAGGCCTGCGCCATGCGGTCCGCGGCTGGCTGCATCAAAGCGCAGTGGAAGGGCGCGCTCACCGGCAAAAGCACAGCGCGTTTCGCACCGGCCTCCTTGGCCAGGTCCACAGCGCGCTCAACAGCCGCTTTATGACCTGAAACTACAACCTGTCCTGGGTCATTGTCATTGGCCGCCTGGCACACCTCGCCTTGCGCTGCCGCTGCCGCCACGGCACTGACGGCGGCGAAATCCAACCCTAAGATCGCGGCCATGGCACCGATACCAACCGGCACAGCCTCCTGCATGGCTGAGCCACGAATGCGCAATAAACGGGCCGTATCGGCAATGGTCATCGCCCCTGCAGCCGCCAGAGCGGAATATTCACCGAGCGAATGCCCCGCCACAAAAGAGGCCGTTTCAAGTCCCAGTCCTTCCGCCTGCAGCGCCCGGACAGCCGCCAAAGACGTCGCCATCAAAGCGGGCTGCGCATTGGCTGTGAGGGTCAATGTTTCAATCTCCCCATTCCAAATTAGACCCGATAGGTCCTGCCCCAAAGCGTCATCAACTTCTTCAAACACAGCTTTTGCCGCCGGGTAGCTGTCCGCAAGTTCTTGGCCCATACCTACGGTCTGAGCCCCTTGACCTGGAAAAACAAATGCCCGCATTTTGATCCTCTTTTGAAACTTCGGTTTTTCTTGGCATATCCCCTGTCACGCCGCACCGCAACGGTTTACCGCAGCCGCGCTGCGAGTGCTCCGGGCCAGGGACCGCGCAGGCGCACTGAAAATCAATTTTAAAACCGCGGACATGCGCCATAAACCTTGCACCTTTTCCCCAGCTGTGGCAAAGGCAGCCATCCGCAGGCAAACCTTCTCCCGTGTGGCCTCTCGTGATCAGACTGCGGTCGTAACTCTGATCTTTGAAGCGCACCTAAAAAACAGGAAAGCACATGTCATTTTATGAGCATGTCTTCATTATGCGTCAGGACCTGTCGAACACACAGGCCGAAGCATTGATCGAAGAATTTTCCAATGTTCTGAGCGCAAACGGCGGGTCCGTTGTTGAGCAGGAATATTGGGGCGTCAAAACCATGGCGTATAAAGTCAACAAAAACCGCAAGGGCCACTATGCCTTTTTGAAAACAGATGCACCTTCGGCAGCTATTGCCGAAATGGAACGCCTGATGGCATTGCATGAAGATGTCATGCGCACATTGACCATCCGCGTGAAAGGTCACCAAGAAGGCCCCTCCGTTCAAATGCAAAAACGTGACGACCGCGGTGATCGCGGTGAACGTCGCGAACGCCGGTCTTAAGGAGCGCTAAACCATGGGAACAAAACCATTTTTCCGCCGCCGGAAGGTCTGCCCTTTCTCCGGTGATAATGCCCCGAAAATCGATTACAAAGACACACGTCTTTTGCAGCGCTACATCTCCGAGCGTGGCAAAATCGTGCCGTCCCGTATCACCGCAGTATCTGCAAAGAAACAACGTGAGCTGGCTCGCGCCATCAAACGTGCACGTTTCTTGGCGCTGCTGCCCTACGCTGTGAAATAAGGAGCCAAGCACATGCAAGTTATCCTTATGGAACGTGTGGCCAAATTGGGCCAAATGGGCGATGTTGTAAATGTGAAGCAGGGCTTTGCCCGCAACTTCCTGATCCCAACAGGCAAAGCCATGCGCGCCTCCGCAGCCAATATCGCAGCATTCGAAGCGCAAAAAGCACAGCTCGAAGCGCGCAACCTGGAAACCAAAGCGGAGGCGGAAGCCTTGGCTGCCAAGCTGGACGGTCAGCAGTTTATTGTGATTCGGTCAGCCTCTGACGCCGGTTCGCTTTACGGCTCTGTTACCATCCGCGATGCGGCCGAAGCAGCCTCTGAAGCCGGATTCAGCCTGGACAAAAAGCAGGTTGTTTTGATGGCGCCAATTAAAGATTTGGGCATCCACGATGTCTCCGTGCGACTGCATCCTGAAGTTGACGTCAAAATTCAACTGAACGTAGCCCGTTCGGTTGAAGAGGCGGAGCTACAAGCGGCAGGCAAATCCATCCAAGATCTCGCGGCAGAAGAAGAAGCGGCAGCTGAGTTCGAAATTCAAGAGTTGTTTGACGATATCGGCGCTGCCGGCATGGATGACTTTGGCGATGACGATGCGCCAAAGTCATCCGCGGATGACGAAGAGGCCTAAGGCCCTTACTCTATCCAGTCGAAACGTTTAAACGCCGCTCTGTCTCAGGGCGGCGTTTCGTTTGGCACTAGGCCGCAACTGCCATGGGGCCTGCAAAGCCCAGCCCATAAAAAAACCACCCTTCAAACAAGGATGGCATTATGGACCTGTAAGGAGCTTGAGCCAGATAGCCTGGAGCTGAACCGCACCCGCATCCTACTTCAAAAAGGAGATGCGGGCGAGGTCAATTTATTCGTCGTCCATTGCTTCCACGGCTTTTTGAAGCTCATCTTTGGAGACTTCTTTATCGGTCACTGTGGCCAGTTCAAAGACATAATCAACAACTTTATCTTCGAACAAAGGTGCCCGCATTTGCTGCTGCATCTGCGGATTTTTTTGAACGAATTCAAAGAATTCACGCTCTTGACCTGGATATTGACGGGCTTGGTTCATCATCGCCTGTGTCATTTCCGCGTCGGTGACTTGGATTTCAGCTTTTTGGCCCAGCTCAGCCAAAAGAAGGCCCAAGCGCACACGGCGTTCAGCCAGTGTATTGTGCTCATCTGTGGGTTCGATTTCAGGATGATCGTGGCCTTGCACGTCAGGGTTTTCGTCATGCCAAAGTTGATGAGCGATTTGCCCCGCTTCAGCTTCTACCAAAGATGGGGGCAGTTCGAATTTTACCATCTTATCCAATGCATCAAGTAGGTGACGCTTTTGAACAGCGCGCGCTGCGCCGGCATATTCGGCCTCCAAACGCTCGGTGATCTGAGCTTTCAAAGCAGCCAAATCTTCTGCACCAAACTTAGTGGCCAGCTCATCATTGATCTCAGCCGCTTTCGGAGCTTTGACAGCTTTAATTTTGCATCCAAAAACCGCGTCTTTGCCGGCCAAGTTTTCGGCGCCATATTCCTCAGGGAACGTGACATTCACCTC
>NYTV01000006.1 GCA_002683685.1 Paracoccaceae bacterium
CGTAAGTCGTCAGCCGGGTTTTATGAGTATGATGCCAACGGCAAGCGGCAGGGCCTCTGGCAAGGTCTGCGCGATCACTTTGGCAAAGAGGGCGGCAATCTGGAGCTGCTGGAGGTGCAGCACAGGCTCATGTTCGCCCAAAGCCTCGAGGCGGTGCGCGCATTGCAAGACGGTGTCTTGATGGATGTGCGCGAGGGGGATGTTGGCGCGATTTTAGGCTGGGGTTTTGCCCCTTGGTCCGGCGGGCCGTTGTCTTGGCTCGACATGCTTGGTGCCGATTATGGGGTCGCGCGCTGCGATGAGCTGCAAGCACGCTATGGCGCCCGATTTGCCGCGCCTGAACTGCTTCGCAGATTGGCAGAGGACGGCGAGGGCTTTTACAGCCATTTCGCCGCTTGACCCCCGGTCCCCTTACCGAACCACAGATGCCCTAATTATCCGCCGCATTTGAACGCACGGCAATGACTATTCCGGTGACAATGATGACACCTATGCCGACAAACCCCAACGGCCCAAGACGATCCCCAAACAACACCCAAGCGGTTGTGCTGGCGAAAATGAGCATGGAATATTCAAAGATCGAGACATAGGTCACCTCGCCGATGAGATAGGCTTTCATGATGAAGCCAATACCAATCAACGAAAATATCGCCTGAATGACAATCCATATCCAGACGCTTGCAGATGGCCAAACCCAAGCTCGCGTGAGATAACTGCTTGGGTCTCCAGGGAAGACATAAAGGTAAATGACCCCTAAACCTCCAAAGAGCAGCATCAAAAACATATAGGACCAAAGCAAGGCAACAGCGCTTTCGCCTTCACACCATTTGCGCGTGGCCACATTGCCAAAAGCATACATGAGCCCAGCCGAAACGGGAATTAAATTGGCCCAGCTTAAGCCGCCAACATCGGGCTTGAGCACCATAAGCGTCCCTAAAAACCCAAGACATGCGGTCGTGAGGCGAATTGGCCCAATGCGCCGGCGCGACCAGACAGCATCTATAAACATCACCAAAACTGGCGCTGTGAATAGACCTGCCGCAACGGCCGAAATGGGAAAGAACCCCAAACAGCCGAAATAGACAAACATAGCACCCGACAAAAACATATTGCGGCCCAAGACGGGCCACAGCCTCAAAGGACGCAATGTCCAGCCAGCCATAAGGCCGAAACCCACAATGGCCGGGACGGCGATCATGCTCCGTAGGAAGTGAAATTGCCACAGGCTCACCTCCACAGCGATATAGGTGATGAAATTATCAATCACTCCGACAGTGGCCATTCCGGTCACCATGAAAAGAATTGACGCAACTGTATTTGTTTTTTGATCCATTTGTTATGCATGGGCTCTTGAAATCATCTGCGCAAGCGCGATAGTGCGCAAAAAGTGGGAGGAATACGACATGGGCTGGATGGCGGAAGAGACTGGTTTAGACAAATGCGCGGCAAATTATGTGCCGCTGACGCCCTTGTCGCATCTGCAACGCGCAGCCTCGGTTTTTGCGGACCATGTTGCGGTGGTCTATGGCTCCCATCGCACCACCTACCGCCAGTATCATGCGCGGGTCAGCCAACTGGCCAGCGCCCTAACCGGTTTGGGCATTCAGCCTGGCGATGTAGTTGCAACCCTGCTCCCCAATATCACAGCGCAAATTGAAGCCAGCTTTGGCGTACCGGCAAGTGGCGCTGTTTTGAACACGATCAACACCCGGCTCGATGTTGACACGCTGACCTATATTTTTGAGCATGGGGAGGCGAAGATTGTTTTGGTCGATAGCCAATTCCTCGCCCCAGTTGAGGCGGCAATTGCAGCTATGAGCACACCCGCGCCACAGATTATTGAGGTAGCCGATCAAGAGGCTGGCTTCACCGCCTCGGGCCGGCATCTGGAGTATGAGACACTTCTGACGCGCGGCGATGCGCAGGCCCCTTGGATCATGCCGAGCGATGAATGGGAGAGCCTCGCGCTCAATTATACATCTGGCACAACTGGCCGCCCAAAGGGTGTGGTTTATCACCACCGCGGCGCCTATTTGATGACCATGGGCACGCCGATAAGTTGGCGCATGACGCTCCAACCCGTATTCATGGCCATCGTGCCGTTATTCCACTGTAACGGCTGGAACCACACTTGGATGATGCCGCTTTTGGGCGGCACGGTCGTCGGTTGCCGCGACATTTCAGCCAAGGCCATTTATGATGGTATCGCAGATGAAAGGGTCAGCCATTTCGGCGGTGCGCCAATTGTGCTAAACATGATTGTAAACGCCGAGGACGGCGAAAGGCGCAACTTTGATCACCAGGTTGAGGTCTTTACCGCAGGCGCCCCGCCCGCTCCGGCCACTTTGGCCGCGATTGGCCAATTGGGTTTCAATGTCACACAAGTCTATGGGCTGACCGAGACCTATGGGCATGTGGTGGAATCTCTTTGGAACCCGGCTTGGGATAGTTTGCCGGCCGAAGAGCAATCGGCGCGCAAAGCCCGCCAGGGCATCGCCATGCCGATGATGGACTTGACCACAGTTGTCGATGACACAGGCCAGCAAATTGCGATGGATGGCGTCACACAGGGCGAAATCGTCATGCGTGGCAACTCGGTCATGAAGGGCTATTATAAAAACCCCGAGGCAACGCAGAAGGCTTTTGCTGGTGGGTTTTTCCATTCCGAAGACATCGCCGTTCAACATCCGGATGGTATGATGCAAATTGCCGATCGGATGAAAGACATCATCATCTCCGGTGGCGAGAATATCTCGAGCATTGAGGTCGAAGGCGCAATCATGGCCCATCCGGCCGTGAGCCTCTGCGCCGTTGTGGCCAAGCCCGATGATAAATGGGGGGAAGTCCCATGCGCCTTTGTTGAGCTGCTTGAAGGCAAATCAGCGACAGAAGCTGAGGTGATTGCCTTTGTGCGCGCTCGTCTCGCTGGGTTCAAAACACCAAAGCAAATCATCTTCCAAGAACTGCCCAAAACTTCCACAGGCAAGATCCAGAAATTTGAGCTTCGGGGCATCGCCAAAACAACCTAAGGGCGGGCGAACATCAGCGCAGATTACCACAGGCCATTGCGTCGGTGACCGGATCAACCTATCTTGCCGCAAATAGGCAGAGCAGGCCCATATGACCGCACTTAAAGCATATGATCGGCTGGAATGTACCGGCCTTTGGCGCAGCGGCCCTGCGATGCAAAGGCGTGAGGTCGTGGTCTCTTGCGGCCAAGCCACTTTGATCTTGACTGATATGCAAAACCGCCCACTGGCCCATTGGTCTTTGGCGGCCGTAGATGTTCAAACCCACAAAGAGGATGCAGCAACCCTAAGGCCCGCNCCNGGCTCTGAAGAAAGTTTNGAAATTTCGGATAAAACCATGCTTGAGGCCCTGCTCAAGGTGCAAAAAGCCATTGATCGTAGCCGACCACATCCTGGGAGATTGCGTTTTATCTTTGCGGTCTCAAGTGTCGTCCTTCTAAGTTTAGCAACGCTGATCTGGGGCCCGCAAGCTATGGTCAGCTATGCGACCAAGGTCTTGCCTGAGGCCAAACGCGTGCAACTCGGCCGGGTGCTTGCAGAGCGCATCAGCCAATTGGCGGGGCCCTATTGCACCAGCCCCGAAGGCATTCGTAGCGCCGCGCTCATGGTGGAGCGCTTGGCACCGAATACCCCGCTTGAGCTGCGCGTCCTTCCCGGACAACGCGCCGCGCCCATCGTTTTGCCCGGCGGCAAAGTTATTTTGTTTGATAATATGGTGGGGCAGTCGGACGATCCGGTGGTGACGGCAGGCTATGTCGCCTCTGCCATCGCCACTTTAAATAGCGCAGATCCGCTTGGCCTCTACCTCGAAGATGCCGGGCCATTCGTCTCCATCAGCCTAATCACCTCAAACGAGCTCTCAAGCCGGCAGGTGGACCAACTGGCGAAAATAGCCCTGTCAGATCACCGCAGACCCACATCAACATCGCAGCCGCCCACAGCCCTCCCCCTTCCCGACGGCGCATGGCTCGGCCTGCAAGCAATTTGCAGACCGGGATGATGGCATAAGTGCAAGTTCCAACAAAGATGGTAACTCCCGGCGTGCGGACCGTAAGCAATTAAAACCATATCCACTCTATGCCATAGTTTTCCAATATTTATTGGCGAATTTATTTGGAGATTTAGCATGGGAATTGACATCAATATCGCCATTCAACCGGCCCGCATTGCGCCACTGCTCAAAAATTGTAAATCCGGGGTAATGTTAGGACGTCAAGCCATGCATTTTCGTCCACCGGATTGGAAGCCAAGGCTCATAACCTTTCTTGAGACGCTTGGTATAAGCACGACCGAGGAAGAAATTTTCCAAGACGACGGTTTTTGTGAATCCTATCTTTGAAAAATTGGCTGGCCGAAAATGGAAAGCTTGGACTTTTCAGATATTGAAGAACCGCATTCTGCTGGAAAACTACTTTCTGCCTGGTGATCTTGAAGCTCAGATCAGCGCTTTCGTCGATCACTACAACCACCAACGCTATCACGAGAGCATCAACAACGTCACACCCGCTGACGTCTACTTCGGGCGCGACAAAGCCATTCTAAAACAACGCGAAAGGATCAAACGAAAGACACTTGAAACGCGGCGCTTGCATCACAGGAAACACGCTGCATAATCTAACCTAAAAGATGAGCCAAACTCTCTCTTAGTTGAAACCGCTTTTGGTACCAAAACCCTGACGACGGACAGTGCGGGATTGCGGCTGACAGATCTCCATCGCATTCGACGCAAACAGGCAGGTGCGACATGGGTGTGACTGACTGACGTTGCCCAAGCTTTACCGACCCTCACTTCGTCCCAAACATCCTGTCTCCCGCATCGCCAAGGCCAGGAAGGATATAACCAATATCGCTGAGGCATTCATCCACCGCAGCCGTTGTGATGTCGACATCAGGATGTGCCTCTTGCATACGCGTGATGCCTTCAGGCGCGGCTAAGAGGCAGAGGAATTTGACATTGCGCGCACCGGCCTTTTTGAGCAGATCAATCGCTGCAACACTCGAATTGCCAGTGGCCAACATTGGATCCACGGCAATCACAACCCGATTTTGCAAGTCATCAGGCACTTTGAAGTAATATTGCACCGGCTTGAGGGTCTTTTCATCGCGATAAAGCCCCACAAACCCTACCCGTGCTGAGGGAATCAATTCCAAAATCCCATCCAGCAATCCATTCCCGGCCCTAAGAATGGAGACCAAAGCCAGTTTTTTTCCGGCCAAAACCGGCGCCTGCATAGAGCTCATAGGCGTTTCAATGTCGCAGAGCTCCAGCGGCAAATCCCGCGTCACCTCATAGGCGATCAGATGGCTGATCTCACGCAGCAATTGGCGAAATTGATTGGTCGGTGTCGCCTTATCGCGCATCAAGCTCAGCTTATGTTGCACAAGCGGGTGATCAACAATGGTTAGGGTCATGGGGTTTGGCCCAATTGTAAGGAAGTTATCCATCCATACTGGGGCAAAATTGCAGTTTTGACAATGTGCCATTGCCTCGCATGACGCAAGGATTGTAGCAGCGTGACACCAGACCCTAATTTTTCAAAATTTTGGCCAAAGCGTCTTTGGTGCCTGCATCACAAAACGCTGCATCAAGGGCGGTGGCATTTAGCGCGCGGAAGTCATCTGCGCCCCAACCAAACACCCGCTCCAACTGCTCGAACTCTCGGGTCATATCGGTGTGAAAAAACGGGGGGTCGTCGGTGCTGACAGTGACCTTTACCCCGGCATCGCGCAGCCTTGCGATTGGATGCTGTGCCAGGTTGGGATAAACGCCAAGGGCAACATTGGAGCCAGGGTTCACCTCCAATACGATCCCCGTTTGTGCAAGGTGCTCGACCAACTTAGGATCCTCAATCGTTTGCACCCCATGGCCAATCCGCTCAACGCCCAAGTCGTTGATCGTGTCCCAGACCGATTGCGCCCCGCCCCATTCACCGGCGTGGGAGGTCAGGCGCAGCCCTGCTTCGCGCGCCATGTCAAAAGCATAGGCAAAATCCCCAGCCTTGCCCATATTCTCAGCGCCGCCCATGCCAAAGCCAACAACCCAGTGCCCCGCCGTCTCCGCAGCACAAAGGGCCGTTTCTCGCGCTTTGTCGGGGCCGAAGTGGCGGATGCAAGTGACGATAGCTTTCAGCGTGACCCCGTCAACATGCGCATCCTGCATGGCGTGTAAATACTCGCGCCAAGCGCCCAGATCTCTGCCACCACAGAAATCAGGGGAGACGAAGGCCTCGGCATAAATCACATTGTGCTCTGAGAGATTTTCCAAAACTAATTGCGTGAGGCGCTGAAAATCCTCCGGGCTTTGCAACGCTTGGGTGGCTGCCTCATAAACCTGCAAAAACTCACCAAATCCGCTGTATCTATAAGCCCCAGAGTCATCAAAAATCCCACCGATATCGACAGATTTCTCTTGCGCCAGACCGCGGATAAAGGCCGGATCCGCCGCGCCCTCCAGATGCAGATGCAATTCAATTTTCGGAAATGTTTTCCAGCTCATAAAAAACTCCTACCCTGCCCTTGTGCGACAACATCCAAATGCGCAGCCACCGTCGCGGCCACATCTTGAAACGCTATCACGCGTTCAGAAATCTGTTTTTGCGGCAAATTCTGTCCATGAACAAGAACCGGCACCTGCTCGCGTGTATGATCTGTGCCGCGCCATGTCGGATCATTGCCATGATCGGCCGTGAAAATCACCAGATCATCCGGCCGGCTTTGGGTCAAAATGGGAC
>NYTV01000047.1 GCA_002683685.1 Paracoccaceae bacterium
AGGCTTTGACGCTGCCATATGTCAGTTCTATGCTGATAAATAATTTAAACCGTTTCCATAAAAAATGTGAGAACGAGACATATCACGTAAGCTAGGCGGCAACTTTTACCCCCCCTCTACCATGGGAATAACATAATAAATTGTTTCCCCTGTGTTTCCCCAGCAAGGAGCAAAACATTTTATTATTAGCTATGTATTTGATGTTGTGGTGCCCCCACACGGCAAAACTAATTTGGTAAAAGCATTTATTATCAATTACTTGAGACAACTCATATTCCAAAAAGCGGTCCCAAAAGCGGTCCACAGACAAACAAAGACACTCTATGAATATTCCACGTTACGGAGTGAGAGCGGAAAACGAAGGTACAGCATCACTGCCAGGCGGATGATCTCTGGGCTCGTTGTAAAGTACCTGAATGGAGAGTGTTTTGTCATTTGGCGAGGCTACGAAACCGCCCTGCATGGCTCAAGCTCGTTTTGCCTGACAGTGCCCACGTGTCGTGTGTAGCTTTACTATGTGGACAGGCAATACCCGAGGAAGCGCTAGCAGAATTGTCTACACATATTCTTAGATTTCTGGCCCCTTGATGCAACGTCGCTTATGCTACGAAATGCTGCTATTCTCATTAACATGATATAGGTCCGTTTTGTACGCATAGCTGACGTTGGTGCGATGCGCAGCGAATGGCGGCTTTGAGCCCACACCGGACCTGTTGATTTTGTGCTGCGTGCGCTCGTAGCGCCAAAAAATGCGGTATGAGCGAAGATTGCCATGCCGTCGAGAGGCGAAAGAGTCGGTCATTGGTGTAGTCCGCAGCATGGATCAGCCAGCGCATTTACAAGTCGAGATCTTTAACTGCTTTTGCGAAGAAAGAGCAGTGACTCCGACGTCATCTGAAACGAAGGGGCGAAAATCAGTCCTTCAGATTGGCTATTGAAAGTGCGAGTCCTGCGCGCAATGATGTAGATAACATAAGCAACGCTTAGCTATCACAATAACTGCACGACTTTGGATGCACATCGGTTATCGATGTTTCGCGAAGCCGTTGGACGAGGCTATCTTCAATCTCTTCAAGGACCTCCGCAACACGTATTTGAAGGCCCGTTTCGATACTGCAATATGACGGTTCGGCGTCGCTGTCGCCTCCTGAGACCAGCCGCTCATCCAGCGCTAGGTAGACATCTGCCAGAGTGATGCCGCCCGCTGGTTTGGCGAGCCGCCACCCTCCCGCATGACCCTTTTCTGACGACAAGAGGCCTGCCTCCCGGAGTTTCCCAAGCACACGACGAACAACGACCGGGTTCGTTCCAGCGTGATCGGCAATATCTGAGGATGTGCGCACGCGGTCCGGGGCGCCCGCCATATGGCTGAGCGTGTGCAGGGCAAGAGATAGGCGACTGTTCCGCTTCATGCGCAGGGTTCCTCCACTTTCGTCGTTATACGTAACAATTGCAGTTGCATGTGTAAAGTAACTGTGTAAGTTGCGTGATCGTTGATGTANGCTTTGGAGAATTGTCATGACAGATAACCGACTTCCCGTCACCGTTCTGTCCGGATTTCTAGGCGCTGGAAAANCCCCCAACAACATCGTCANCGTACCAACCGGCGCTCCAGTATTGTTGCGCGGGTCACTTTGGCCGCCAAAACCGGAAACAGGCCTGTTGCATCGGTCTCCTCCAATTGAGGAAACCGGGGAAACGCGTCTCGTTCTTGTGTTGGACCCGATCTTTGATTTGGAAGAACTTGAATGAACCACAATCTTNGCCAAACCAGCTTGCCCCGCAAACGGCGGTCCGTTGATCCTATGGATGCTTTTGACGAATTGCCTGCTCCGTTGCGCCAATGGTTGGCGCGTGCGGTCTTGCCTTGGTCCCCAACCTCTGTCCGTCGTATCTGGTCGAAATCGCGGGCTAAAGGATTGTCGGACGAAGAAGCGTTGCGAACCCTTACTCATGCCGAGGTCCGCACATTGGCCCGCGATTGGCAATCAACCGTTTCTAAACTCAACTCCAACACCTGAAGGAAATACCTATGTCGTTTTTCTCACGGCTCGCCTGCTCTGCGGCGTTCGCACTTAGCACAGCAATCCCTTCCNTAGCCCAAGAGGGTAGCTTGACCATTTCAGTCGGTTTCGGCCCAACCGCCGAAGTGCCTGACCCGCGCGCCAGCTTTAATGGCTGGATGTCGAACCAGACCGGGGTGACCGAGACACTGATGGGGATCGACTATGACATGAACCTCTATCCGCGTTTGGCGGAAGGGATTGAACAAGCGTCGCCGACAACCTGGCGTGTGACTTTGCGCGAAGGATTAGCGTTCCACGATGGCAGCCCTGTTACTGCGCAGGCGGTCATAGATGCGATTGCGCCGATCTCGGACGAAAAGCATGCAGGTCACAACGCGCGCGTCGCCAAGCTGCTTGATCTAGCGGGTATGTCTACGGATGACGACGCAGTGGTCGTTTTTGAGACAAATAGCCCGAACGCCGCTTTCCCGTGGTCCTTGTCTGAGCCCGCAATTGCGATCTTGGGCACCCCGTCCAATGCATTTCCGATTAATGCGACTGGGCCGTTTGTGTTCAAAGAAGCTGTGCCCGAGCAGCTTTACCGCGTGGAAGCAAACACCGCCTACTGGCAAGGTACGCCAGGCCTCAAAGAAGTGAACGTCGTCGCAAATTCAAACCCGGCCAGTGCGGCACTCGCCTTTGAAGCAGGCGAAGTAGATTTGGTGATCAACTATCCCGAAACCGACTTTGAACGCATCAAGCAAACCGGTGCGCAAGGTTTTTCTGCGCCGACGCCACGGCTCTATTTCTACACCGTCAACGCAACAAGCGGCCCTATGGCTGATCCGTTGATCCGCCAAGCCGTGTCTTACGCGATTGACCGTGGCGGTGTTGTTGCTGCGGCGCTGTCAGGTGTTGGTGGTGTCCCTGCAGGCACTGTCTATCCGAAGGGCAAAGGCTGGGCGGCGGATATCGCAGCTCCCTATGATCCAGCCAAAGCCGAAGAATTACTGGCGCAAGCCGGTGCCGTGAAGGACGGCGGGACGTGGATGGTCAACGGGGAACCCCTTGAGATTGACATCGTTACCTATTCTTCGCGCGCAGCATTGCCGACNACAGCGGAACTCACCCAAGCCTTCCTCGCAGCAATCGGCGTCAAAGCCAGCATCACCGTGGGNGAATGGGGTGCCAGCAATGACGCAATCAAGNCGGGCGATGCTGATCTGTTCTTGCANGCTTGGGTGACCACACCGCAGGGGGATCCGGGCGGCGTCTTGGAAACCTTGCTAAAATCTGATGGCGGCTCAAACGCCGGCGGCTTCGCAAATGCGCGTCTTGATGAATTGCTGGACCAAGGCCGCCTGACGTTCGATCACGCGGAGCGCAAAGCGATCTATGACGAGGTGCAGAAAATCATCGCGGCTGAGGCTGCCATGATCCCCGTCTTCCATGTCAGTCAGACGAATGTTGGCGTGTCCGGACTGACTGGCTATCAGGTGCATCCAACAGAGACCTACTGGATCACTCACGAGACAAAGCTTACTGAATGATATTAACCGTAACTGGCCTGAGTGCAGTGCGCTCGGGCCGGACCATCCTGCATCCCACGTCGCTGGACATAGAACCACGAGGCCGCATCGGCCTCGTCGGTGCGTCTGGTTCTGGGAAATCGACGCTTGGGCACATGCTGATTGACGATCTGAACGCACAAGGCCACAGCGTCGCCCATGTCCCGCAAAGCCCAGATGAGGCGCTTGATCCGCTGCGCTCTATGGCGTTTCATTGGCGCGAGACTGAAGTCGCCTTGGGCCTGCAACCGGGCAGTGCGGATCAGGCCGGGCTTTTCCGCGCTCTGAGCATCGAAGATGGCGATATACGCGAACGCCCCTGGGGCTGGAGCCGTGGGATGCAGCAGCGATTTGTCATTGCCATGGCGCTGATCAGCAGCCCTGATCTAATCGTGTTGGATGAACCCACATCTGCGCTTGATCCGGTCGTAGCCGCCGCGACAATGGACCTCTTAAGCAGTTTTCTGGACGGCAAAGACACCGCCATGATCCTTGTCACCCATGATCTTGGCCTTGCGGCACGGCGTGTTGATCGACTGATGGTCATGGACGCTGGGCGGTTGGTCGAAGAAGGGTCAACGGGAGACATATTGGAACACCCGCAGACACCGGCTGCTAAAGCCCTTTCTGCGCATCGAAACTGGATGGCATTGCCATGTTAAAGGTGAACAACCTTGTGGTGAAACGCGGACCACGCGTCACATTAGACGACATCAATTTGTCGCTGCAAGCGGGTGAAACCCTCGCAGTTGTCGGCGAAAGTGGCGCGGGAAAATCCACTTTGATTGCCACGATCCTCGGCTTGCTGAAACCCGCGTCAGGTGAGATCACATGGAACGGCCAACCTGTGCGCGAAGCCCACCCCGCATTGGTCATGCAAGAGCCGCGCGCGGCGTTCAATCCAGTGCTCAGCCTGCGTCGGTCTGTGATGGAGCCGATTGTCGCACAGGGGACCGNGTTGGGGATCGGTTGTCTGGAACGACTGTGTGCCAGGCTGGAGTTGCCGTTGGAGATGTTGGACCGCCGCCCAAACCAAGTCTCCATCGGACAAGNGCAACGGGNGGGGATCCTGCGCGCATTAATTGCTGCTGCGCCGTTNGTGCTGTTTGATGAACCGCTCTCTGCCCTTGACGCGGTAACGCAAAAACACACCGCGCAATTGATATCGGACCTCCAGAGCGAAGAAGGGTTTGCCGCGCTGATCGTCACCCACGACATCGGCTATGCCGTCGCGCACGCAGACCAGATCATGGTACTAAAAGACGGGCGCGTAGAAGAAACCACAGACGCACAGACCTTCGCATTGAACCCCGTGTCACCCTATTGCCGCGCCTTGCGGGATGCCGCGATCTCACTTGGCGCACTTGAGGCCGTGACATGATCAAGGCCATTGGCGGGCTACTCTTACGGGCGATTGTCGTGCTTTCAGGCACCGCGATCCTAACCTTCGCGCTGCTTTGGCACGCGCCTGGTGATCCCGCACAAGCCATTGCTATGGCTCGTTTTGATGCTCTTTTGACCGAAGACGTCATCGACCAGGTTCGCGAAGAGGTCGGGTTGAACGCAAACTTCTGGCAGGCCTTCTGGGCATGGCTGGGCCCGCTGCTTAGGTTCGATTTTGGCTATTCTGCGGTGACGGGCCGCCCGGTCTGGCCCNACCTTTGGGCGGCCATGACCTACACCGTCCCGCTGGCTTTGGCTGGGCTGGCGATTGGCCTTGCCGTATCACTACCGCTGGCCGTCCTCGCCACGAANCGCCCCGGCGGGCTGCTGGACCGCGCCGCCGTTGGGGTCGCATCCCTTGGTGCTGCTATCCCGGCCTATTGGCTTGGGCTCTTGTTGATCCTGCTCTTTGCCGTCCAGCTCCGATGGCTTCCCGCCATGGGCGCACGGACAACGGCCCATGCGATCCTGCCCGCAGTCACGCTCGGCTTGGGTGTCGCTGCGTCGCTGACCCGGATTATTCGCTCAGGCATTTTNGAGGCGCGTGGCCAGCCCTTCCTACCAGCGATCCAGCGACGCGGGGTCACTGAACGGGCGCTTGCNAGAGACCACATCGCCCCGCATGCCGCCATCCCTGTCGTCACCCTCTTTGGGTTGGAACTCGCTTTCCTGCTCGAAGGGGCAGTGCTGGTTGAGGTCATCTTTGGCCGCCCGGGCCTTGGCACCTTTCTTGTACAAGCCATCGTAGCGCGCGACTTTCCCCATGTACAAGCCGTTGTTGTTGTGACCGCATTGGCCTTTGTAGTCGTTAATTTGCTGATCGACATCATCTACCGCGTGATCGACCCCAGGATCGGGGCCGAGAATGCGTAGCGTCCTGATCCTTGTCGTTTGTCTTATCGCGCTCGCGGTGCTTGGCCCGCTGCTTGCACCTTATGATCCCACAGCGATCGACATTCCAAACCGCCTTTCTGCCCCAAACGCGACCTTTCCTTTGGGCACCGACGCGCTTGGCCGGGATATCTTGTCGCGATTGCTCTATGGGGCGCGGTGGTCATTGGGGTTGGCCTTCCTGATCTCGCTTCTGAGCTTAACCATTGGAACAGCGGTAGGTCTTTTGGCCGCGCTCGGCGGCAAAATCGCAGATTGGTCGCTCATGCGCGCCACCGATACCTTTCTGGCCTTCCCCGAACTGGTCGCTGCCGTCGTCATCGCAGGTCTTATGGGCGCAGGCACATGGAGCCTGATCTTTGCCCTCAGCGTCACCGGCTGGATGCGCTATGCCCGTGTGGTGCGCGGCATTGGCCTGTCTTTGCAAAGCCGCGGCTATGTCGTTCAAGCTCGGCTGGCCGGACTGCCCGGCTGGTCTATTGCCCGCTGGCATTATCTGCCGTCGCTTATCCCGTCGCTCACGGTGGTTTGGACCGGCATGTTCTCCCGCGCGATCCTTGGCATCTCAGCGCTTGGGTTTCTTGGCTTTGGCGTTCAGCCCCCAAACCCCGAATGGGGTGCAATGCTGCTGGATGCGCGCGTGCATATGCGTTCAACCCCACTACAGATGACATGGCCGGGAGTGGCCGTGGTGATCTGTGTGCTGGCCATCAACNTCGCGGGCGATGCCTTGCGCGACGCCTTGGCCAAGGAAGGCAGCCATGAATGAGNGCGCATGACCGCCCATCGTTGGGGATCAGCCTGCGCATTCTGGCAGGTCTTTTGTCGGCGAGCATGTTCATCTGCATCAAAGCGGCTGGGCCAGACATGCCATTGGGCGAAGTTGTCTTCTTCCGATCCTTCTTTGCCATCATTCCATTGACTCTGTTCCTTTGGGTTCGGGGGGAGTTTCCCCACGGTCTGGCCACTCAGAAACCTGCCCAACATTTGCTGAGGTCCAGTTTTGGGGCCGTAGCCCTGTTCACCTCTTTTGCGGCATTGACCTATCTTACCCTGGCTGAGGCGATATTGATCGCGCAGCTTTCGCCCATGCTGATGGCGATCTTTGCCGTGATCATTTTATCCGAAAGTCTCAACGTTTGGCGCATTGCAAGCATCAGCGTTGGGTTCATTGGTGTGGTTGTTTTGGTTTGGCCTGAGCTTGGCAGTGGCTTTTCCAACAGCACGCGGCTGTGGGGGATCGGGCTTGCACTAGTCTCTGCCACGCTTTCTGCGATGGCACTTATTATGGTGCGCAGCTTGAACAAGACCGAAAGCCCCGGGGCGATTGCGATGTATTTCGTGATTGCCTCAATGATCGGGGCTTTGTCCACAGTCCCTTGGGGCTGGATCGTTCCAGATATAGCAACAACCGCAATGCTGATCGGGGCCGGTCTGTTTGGTGGCTTCGGTCACATCGCCCTGACGCTTTCGTTTCGATACGCCGAAGCCTCGCGGCTTGCGCCTTTTGAATACCTTGCCCTGTTTTGGCCTATTCTCGCCGATTTGTTTATTTTCCGTCTAAGCTTGTCCACAAGCTTCCTCCTCGCTGCGCCACTCATTCTGGCAGGTGCTGCCGTTGCAGCGGGGGAACGAAACAGAAATGCCGAGAAGGCAGGTGCCAAGTAGACTGTTGCATTGGGTCCCAACGACATTGGAAAACGGTCCTTCGAACGAATGCTATATTCTCCTCGTCAGCGCGGTGCTGATGTCTGGGTATGGAGGGAGGATTGGAGGGCATATTATANTAAGATTCCAACTACTCGCAGTCACCCCAAAACGCAGCGCCTGGAACAAGGGTCGTATCATCGATCAGAAACGACGGTGCTGTCAGACAAATGAGAACTCGCATCGGATTGCTGGTGCAGCCTGAATCTATGCGCCCAATAGTTGGCGCCACTCAGTAAGAGCGNCGGTTCGATTGANCTTGAAATTGTCTCGTGAGTAGAAGTGGCGCTCCTGATTGAAATGGTTGTGGACTGAAGAGTGGAAGGCAGCGAACTTTTGCAGACATCGGATCAAATCTATTCCACCAAAACCGAACTATTTCGTGGCTGATCTCAGTGCCTCGTTCGTGCAAAAGATCTTCCACGTTACTGATTGAGAGCGGGAACCTAACATAAAGCATCACCGCCAAGCGGATGATCTCTGGGCTCGTTTTAAAGTACCTGAATGGAGAGTGTTTTGTCATACGGAGAAGCTACGAAACAGCCCGCTCCGTCTCAAGCTCCTTTTGTCTGACAGTGCCCGCGTAGGTCATCGATTCAATGGACAGCGTTGCGCTTGTTGGGTTGGTCATTGTCGTCTCCGGTTCCGGCTTTCAGCTTTACATCTAGGGATTCCAGTTACTGTAAGGTCAAGAGTGAGAAAGAAATATGTTCAACAG
>NYTV01000007.1 GCA_002683685.1 Paracoccaceae bacterium
AGCCCCATGACCTCAGCGATGGGTGCTATGGCGGCATAGCACCCACGGCGGCGGAGGGTGCCAAAACTCGGGAGACCGCTTTGGATTTTCAAGGCAAAACGATTATCCTCACAGGTGCCGCAGGCGGCATTGGCTCGGCGCTCGCCCGTGAATTTGCCGCGCGTGGCGCGCAGTTGGCGCTCTGCGACCTCAATTGCTCTGCGCTGAGCGCGCTCGCCCAAGAGCTGGGTGCGCGGCCGATGGTCTGCGATGTGACCGTGGAAAGCGACATTCAATCCGTGGTGGCCAAAGTCGAAAAGACGCTGGGCCCCGTAGATATTTTCTTTTCCAATGCTGGGTTCAGTGCAGGCGAGCCAGATCATGCAGCCTCAGCGTCTGACACGATCTGGCAGGCCGCTTGGCAGGTGCATGTCATGGCGCATGTCTATGCCTGCCGTGCGGTTTTGCCGGCCATGTTGGCGCGCGGCGGGGGCTATCTTGTACAAATGGCTTCAGCCGCGGGGCTGCTCAACCAAATTGGCGATGCGGCTTATTCAACGAGCAAACACGCCGCCGTCGGTTTTGCCGAAGCCTTGGCCATTTCCCATGGTGACCAAGGCCTGAAAGTCTCAGTGGTTTGCCCGCAATATATCGCCACGCCAATGCTTGGGTACGATGATCCCACCTCGTCAGCCTCACTTCCCGGTGTATTGAGCCCCAAAATCGCAGCCCAGCGCGTGGCTGATGCGATGGAGCAGGAACGCTTTTTGATCCTACCGCATCCGCAGGTGGCCGATTACATGGCCTTTAAGGCGGCTGAACCCGAAAAATGGCTGGCCTCTATGCGCAAACTGCGCGCGAGGCTCGTGGCAAAATTGGGCAAGCTTGAGTTGAGGCAGATGCACAAATGGATGTGATCGCCATATCGCTTCAAAGTTTGAGCGATTTTTGCATGGTGATTTCCGTCACATGATCATAGCCCGGATGGGCCGTGCGGGCCGTCTCCACAAATCCATATTTGCTGAATATCCGTTGGTTCTCCACCAGTTCAACACGCACCTGCAACTCAAGTTGAGGCAGGCTCATTGAGCGTGCCAAGGCCTCACATTCCGCCAGCACCCCATGCAGTATCCCCCAACCATGCAGATCGCTGGCAATCGCAATCTTTCCCAAATACAGAGCATGCGGCAAGGGCCGGGCCACAACGCAGGCGGTAACCGGATCGCCCAAGGCCAACAGCCAGCTGTCCTTAGCCGTCGCGGCCAGCTTGGGCACGGTCAACTGGTGCATCGAGCTGGGCGGGTCGATACGTCCAGTCATATAGGCAAATGAGTCTTGAATTAGCTTTAACACCTGCGCCAAGGCCGCCGTATCGCTGGGCTGCAAGCGCCGCACCGCATGGTGCACATCAGCCTGGCCAATCATTCGCTGATAAACCGCGGTTCCGTACCACTGACCAAATTTGCGTCCAACTTCCTGCAAGCTTCCCACATGGGCAAACCCGCAGCGTTCGTGCAGCCGCGCGCTCTGCGGATTGGGCAAGGTGACTATGGCCACGGCTGTATGGAACCCGCGGGCCGCCAAATGTGCAAAGAGCGCACGATATAGCGCCTGCGCAACCCCGCGTCCCTGAGCGCGGGGCGCGAGGTAAACACTGGCCTCTGCGGTACGGTCATAGGCCGGTCTGGGACGATAGGGGCTGGCATAGGCAAAGCCCAAAATTCCCGCATCTGACTGCGCCACAAAGTAGCCATGGCTGGCAAGATTTCCGGCTATGCGCTCGGCCATTCCCTGTAGGCTGGGCGGAACTGTTTCAAAGGACACCGAGGTCTCTTGCACGAACGGCGCATAAATCGCCTGAATATCAGCTGCATCCTCAGGCCGCGCCGCGCGAATAGTGACGCCGGCGCTAAGTGCAGACATCTCGCCAGCCGCTCAAACAATTTTGACACTGAAAGCGCGGATGCTGTTGCGCAAAACCGCCCCACATTAGAACAACCGTCCACCAATCGGAACATCCTGATCGGGCCGCATCAACACGACTTTGCCAGCCTCATCTGGCACACCAAGCACCAAAATTTCAGACATCACTTTGCCAATCTGACGCGGTGGGAAGTTTACCACTGCCAGCACCTGGGTTCCAACCAACGCTTCTGGCGTATAACAATCGGTCAACTGCGCAGAAGATTTCTTAACCCCAAGATCACCGCCAAAATCCACCCAAAGCTTGATCGCAGGTACGCGCGCCTCGGGATAGGGTTCGGCCTGGGTCACCTGACCAATGCGAATATCAAGCTGGGCAAAATCCGCATAGGTAACCTCAGCCATTTGAAAGGTCCTGCGATCTTTGACGGGCGGCGCTCACGGCTTGATCGACAAGCTGTGACAATCCAGCATCGCTGCGCATCAAAACCTCAAGCGCCGCTTGGGTCGTCCCATTGGGGCTGGTGACATTGATCCGAAGTTGTTCGGCGCTCTCCTCCGAACGGACCGCCAAAGCACCAGCACCAGCAACGGTGGCTTGCGCAAGCTGCATTGCCATATCCTCCGGCAAGCCTTGATTTACACCCGCCGCAGCCAAGGCCTCGATCATCAAAAATACATAGGCCGGGCCAGAGCCAGACACGCCCGTGACCGCATCTATTTGCTGTTCATTTTGCAACACAAGCGTTTGACCCACCGCCGCCATCAGGCTTTGCGCCTCCAACACGTCTTTCTCTGTTGCCCGCCCATTGCCGATGAGCGCTGTGATTCCTTGACCAATGGCCGCAGGCGTATTGGGCATGGCGCGCACAATCGGCGTGGATTTCCCCAACACATCCTCAAAGGCGGAAATGGGCGTGCCAGCGGCCACAGAAATAAACAAAGTTGTGGCCGAACCGAACCGCTGCAACCGCGGCAGGGCCTCCCCCATCATCTGCGGTTTAACCGCCACCAAAACAGCAGCGGGGTCATCAGGCAGCATTTCATTGACCCTAACGCCAATGGACAAAAGCCAATCACTGGGTTTCGGATCCAAGATCCACACAGATTTCGGATCAATTCCTTGCTCAAGCCAACCGCTCAGTAATGCGGACCCCATTTTTCCGCAGCCAAGCAGCACCAATCCACGCTTTAAAATATTGTTTGAGAACATCTGCAAATCCGTATTTACCTTTCGCCGCAGATCCTACGCGTGGCCATAAGCCTCTGCAATGGCTACTTTCAAAGCCGTCTCAAGATCTTTTTCGCCCCATGTGACCATTTGAAAAGCCGGGTAATAGCGCTCAGCAGATGTGACGGCCGCAGAAATCATCGTGTCAATCTGATCGGGCGTCGCCATCTGTCCATTGGAGAGGATCAATCCATAGCGATAAGCCATCAACCGCTCTGCGCCCCAATAGGTGAAGCTGCCCGCCCAGCTCATATCATTGACCGCATTGAGCGCCTCATAGAGCGCGGGCATCCGATGGGCTGGCGGATCCATCTCGAAGCTACAGAACAGACGCAGAGTTTGATCGCCTGCGCACCAAGCCAAAGTGATGGAATAGCTGCGCCATTGCCCCGCCATCTCCATCGAAATTTGATCATCTGCAATCCGATCGAACTGCCATTCCTGATGGGTGGCAATATCTTCCACAATATCTATGGGGTGCAGATCTTCAAAATCATAGGCGTGATTGGACAGTGCCATAAAGAACCCCTTTCCGGGTCAAAAATTCCGATCCGGCACCTCTACAACCTTTTGTACATCACCCAAGATTTTGCGGATACCAAACATGTCGATACAATCTATAGTGTATTTTGGCAGACAACCTGTCGAGTCAATTTTCTGGGGATAAGTCATTTATCTGTGGACAAGAGGGCAAAACACCCATGTCGCGGCCACAAAACGGACAAAGGCCGCCCTAAGAAGGACAGCCTTTTGGCAGGTTCAGCGGCCCCGCATCACAGCGCAGCGAAATTGAAACGGCTTGGCTTAAGACTTGGGCGCAGCCTTAGATTTCTGAGCTTTCTTCGCAGACGCAGCTTCTAACGCATCAAGCCGAGCGCTCAATTCGTCATTTTGCGCCCGTGCCTTTTGCGCCATGGCCTGCACCGCGTCGAACTCTTCACGGGTGACAAAATTACGATCCGCCAGCCAGCGGTCCATGAAGCTTTTCATGGCATTTTCCGCCTCATCCTTGGCACCCTGCGCGACACCCATGGCATTGGTCATGATTTGGCTCATGTCGTCCATGAACTTATTCTTGCTTTGCATTATCTGTCTCCTTGGCGGCGATAAATCGCTTTGCTCTTATATGGGGGCTAATATCGCGAAACTCAAGGTTGACTTACAGCCGCGCTCTAGGAATGTAGGACGATGATTGCTTCGATTCCCTTTCCTGATGTCTCGCCCGCCCTGTTTTCGGTGGATATACCGCTCTGGCAGTTTTCACTGGCAGGCATGGATTTTAGCCTTGGTGGGTTTGAACTTGCCCTGCGCTGGTATGCTTTGGCCTATATCGCTGGCATTTTGCTTGCCTCTTGGATCATGCGCCGTGCCCTGCGCCGACCCCAGCTTTGGCCGCAAGATAAACCTGCTTTCAGCGAACCGAACCTGGATGACCTCATCACCTGGTTGATTTTCGGGATCATCATCGGGGGCCGATTGGGATATGTGCTGTTTTATAACCCCAGCTATTACCTCGCCAACCCCATGGCCGCCTTGCGAATTTTCGATGGCGGCATGTCGTTTCATGGCGGTTTTCTTGGCGTTGTTACTGCCGGCCTGCTGTTTTGCCGCAAGCACAAGATCCCACTGCTACAGGCCTCAGATGTGATGGCAGCCTCTGCTCCAGCGGGCCTGCTCTTTGGCCGTTTGGCCAATTTCATCAATGCCGAGCTCTGGGGCCGGGAAACCAACCTGCCTTGGGGGGTGATCTTTCCGGGCGTGGAGGCGCAAACATGTGGTGAGGCGGTGACTGGTCTTTGCGCACGCCACCCCTCACAGCTCTATGAGGCCTTGGGAGAAGGGCTTATTCTGGGCGCCGTTTTGCTTTATCTTCTGTTTCGTACGCGGGCCTTGCGCCGCAGCGGTCTGTTAACTGGGATCTTCTTGATCGGATATGGTCTTACAAGATTTATGGTCGAATGGGTGCGCCAACCTGATGCGCAGTTTCAAACCCTGGACAACCCGATTGGCTATGCCTTGCAACTGGGTCCAGCCGGTCTGACGATGGGACAAATTTTGACCCTCCCGATGCTGCTGGCCGGACTATGGTTGATCCAAAAGGCGCGCGCCAGGCAATGAGCGCCTTGGCCGAGATATTGAGCCAACGCATTGCGCAGCACGGCCCTTTGAACCTTGCCGATTATATGGGGGAATGCATCCTGCATCCCGATCACGGGTACTACACGCAGCAAGAGGCCTTCGGCCGCGGCGGCGATTTCATCACGGCCCCGGAAATTAGCCAAATGTTTGGCGAGATGATCGGCCTTTCTCTTGGCGCCACATGGCAAGCGCAGGGCGCGGCCAAAGATGCCATTGTGGTGGAACTGGGGCCGGGTCGTGGCACATTGATGCAAGACCTGCGCCGCATTGCGCCTGCTGTGCCGGGCTTTGACAGCTTACCGGTCCATATGATCGAGGCCTCGCCAAGATTGCGCCAAACCCAGTCCGATGCTTTACCCGGTGTGATCCATCACTATGACGTCACCCAGCTGCCACAAGCACCACTCTTTGTTATTGCCAATGAGTTTTTTGACGCCCTGCCCATACGGCAGTTTCGCCGCAACTCTACGGGCTGGGAGGAAATATTGGTGGGATGTGACGCCAATGGCCTGTGCTTTGGCAAAGCCGCCCCCCAGCCCTATCATTTTCTCGCCCATCGGCTTGAGGACACAGCGCCCGGCATGATCGTAGAATATTGCCCCGCACTCCCCTCCATCGTGGCGCAGATCTCCCAGCGTATCGCCGATTTCGGGGGGGTGGCATTGATCATTGACTATGGCGATTGGCGCTCTCAGGGCGATACATTGCAAGCCGTCTACCAGCACCAACATGCCGATCCCTTAGCCGCGCCCGGATCTGCGGATCTCACAGCTCATCTGGACTTTGAGGCAGTGCATAAGGCTGCCAGAGCCGCAGGGCTGCACCCGACACGCCTGGCCACACAAGGGGTGTTTTTGGAGCGATTGGGCCTGACACAGAGGGCGCAAATTCTGGCTAAATCCCTGAATGGCGCGGCGCTCGAGTCTCATATCGCCGCACATCGCCGCCTCACCCATCCCGACGAAATGGGCGGATTATTCAAAGTTATAGGGCTTGTCTCAGAGGGTGCCGCCGCGCCGCCCGGGCTTGAGCCATGACGCTCACCCCCCTCACATCTGACCTGCTAGCGCAGGTGCCTCATGGGTTTTTCACCCGGATTGGTGGCAGTTCAACCGGCCTGTATCACGGGCTGAATTGCGGCAGAGGCTCGGACGACGCGCCCGCGGCGGTGCAAAACAATCGCAGAGCCGTCGCGCATTTCTTTGGGCAGCCAGCCGATCACTTGCAATCGGTGCATCAAATCCATTCGGCAAAAGTGCAGATCCTCACGACGCTGCTGACCGATGCGCCTAGAGCTGATGCCATGGTAACCGACAGTGCCGGCGTGATCTTGGGGGTGCTCACGGCCGACTGCCAGCCGGTCTTGTTCCATGACGCGACAGCCGGCGTCATTGGTGCCGCCCATGCGGGCCACAAGGGCGCCAAGTTAGGTGTGTTGCAAAATACCCTTGCGGCCATGGAGACCCTCGGTGCTCGGCGGCAAGATATTTGCGCGGTCATCGGACCTTGCATCAGTCAACAGGCTTATGAGGTTGGGCCGGAATTTCTCGAAGATGTCTGCCACGATGCCCCTGAAGCCCTGCGCTTTTTCGCGCAGGGACAGGGAGATCGTTATCAGTTTGATCTGCCAAGCTACAGTTTGGACCAACTGCGCGCAGCCGGGGTCAAAGAGGCGACTTGGACAGGCCATTGCACCTATAGCGCGCCAGATCAGTTTTACTCTTATCGTCGCTCCGTGCATGAACACCAGCCCGACTATGGCCGGCTAATCTCTTGCATCTGCCTGTAACATTCAAAGACCCCTGCATAGCGCCATTTCAACATGCAATGAGGGCAGCGCCGGCCTGGGCGGGCGCAATTCTCTGGTGGTGAAATCACTGCAAAATTTGAGCAATAACCATATATATCAGGTATTGAGATGGTGAGTGCGCCTGCCATGGGGCAGGCAGGCGCAGCCCGGTGTTGCCACCGGGGAAATTGTTTAGGCTGGGCGGTTGGTTTAGCTTTGGAGGTGGGAGGCTGCTCTTAGGGTTGTTTTGACAAGCGCTCTTCGAGCACCTCGAAGGGCACACCGGGTTGATCTTTTGCGCCGCGGATGACGAGCGATGTTTTAACGGAAGCCACATTCTCAGCTGAGGTCAGCTCTTCGGTCAAAAAGGACTGGAATGTCGACAAATCTGGCGCGACACATTTCAAGATAAAATCGACCTCGCCGTTGAGCATATGGCACTCGCGGACCAGCGGCCAGCTCAGACACCGCATCTCAAAAGTCGATAGATCGGCCTCCGCTTGGCTTTGCAGCCCGACCATTGTGAAGACCTGAACCTCAAAGCCCAATTTGCGCGCATCAATATCCGCATGATATCCACCGATGTAGCCTGTTTCCTCCAGGTTACGCACGCGGCGCAGACAGGGCGGCGCGGAAATTCCGACCCGTTTGGCCAGTTCAACATTCGTCATCCGCCCATCGGCCTGCAACTCTGCCAAAATCAAGCGATCGATGTCATCCAAACGGTGCATAAGCGGGTATCCTTTCGCAGTGTTGGGAAATCATACCCAAATGGCGCGCCCAGCGCAATAATATTTCAACACTGCGCAATAATAATTCGCATAGCGACCAGTGGTCGCAAACTTCTCGGTTTGGGCTTTTGCCCGGCGGCTGGCCTGTATATATGCAAAAGCAATATTCACCTGTAGGAAGTTCCATGTACAATACGCGCCACACGAGAGTTTTGATCATCGGCTCCGGTCCTGCCGGCTATACGGCTGGGGTATATGCCAGCAGAGCCATGTTGAACCCTATATTGGTTCAAGGCATCGAGCCCGGCGGGCAACTGACCACCACCACAGAAGTGGAGAATTGGCCAGGGGACAGCGAAGTGCAAGGCCCAGACTTGATGATCCGTATGCAAGACCACGCGAAGGCGATGGGCACTGAAATCATTGGCGATATTATTACAGATTTGGACGTCTCAGCCCGCCCCTTCAAAGCGCAGGGTGACAGCGGCACGCTGTACACGTGTGATGCGGTGATCTTAGCAACCGGCGCGCGCGCAAAATGGCTTGGCATAGACAGTGAGGAAAAATTCAAAGGATTTGGCGTCTCGGCCTGTGCGACATGCGACGGGTTTTTCTACCGCGGTCAAGAAATAGTTGTGGTTGGCGGCGGCAATACCGCAGTGGAGGAGGCTTTGTTTCTGACCAACTTCGCTTCGAAAGTCACTTTGATTCACCGGCGCAATGAGTTGCGCGCCGAGAAGATCTTGATCGACCGTTTGCTGAAGAATGAAAAAATCGTGCCTATGTGGTTCCATGAGATAGATGAAGTCTACGGTACGGATATGCCTTTGGGCGTGGAAGGTGTGAGAGCAAAACACACCAAAACCGGAGAAATCACTGATATACCCTGCAAAGGCGTCTTTGTGGCCATCGGCCATGCGCCCGCCAATGAGCTGGTCAAAGACGTATTGGAGACTCACATGGGCGGATATGTGGTGACCCAACCCGACAGCACGGCAACATCCATTGCCGGTGTGTTTGCCGCCGGCGATCTGACCGATCACAAATACCGCCAAGCCGTCACAAGCGCCGGAATGGGCTGTATGGCAGCGCTTGAAGCCGAGCGGTTTTTGGCCGGCCAGGAGTAGCGCTTTGGCTTTGAGCGCGACAGATATTGCTCAAAGCCAAAATCGCCCCGCAACAGATGCGGAACTCATTCGTTGCAATATCAATAAATTCACCTCAAAAAATAATCTGATTTATTAATTTACAAATTCGTTTAATCCTCTAGACAACCTCCGCTAACTTAAAATAGCGTTCCATCAACCCCAAGCCGGCAGCGCGGGCCTCTCTGCTACATCCATCATCATCGCAAGCGGCTTTGTCACCGAAAATGGCGCGGCTCATGCGCAAAGCGACCTTATCGAGATAGCAATGATTCAAAATAATTTAACGCCGATCCCCGAATTATACGTCAGCTATGACAGCGCGCAGAAGTTAAAGCTCAAAGCGGCAGAGCTCGCCTCATGGGATTTGACGGCGCGGCAGGTCTGCGATTTGGAATTGCTGCTGAATGGCGGGTTCAATCCCTTGAAAGGATTTTTGGGGCAGGCGGATTATGACAGCGTGGTGGCGCATATGCGTTTGAGCGATGGCGCACTTTGGCCCATGCCGATCACTCTGGATGTAAATGCCGAATTTGCCGGCACCCTCGAGCTGGGCCAAGATATCGCTTTGCGTGACCCGGAGGGCGTCATTCTCGCGACCATGACCGTAACAGACAGCTGGACACCCGACAAAGCCCACGAGGCCGAACAGGTGTTTGGCGCCAACGATACGGCCCATCCTGCGGTGAATTATCTTCATAATACCGCCGGAGCGGTCTATCTCGGTGGACCAGTGACGGGCATTCAGCCGCCTGTCCATTACGACTTTCGCGGCCGGCGCAACACGCCCAACGAGCTGCGCGCCTATTTTCGCAAAATGGGTTGGCGCCGCGTGGTGGCCTTTCAAACCCGCAACCCGCTCCACCGCGCCCATCAGGAGTTGACCTTCCGCGCCGCGAAAGAGGCCCAGGCCAATCTGCTCATTCACCCAGTAGTCGGCATGACCAAACCGGGAGACATAGATCACTTCACCCGCGTGCGNTGCTATGAGGCGGTGCTCGATCAATACCCATCNNCNACCACGGCNATGTCNNTGCTCAATNTNGCGATGCGCATGGGCGGGCCGCGCGAGGCNGTGTGGCACGGGCTCATTCGCGCCAACCANGGTAGTACCCATTTCATCGTTGGTCGCGACCATGCAGGGCCAGGGAAAAATTCGGCTGGGGAAGATTTCTACGGCCCCTATGAGGCGCAAGAGCTGTTTCGCAAATACGAAGCAGAAATTGGGCTTGCGATGGTGGATTTCAAACATATGGTCTATGTCCAGGACCGCGCGCAATATGAGCCCGCCGATGAAGTTGAAGACGGGTGCACGGTGCTGAATATCTCCGGCACAGAGCTGCGACGGCGTCTCTCAGAGGGTTTGGACATCCCCGAATGGTTCAGCTTTCCGCAGGTGGTCGCCGAATTGCGCAAATCACGACCACCGCGGGCGCAACAGGGTTTCACCGTCTTCTTTACGGGATTCTCTGGGTCAGGAAAATCAACAATTGCAAATGCTTTGATGGTGAAGCTCATGGAGATGGGCGGGAGGCCGGTGACATTGCTTGACGGGGATATTGTGCGCAAGCACCTATCGTCAGAGCTAGGATTTTCCAAAGAGCATCGCGACTTGAACATTCGCCGGATCGGCTATGTGGCCTCGGAAATCACCAAAAATGGTGGCATCGCCATCTGCGCGCCCATCGCTCCCTATGCCATCACCCGGCAGGCTGTGCGCGAAGACGTGAGGGCTTTTGGTGCCTTTGTGGAAGTACATGTTGCCACCTCCATCGAAGAATGCGAGCGCCGCGACCGCAAAGGCCTTTACAAATTGGCCCGTGCAGGAAAACTCAAAGAGTTCACCGGCATTTCAGATCCCTATGATGTGCCCAGCGCACCAGAATTGAAGATTGAGACTGAGAATGTCGAAGTCGACAATTGTGCCCATCAGGTCTTGCTCAAACTTGAGAGCATGGGTCTCATAGGCGCATAGGGCTCCTGGTTATAAGGCCGTTGGAAGCAGAAATTCCCGAAATCAAAGGGAGTTTTTTGCGCCGGGCCCCTTTTACCCCGGAGCGTAATAATAAAGAGCTTTGGTGAGCTAATGTAACGTCATCGGGGAGTAACGAAACTCGCGCGCCATATCGTAGGCTTGCGCCAAATCCCCAACCAATGCCAATTGCTCACCTTCGGAGTTATGCACTGACCAAAGCTGCTCAATATCACCGGTTTGCTCAAAAATTTCCTCGGGAAGATCTGCCTTATCAATTGGTTTGAGATAAACAATGCGATCTTCTAAAACGCCGAATTGATCTTTCATCTCACTATCCTTTTTTGATCTCAATCTTCTGAATCACAGTCTCAGGTAAAGCGCGCTTTAAGTCGATATGCAACAGCCCGTGCTCCATAATCGCAGCCCCCACATCGACGCTATCTGCCAAAACGAAGGTGCGCTGAAACTGCCGGGCTGCGATGCCGCGGTGCAGATAAACCCGCTCGCCGATCTCTTCACCTTGCCGGCCCAGGACCACCAATTGACGGTTCTCCACAGTGATTGTCAGGTCACCTTCCGCAAAGCCAGCCACAGCCAATGTGATGCGATATGAATTGTCTGAAGTCTGTTCGATGTTATAGGGCGGGTAGCCTTCATTGCCGGTTTTGGCCGTACGCTCAACCAAGCGTTCAAGCTGATCAAACCCTAACAAGAAAGGGTGGGTTCCAAGAGTCAGTTTAGACATATCTTAGTCCTTTAAAAAAGCGACAGAACAGCAGATCCCTCAAAAGGCAATCGCGTTACGTTAGATATGGGGCTGGTGGTACAATTGCGCAAGAGCCTGCTTCTCAATTGGTTTAAAAACCTTTAAGCGAAGAGTAGAAACTCACGAGGTCTCCCATGGCAGGCAGTCAACAGCTCAATCCGAAAGAGGTAATGACCATTCAACTTGCCGTGCTCCGCCAGGAGCACCGCGATCTCGACCTGGCCATCTCTGCTTTGGTGGACCGCGCCGGTGATCAGCTGGCGGTGAAACGCCTGAAACAGAAAAAACTCCACCTCAAGGATCAAATCGCCAGGCTTGAGGATGAACTTACCCCCGATATTATTGCCTAATCCCCAGCAATGGGTTAACCCGACCTTTCTCTTGGCGCTACATATGGAACATACAAATGGTGCATGTTGGAATTATAATGGGCAGCCAATCGGATTGGCCAACAATGAAACACACCGCCGAAATTCTCGACGCCTTGAACATAGCTTATGAACGTAAAATCGTCTCTGCTCATAGAACACCCGATCGCCTATGGGATTATGGTACAAACGCGGCGGAGCGGGGTTTGAAGGTGATTATCGCTGGCGCAGGCGGGGCCGCACATTTGCCTGGCATGATGGCCTCCAAAACCCGCATCCCAGTTGTGGGCGTGCCGGTGCAAACCAAAGCTCTCTCAGGGGTCGACAGCCTCTATTCCATCCTTCAGATGCCAAAGGGCTATCCCGTAGCAACCATGGCGATAGGGCCGACAGGAGCGGCAAATGCTGGGCTGATGGCCGCTGGCATTTTGGCCACGCAAGATCCCGATACCGCCGCACGGCTTGATGCCTGGCGCGCGGCCCTATCCGCCTCTATTCCCCAGGAGCCAGTTGATGAGTAACCCCCTGCCCCAAGGCGCCAACATTGGAATTTTGGGTGGCGGCCAATTGGGTCGTATGCTCGCTGTGGCAGCCAGCCGTTTGGGACTAAAGGCCCATATTTTTGAGCCCGGTGCCAATCCTCCAGCCGGTCAAGTGGCCGATCAGGTCACCACCGCCTCTTATGAAGATGAAGCCGCGCTGCACCGTTTTGCCCAATCGGTGGATGTGATTACCTATGAATTTGAGAATATTCCGACCTCAGCGCTCGATATTCTCGAACAAATCCGCCCCATTCATCCCGGCCGCCAAGCCTTGGCAATCTCGCAAGACCGCCTGTCCGAGAAAGAATTTCTCACCGGGCTTGGTCTAAAAGTGGCGCCCTATGCCAATGTCACAAGTGCCGCTGAAGCCGAAGCGGCCGCCCAGTCTATCGGCACCCCGTCTATTTTGAAGACGCGCCGCATGGGCTATGACGGCAAGGGGCAAGATCGACTCAAAAATGTTTCGGATATGAAAAAGGCATGGCAGGCCATGCAAGGCGCGCCCTCCGTTTTGGAAGGCTTTATCAATTTCAGTCATGAGGTTTCAGTCATCGCCGCGCGCACCAGTGATGGGCAGGTCGCCTGCTATGATCCGGGTGAGAATGTGCACTGCGAGGGGATTTTGCACAGCACGACAGTACCGGCCACCTTGAGCGCCGCGCAGCGCATGGATGCGGTTTTATTGGCGGGGCAAATCCTAAATGCATTGGATTATGTCGGTGTGATGGGCGTCGAGCTGTTTGTAACCGCCGACGGGCTGATCGTAAATGAGATTGCCCCGCGCGTGCACAACTCTGGTCATTGGACACAAAACGGGTGCGATATTTGCCAATTTGAGCAACATATTCGTGCCGTTGTAGGCTGGCCCTTGGGCGATGGCAGCCGCCACAGCGATATACGGATGGAAAATCTGATTGGCGCCGATATGGAACGCGTTCCGGAGCTTCGCGAAACCAATGCGGCATTGCATTTATATGGAAAATCCGAGATCAAACCTGGCCGCAAAATGGGTCATGTCAACTTTCGCATATAGCGCCCCAGCCAGGGAGCCAGGCGATATCTCAAGGACGATGCGAACTGCCTGAGCCGAGCCTCAATACCTTGAGAATTGCATCCAAGCTCACCTCACGCAGCGTGAGGTTGGCGTCAAAATCCCCTGTCTTGAGATAGTGAGACACTTGCGCAATGACCAATGGATTGTTCATCATAAAGCTGTGAGACACCGGCAATATCAAATGATCGCGCATCCCGTCCACACGCGTGCTCTCGACGGAAACTTTCCCATCATCCGGCCCGTCAATGAACTTGGAATACAAAGGGTTGAAACTGACCGTGCCGGCAATGACGCCCAATGAGAAATTGACCTTTGGCAAGCGGTTTGGAAAGCTGCTGGGATCCGTGCCCAATTGCCGCCCCGCCGGCCCATTGACCCAATCAAAGGCCGCGAGCATCTGCATCGCATCCACCACCTCCGAGCCCCTGTTCGGCGGGCCCAGCATCACCACATGACCTAAGTTTTTGAGTTTAGCCCAGGCCAGATAGGCCCGTACCATAATACCCCCCAAAGAATGGGTCACAAAATGGAGCCGCCGCGCGCCACAGCTTGCCACAGCCTTCGGCAGAGTTTCACTGACCAATGCCTCAATCGGCTTGCCGCGTGTGGAAAATTCCGGGTTCACCACGCGATATCCCTGCCCCCGCAGGCTCCGCGCCATCAAAGCAAAAGAGGCTTCGCTGCGCGCCAGCCCATGCAGCAAAACCACACAGTCTTGCGCCAAGCCCCAATTGGGCAGCAACAGGCCAAAGCAGATTAAGAGAGATTTGAACATAAGGCAGAAATAGGCGTCACGACCTAGTTTTTAAAGAGCCGCTCCAACAAAAAGGCCCACGACAAGCGCGGGCCTTTTCTAAAAACAGGTCGTAAAGGACCGGCTGATTTACATCATGCCGCCCATGCCGCCCATGCCGCCCATATCAGGCATGCCACCACCAGCAGCGCCGGCTTTTTCTGGCTTATCTGCGACCATGGCTTCGGTTGTGATCAACAGACCCGCAACAGAGGCTGCATCTTCCAGAGCCGTACGCACAACTTTGGCCGGATCAATCACACCGAATGTGAACAGATCACCATATTCTTCGGTTTGCGCATTGAAACCGAACGACAGATCCGAACTTTCACGCACTTTGCCGGCCACAACCGCACCATCAACACCCGCATTTTCTGCGATTTGACGCAGAGGCGCTTCGATGGCACGAGCAACGATTTTGATGCCTGCAGTTTGGTCAGGGTTGGAGCCTTCGAGGTCGGCCAATACTTTACCAGCCTGCACCAAAGCAACACCACCGCCGACAACAACTCCTTCTTGCACGGCCGCACGGGTCGCGTTCAAAGCATCGTCAACGCGATCCTTGCGTTCTTTCACTTCAACTTCAGTCATGCCACCCACACGGATCACAGCAACACCGCCTGCCAATTTGGCAACACGCTCTTGCAGTTTTTCACGGTCGTAATCAGACGTTGTTTCTTCGATTTGACCGCGGATCTGTGCAACACGCGCTTCAATTTCGGCTTTTTCGCCCAAACCGTCTACGATGGTTGTTTCGTCTTTGGTGATTGAAACGCGCTTGGCAGAGCCCAGCATGTCCATTGTGACAGATTCAAGCTTCATACCAAGATCTTCAGAGATCACTTGGCCGCCCGTCAGAATTGCAAGGTCTTGCAACATGGCTTTTCGGCGATCGCCGAAACCAGGAGCTTTCACCGCTGCGATCTTCAAGCCGCCGCGCAATTTATTCACAACCAAAGTTGCCAGGGCTTCGCCCTCAACATCTTCCGCAACAATCAACAAAGGCTTGCCAGACTGGATCACTTGCTCGAGCAAAGGCACCATTGGCTGCAAAGAAGAGAGCTTCTTTTCATGCAGCAAGATGATCGCATCTTCCAGCTCGGTTGTCATTTTGTCAGGGTTGGTGACAAAGTAAGGCGACAGGTAACCGCGGTCAAACTGCATGCCTTCGACAACAACTGTCTCTGTTTCCAGACCTTTGTTTTCTTCAACCGTGATGACGCCTTCATTGCCAACACGCTGCATCGCATCTGCGATTTGCTGCCCAATATCGGCTTCGCCATTGGCGGAGATTGTGCCCACTTGCGCAACTTCTGCGCTATCAGTTACGGGACGTGAAGCGGCTTTTATCGAGTCAACAACAGCGGTTGTGGCCGCGTTGATACCACGCTTCAGATCCATCGGGTTCATGCCTGCGGCTACGGATTTCATACCTTCGCGCACGATGGCTTGCGCCAAAACAGTCGCGGTGGTCGTGCCGTCGCCAGCTTCATCATTGGTGCGTGAGGCCACTTCTTTGACCATCTGCGCACCCATGTTCTCGAACTTATCTTCCAGTTCGATCTCTTTTGCCACTGAAACACCATCTTTCGTGATACGCGGTGCGCCGAAAGATTTATCCAGAACAACATTACGGCCTTTCGGGCCCAATGTCACTTTTACTGCATCGGCCAGGATGTTCACACCGTTCAACATACGGTTGCGTGCATCTGTGCCAAATTGGACGTCTTTTGCTGCCATTTTGCAGATCCTCGTCTTAAAATTTCAATTTAAAAACTAATCCTTGGGGATCTTAGGAGATCACGCCCAGGATATCGCTCTCTTTCATGATCAGCAGATCTTTGCCGTCAACGGACACTTCTGTGCCGGACCATTTTCCGAACAGAACTTTGTCACCTTGTTTGACGTCCAAAGCGATGCGATCGCCATCATCGTCACGCAAACCTGCGCCCACGGCGACTATCACGCCTTCGGCTGGCTTTTCTTTTGCGTTGTCTGGGATGATCAAACCACCCGCAGTTTTTTCTTCGCCTTCAACGCGTTCGACAAGAACGCGGTCGTGCAGAGGGGTAAATGCCATCTTTAGTAACTCCTAGCTGGCTCAAGGTTGAACTTGAATTAGCACTCGGGCACTCCGAGTGATAACGACCGGGAGATAAGGAGTCTGACTGACGGTGTCAACGGCCAGGTTAAAAAAATTTTACTGCACCACGCATACCACTACAGGATGAAATCTGCTGCAAAATTGACTTGAATTTCACCAAAAAACATAAGAAAAAATTAATAAATTTTTAACGTAGCTATTGAATGACTTATAAACTTTTGTGGACGATTCCCTTTGCCGCCGCACTCATGGCCTGTAGCAGTGCCGAAGAAACCACTGGCACAACAACCGCCGCTGCCCAGATTGCAACCTCCGATGTTAGCTTGGCCTCAACCGGCACCTTTAACACCGGCAACAACCCGATAACCCTGGTACAAAACGGGAAGGTCTCCTTGATTAAGAATGAGGTAATCAACGTAAAGGTGAATCCGTTAAGCGCATCCACCTCCAACAATCGAAAAGATTTTACTTTCGACGCTGAGATCTATGGCAAAGCGGGAACTTTGACATGGGATGCCAAGGAGAGCCATTATTCTGGGCGCGTAAATAGCAAGGACATCTTCCTGAAACCTAAAGAAACCGGCAGCGACGGCGGCTCTTGGGTCGCCTCCTATGACCACCTTGAGATCAAAGGCCGCAATTCATCTTACACCGTTTGGAGTGTACCGCTTATCTATGGCTATGAGACAGCCAACGCGACCGTGGCCGCGGCAACCAGCACCGCAACTTATACAGGCAGCGGCCGCCTATCGTTGCAAAAGCCAACCGAACGCGAGTGGCGCAAGCTTGATGCCAGCTTGTCCGTTAACTTTGCCAATCAAACGGTCGGCGGCTAAATGAAAATCAGCGAGGCCGCAGACCATACCAAAATGACAGCAGGCACACTCACCATTCCAACGACCGCTATTTCCGGCAATGGGTTTTCGGCTCAACCGACGGTGACGGTTAACAACCCCGGCGATAACACCTATGCTGTTCATAATTAGACCATCAAAGGTACATTTTATGGGGATAACAGCGAAGTTCTCGCCGGCGTTCTGAGCGCGGATTACACCGAAAACGGCGCGCCTGGTGTGGCCATTGGACACTATTGGACGCACTAATATCTCGGCACCACAGCAGTCATTTCCGCTGTAACAAATCTCCGCTTGCCGCAGGCAAAAGCGTTCGGCATCCTGCGCTCAAAGGGAGTTCAGGATGCCGTTTCATTTTTCAGATTCAGAATATGCGAGAAGGCTGTCCAAAGCCGCCGCCGCGCTTCAGGCGCGGGACCTGGAGGCCTTGCTGCTCTTCGCGCCCGAAAGCCAATATTGGATTTGTGGCTATGACACTTTTGGCTTTGCAATGTTCCAATGCCTCATTTTGGGAGCGGATGGGCGGCTCAACTTGCTCACGCGCGCGCCAGATCTGCGCCAAGCCCAGCAGACCTCAACCCTCAGTGATGCGCAGATCCACATTTGGAAAGATATTGAAGGCGTATCTCCGGCCAGCACTCTGGCGGATTTGGTTAACGCCCTGGGCTATCGCGGTAAAATCGCAATAGAGACCGAAACCCCCGGCCTGACCTTCGCCAATGGGCAGTCCGTCATTGCCGCTTTTGACCTGAGCTTGCAGCGCGGCGATGGGATTATCTCGGATCTGCGACAAGATAAGTCACCTGCGGAATTGGACATGCACCGCAGGGCAGCGGCCCTCTCTGATGATGCCCTGGACGCGGCATTGGCCAGCACCCGCGCCGGTGCCTTTGAGGGAGATATATTGGCCGATATGCAAGGCGCGGTATTCCGTGGAGGCGGCGATTATGCGGGTAATGAATTCATCATTGGCTCCGCCGAGCGCGCCTTGCTTTGCCGCTACGCCTCCGGTCGCCGCCATCTTGATGCGCAAGACCAGCTGACACTTGAATGGTCGGGCGCGTATGCGCGTTATCACGCAGCCATGATGCAGACTTTGGTCATTGGCAAGGCCACCGCCGCCCAACGCCGCATGCACAGCGTCGCCCGCGACGCGCTAGAAGCCTGCGAGGCGGCGATCAAGCCCGGCCAACCCATGGGTGAGGTATTCGCGGCCCATGCGCGGGTGTTTGACAAAGCCAGTCTGGGGCATGCGCGCCTGAATGCCTGCGGCTATGCGATGGGGGCGATTTACAACCCGATTTGGGTTGATTTCCCAATGTTCTATGAGGGCAACCCAACGTTGATGCGCGAAAGCCAAGTGTTCTTTTTACATATGATCTTGATGGACAGCGACGCGGGTCTGGCCATGTGTCTTGGCCATTCGGTAGAGGTGACCGCTCATGGCGCCAAACGCCTGTCGCGCCACGCGCCTAGTTTATTTGAACTCTAACGCAGCGGCCCTTGTGGAATTGGTAAAACATCCCTCAAATGCAACGCATAACTCCGCCATAACTTAACAAAAAATTAGCCTTTTCTGCCGTCTTTGGCCGCAGAAAAGGGAGAGTGAATTATGAAACAAGGCCTGACCTGGGTGCTGGTATGTTTATTCACAAGCGCCTGTCGTGGGGGTGGAGCAGATTCAGGGGGCGCAACCACCCCCCCCCACGACCCCCACCACACCTACGCCTCCTCCTGCTGCGAACGGGCGCGCGGCGCTGGCGGCGTCTGGCTATGCCAGTGCAGGGGCTCAGGTCCGCTTTGGTGAGACCTATGAGCTGGCAAATGATCAATCTCTGCGTGGAACGCCCACCAGCCGCGGCATTTAGTATGTAATGGTTTCAAAAACCCCCATGCAAATCACCTTCACCAGCGCCACCATGTTCACTTTGGACTGCCAGGGTCACCAGTACAGCCTGTTCAACGGGGATGGGGGTTCTGTCTTTGAACCAACTTCCGGCGGGCACCCAAAGGTTTTGGCCTTTATGGTCGAAAAGGAGGCCGCTTTGGTCATGGCCATTGAGCTCACCAGCTCAGGCCCAGTGGACACAACCTACAGCGCCATCGGACCCAATACCGACCCCACAGCAATGCCTGCCTCAGGCAGTGCTCTGTGTAAGGGGACGGTCAATGCCGTCCTACAGCCTTCGATCAACCCTTCCACCCAAGTCGGCGAATTTTCTGGCACTGGAGATTTTAATGTGGATTTCACCGCCAACACCGTTTCAGGATCCATGGTCTATACCCAATCTAGCGACACGCAATTCACCCAAAGATCGGCCATTTTGACAGTCACCCTGCCCAGCACCTCCATAACAGGAAACACCTTTGAGACCACCGCCGGCACCGCGCGATTCAACCAGATCCCAAGCCATGGCACGCGCTTCGGGTCTATGCGCATTGAGGGTGATTTTTTTGGCCAAGCCGGCACGACCCTTGCGGGCAGCTTCGATGGTGCGGGAACCGACAGCAGCGGCAACACCGCTTTTCTGCACGGCGGGTTTGTAGTGGAAAAATAAATCTGTCACGAGGCGCTTTAAGACCAATCTTCAAGACCTTTGCGGCCCGCAGCGGTCAATGCATAAACTCCTGTCTCAACCTTCTCAAACCATCCATAAACATTGTTGCGCATCAATGTCGTTGCTGAGGGCACGCCGGCGGCCTTTGCGACGATGGCCCCTTTTTCCGGTCCCGCATGCGCCAGATAGGTGGCGCATTTCAGCGCATCTTGCCGATATCCCGTCAACAGCCCATGCCGCGTCGCCCCTCCGTCGTTCGGATCTCCTTCCAGCCGGTCAAACGCCTTGATGATCCTCTTGGCTTTACGAAGGTTCTTGCGCGGGGCGTAGGGTCCGGGCGCGCAATGCAGCTCTACGAAAAGATCGCGTGGCCGCACCGTCAAAAGCCCAAGGCCCAGGCGTCGGCAGAGCGTCACATTAGCTTTCAAACGCTTCATCCCTGCCTTACCCTCGGGCCGCAGCACCGCGATATAAACATCATCTACAAGTTTCAAGCGCTCCAAAGCCTGGTGAAACAATGTGAGAGAAAAGGCGAGTTTCAACTCAATGATCACCGCAGGATCTGCGCCGCGACGCGCCATGACGTCTGCGGCGCCCACCTCGCCCTTCACCTCATAACCCTGGGCTTCAAAATGCGCTTTTATGGGCGCGTATAGATCGCTTTCCTTCATAGATCCTTCATGCAGCAATTGCGCGGAAAGGTCCAACCTTAGCCGGGTGACAATCCCTATTTCGCCGCCTATAAGAACCCAAATTCACCGACCGCCCGAGGATTATTTTATGATCAAAGTATTTGGCCACAAAGCCCCCGACACAGACAGTACCGGAAGCGCCATCATTTGGGCGTGGTATCTCAATGAGATAAAGGGCCAAGCCGCCCAGGCGGTTCTACTCGGTTCGCCCAATACCGAAGCCGCCTTTGTCACGCAGCGCTGGGGCTTTGAGACGCCCGAAATTATTGCGGATGTGCAGAGCAATGCGCCGGTGGTTATCGTGGATACCAACAATCCCGCCGAATTGCCCAACAGTATCAATCAAGCCGATATTTTAGCCATCATTGATCATCACAAGCTTGTCAGCGGTCTCGAAACACAAGGGCCAATTTCAATTACCATCCGCCCCCTGGCCTGCACCGCGACGATCATGCATGATCTCATGGGGGATGATGCAGCGCAGATGCCCAAGCCCATCAAAGGGGTGATGTTATCTTGTATTTTGTCTGACACCCTGGCCTTCCGCAGCCCGACAACAACGGCGCAGGACAAAGCCCTGGCAAAAAGTCTGGCCGCTGATTTGAATCTGTCGCTTGCAGATTACGCCGCTGACATGTTCGCTGCAAAATCTGATGTCTCTGCCTTCTCAGATGCGGAGCTTTTGCGTATGGACAGCAAAGAATATACCGTCAGCGGCACGAAATTCCGCGTCTCTGTTTTGGAAACCACCTCCCCCACGACGGTCCTGGACCGCAAAGCAAGCCTCATGGAAGCTATGCCATCTGTGGCGCAGGAAGACGGGGTAGATCATGTATTGCTCTTTGTGGTCGACATTTTGAATGAGGAAGCCACAATGTTGATCCCCGATGCCACGGCGCAAACTTTGGCAGAAAAATCTTTTGGTGCCACGGTCACGGGCGATTCTGTGGTCTTGCCCGGAATAATGAGCCGCAAAAAGCAGATCATACCCAACCTTAAACTTTAATTGAACCAAAGGCCCCTCATGACACGAATTATCACGTCCCTTTCGGAGATTTCCGAATCCTATGATGCTCTATTTTGTGACCTCTGGGGCTGCGTTCATGATGGGCTAACACCTTTTGCGGAGGCGGTGGCGGCACTGCAAGCCTTCCGCGCAAAGGGCGGCACGGTGATGATGGTGACCAACGCGCCGCGCCCGCATGCTCCGGTACGCCGGCAGTTGGAGCGGCTCGGCGTTCCAAGCGATGCTTATGACGGCATTGCGACCTCCGGTGACAGCGCCCGCGCTGCGATGTTGCGCGGTGCGGTCGGCGAGAAGGTTTATTTTATTGGCCAGTCACATGATCAGGATTTTTTCACCCCGCTGGAACTGATTGAAAACCCCGTGGTGATTTCGCAAGTGGCTTTGGAGCAGGCCGAGGGGATCGTCTGCTGCGGGCCGTTTGACCCCTTGGCCGATCCAGACGAGATGCGGGCGCGTTTCTTGCAGGCAAAGGCCCGCGGCCTGAAACTGCTCTGCGCCAACCCCGATATCGTCGTGGACCGCGGCGAAACCCGCGAATGGTGTGCCGGAGCTTTGGCTAAACTCTATACGGAGATGGGCGGCGAGAGCCTCTACTTCGGCAAGCCGCATCCCCCGATCTATGATTTGGCCCGCAGGCGGCTCGAGGCTTTGGACAAAGACATTCCCGACAGCCGCATCCTCTGCGTAGGTG
>NYTV01000008.1 GCA_002683685.1 Paracoccaceae bacterium
TCATTTTTGTGATAGAAAGAAAAACCCACATCCAAAATTTGATGAGCCAATCGTGACCACCAGATTAAAAGTTGAAAATAGAATATATGAAATATGCATAAATTGCTGGGATGAGTTGGATACACTGGCAAAAAGTAAAGGCAAAGCTTTTAGTGAAATCATTAAAGAAAAAGAAAATATACGTCGGATGTTAATTAAGTCGGACCTATTCACTGTCTAATAACTATAGTAATCAAGCCTTATCAATGACTCAGTGGCTCAACTGGATAGAGCAGCCCCCTCCTAAGGGGCAGGTTGCAGGTTCGAATCCTGCCTGGGTCACCAGCGGCTTGGTTATTTATAGTTTTGGTGCTTGGGGATGTGCCGAGATGCCGTGGGGATTATGAGTTCTGGAGCGTCTTTTCGATATGGGCCTCCAGCCCGTCAAGATCGAGCGGATTAAAATGACCGAATCCTTGCATCCAGGCCCAGGCGGCTTGCATGGCATCGGGATCGACTTTGCACCATTTCACTCGGCCGCGGCGCTCTTGTTGGATCAGTCCGGCGTTGCTTAGCACACTTAAATGTTTGGAGATCGCCGCCAAAGACATCTCAAAAGGTTCCGCCACATCTGTCACAGCCATGTCATCTTCTAGCAACAAGGTGAGGATCTGCCGTCTTGTGGGGTCGGAGAGGGCGGAGAAGATGAGATCAAGAGAGGCGGCCATTACCTAACTGATACCCAAAGCGCTGCGATCGTCAACCGAATGGTTGAATATCCTTTTTGATGCGATTTGCCCGCTTTGGGCCTGCCTTGTCATTGGTGATAGGAGTGAAATTTTTTAAAAAAAATTAAAACAATAACTTAAATGAAGATCTGGCCTGCAAACTGGAATTGACTCTGCCGGCAGAGGCGACTAAGCCCTGCGCAACACTCTTACACAGGGGGTTTATGTGCCGACGCCAGATCCGCAGAAGCTCACAGAGCTCGAGAATCGCATTGCGAGGATGAAGGCTGCGACGGCACCGAAACCTGCAAAAGAGGAACACTATACAATGGCCAATATGGCGTGGCGTATGGTGATAGAATTGGTGGCGGGTATCGTCATTGGATTTGGGATTGGGTACGGCCTGGACTGGCTGATTGGCACACTGCCAATTTTCCTGATCTTGTTTACAGGTTTGGGCTTTGTGGCCGGTGTGCGCACGATGATGCGCACGGCCCAGGAAGTTCAAAACATGCACATGGCGCGAGCCGCAGACGAAAAAGAGGGTTAAGACCTTGGCAACAGAAACACATGGCGAAGCAGAAGCCGGCCTCGTATTTCATCCCATGGATCAATTTCAGGTAACACCATTGTTTGGTGCCGGCCCGGTGGAATGGTTTACGATCACCAACGCGACGCTGTGGATGGGTCTCTCAATTTTGGTAATCTTTGTAATTTTGGTTTTGGGAGCCCGCGGCCGGGCTTTGGTTCCAACACGCAGTCAGTCGATCGCAGAGTTGGCATATGGCTTTATCTACAAGATGGTTGAAGACGTGACCGGCAAAGATGGCGTTGCATACTTTCCGTACATAATGACACTGTTCATGTTCATTGTCGTTGCTAACTTCCTCGGCCTTCTTCCGATGGCGTTTACCACCACAAGCCACATTGCAGTAACAGCCGTAATGGCTATGGCAGTATTTCTAGCGGTGACCGTTCTGGGGTTTGTAAAAAATGGTTTTGGATTTCTCAGCGTATTTTGGATTTCATCTGCGCCGCTCATCCTGCGCCCAATTCTGGCGCTGATTGAAGTGATCTCTTACTTCGTGCGCCCTGTAAGTCACTCCATTCGTTTAGCTGGCAACATGATGGCGGGTCACGCTGTTATTAAAGTGTTCGCAGCGTTTGCGCCTCTGGTTCTTATTTCGACGGGTATTGGACTGGTAGTGACACCGCTGTCGATCCTGGCGATTACAGCTATATATGCACTAGAAGTGCTTGTTTCCTTCATCCAGGCATATGTGTTTGCAATTCTGACCTGTGTGTATTTGCGGGATGCACTGCATCCGCACCACTAAAGCGTGAGCTTCAACTTATCTATTTTAAATGAAATCAAGGAGACTATGAAATGACGGGCGATATTGTACAAATGGGTGCTTACATTGGTGCTGGCTTGGCATGTACTGGCATGGGCGGTGCAGCCGTTGGTGTTGGTCATGTTGTTGGCAACTTCATATCGGGTGCACTGCGCAACCCTTCTGCCGCCGGTGGCCAAACTGCAACGATGTTCATTGGTATTGCGTTTGCAGAAGCTTTGGGGATTTTCTCATTCCTCGTCGCTCTGCTGCTGATGTTCGCAGTATAATCTTTCCTTTCCCTAAGGTTCTGGGGCCTCATTGAGGCCCTGGTTCGCCCTCAGGTATTGGAGGAATTAATATGGCAACACAGACAACAGATGTGGGTCAAGCCGTGGGCGGTGCTGCAAAAGTAGGCATGCCACAGCTAGATTTTTCGACCTTCTCGAACCAAATCTTTTGGTTGATCATAACGCTTGTTGTGATCTACTTTATCTTGTCGCGCATTGCCCTGCCGCGTATCGGTGGTGCTTTGGCGGATCGCGCTGGCACGATCACGAATGATCTGGCTGAAGCGGAAGACTTGAAGAGCCAAGCGCTTGCGGCTGAAGAGGCCTATGAAAAAGCGCTCGCTGATGCACGTGCTGAGGCCCAGAATATCAACGTCTTAATGCGCGCTGAGATTCAGGGTCAGCTGGACGAAGAATTGGCCAAGGCCGATGCTCAGATCTCTGGCCGGACAAAAGAAGCGGCAGCAGAGCTGGCTGAAATTCGCAACGCGGCGAAAGCTAATGTGAAAGTTGTCGCCAAAGCAGTCGCAAAAGAAATCGTTGCAGCGTTGGGCGGTAAGGCAGATGCCAAAACCGTGACAGCCGCCGTGACTGAACGGATGAAAGGCTAAGACATGAGATATCTCTCAGTCCTATTGTTGACAGTTTTGGCCTCACCGGCGCTTGCTGCCAGTGGACCGTTTTTCTCACTCCATAATACCGACTTCGTGGTCACAGTAGCGTTTATTGGCTTTGTGGCTTTGGTTCTGTATCTTGGTGTGCCTAAAATGCTTGGCAAGATTTTGGACGCCCGCGCGGACGGTATTCGCTCAGAGCTGGAAGAAGCCCGTTCTCTGCATGAAGAGGCGAAGGCTCTGCTGGCCTCTTATGAGAAAAAGCAAGCTGAAGTCCAAGCGCAAGCCGACAGGATTGTGGAGGCCGCGCGCGTAGAGGCTGCTGCGGCGGCCGAGCAGGCCAAGGCTGACATCAAAAACTCTGTTGCGCGCCGCATGGTTGCTGCGGAGGAGCAAATTGCATCCGCTGAAGCCGCAGCGATCAAAGATGTGCGTGACGAAGCGATAATTGTGGCTGTGGCTGCAGCCCGTGGCATCATCGAAAATCAAATGACTGAGGCCGATGGAAATGGTTTGATTGACGATGCCATTGAACAGGCTGGCTCAAAGCTAAACTAGCTGGTTATGTTAATTGAAAAAAAGCCCGGGGTTCGAACCTCGGGCTTTTTTGTGCAGCGCGGTATCTGCGCTGTATGCTCTTTTGGAAGAGGGGCTTTTAGGAGCGGTCTAGCGCATGAGAAAAGCGCAGCTTGGCGACCTCTTCATTTTTGTTGGCGCGCTCCTGTTCTTTCAAAACGCCACTGACGAAATCCAAGTGGAGATGCACCGCTTGCCTTGCTGCATCTGGGTTGCGTGATTGGATCGCATCATTGATTGCACCATGTTGTTCCAGCAGTTGCGACCGGCCACTCTTTTGTCGAAATGTTGCCTTGCGATTGTAAAACACTCCGGTCTGGAGCAGATCATACATCGAGCGCATCATATGAAGCATCACCACATTATGCCCCGCTTCGCAGATCGACATGTGAAACTGAGCATCTAATCGCGCCTCTTCGTCTGATGAGCGCTTGGATTGTGCCGCCTCCATTTTCTTGTAAATGGTGTTGATGACCTTGAGGTCCGTATCAGATCCGATGCGGGCGGCGCGTTCTGCGGCCAGGCCTTCCAAATCTTTGCGAAATGCCAGATAGTCGTAAACCGCTTCATCATGGGTTGAAAACAACCGCATGAGCGCCGGGGAAAAGGCAGAGCCTAAAACCTCTGCCACGAAAATTCCTGCGCCTGCGCGCGCCGTAAGAAGCCCAGCTTGCTGTAACTCACTCAGGGCCTCCCGAAGCGAGGGGCGCGATACAGCCAGCTTTTCCGCAAGTTCTCGCTCTGAGGGCAAGCGTTCACCTGGTCGCAAAATTCCGCGCAGGATAAGCTGTTCAACTTGCCGAACAACGGATTTTGACAATTTTTCGGAATCAATTTTTTGAAACGGCATGCATCCCCCATAGGTTGGTCAAATTAGATGACCAGTCTACGGAAAGCAACCGTCATCGCGAGAAGCGGCGTTGCGTTACTTCAGCCAGGCGGCGGCGCGCAGCCGCGTGATTTGAGGCCAGGTTACAGGTTTGGTCGGATCACAATTTCCACCCGGCGGTTCTGGGCACGGCCGGTGGCAGAGAGATTGCTGGCCACGGGTTCCCCCTCGCCGCGCCCAAATGTGCGCAAGCGTACGGGTGGCACGCCATTGGTCATCAAGACGTCCGCCACTGCATTTGCACGACGTTGCGACAGCGCTTGGTTGTAGTTGGCGCTCCCGGTGTTGTCCGTATGACCTTCAATCAAGATGGTGGAATCTGGATAGGCCTGTAAATTGCCGGCCACAACGCCCAAGTCGCGGCGCAAGTCACTGCGCACAGCGGCGCTATCCAAGGCAAATAGAATATCCTGTGGCATCGTGACGATGAGCTCGGAGCCAGTGTTTGTAATGTCGACTTGATCATTGTTCAGATCCCGGCGCAAATCAGCTGCTTGTTGATCCAGAGTTTGACCAATTGCATTACCGGCCGTCGCGCCGACAATAGCACCAATAATTGCCCCCTTTTTGCGGTCATCTTTGCTCGACATCTCCATGCCAGCGATGGCGCCAATCATACCGCCCATGATCGTACCTGCGGTGGTGTTATCACCTGGTTTGCTATTGGCCGCGCTCTCTGGCGTGACGCATCCTGTGAGAACAACCAACGCGGATCCGACGAGTGCAGAAGATAAAAGTTTCATGGTGGGTTCCTCATATCAGGTCAAATTATTGCAGCATGTTATTATGCGAGAATTTCCATCTTTGCGCAATTCACGGAATTGTGTTGCGGCAAGGCTTCGCTCATAAATTGCGGATTATGTGCAAAAACACGCCAAGAAATTTTGGTTTAGTTTTGCGCAAATTTTTCATATAGATCTGCCATGGCAAAACAACTCCCCTATCCGGTTATGCGCGAAATCTTCTCGCGGTTTGAAAATAGCGAAGCTGAACCAAAGGGGGAGCTCAATCATGTGAACGCCTACACGCTCGTGGTGGCCGTGGCTCTTTCGGCGCAGGCGACAGATAAGGGCGTCAACAAAGCCACAGAGGCCCTGTTTAAAATCGTAGATACACCTCAAAAAATGCTGGATTTCGGTGAGGAGGGGTTGATCGACCATATTAAGACCATCGGCCTTTATAAGACCAAAGCCCGCAATGTGATGAAGATGGCGCAGATTTTGGTGGAAGAGTTTGGGGGCGAGGTGCCTAATTCACGGGCCGCCCTGCAAAGCCTACCAGGGGTTGGACGTAAAACTGCAAATGTCGTGTTGAATATGTGGTGGCAGCAGCCGGCACAGGCGGTGGATACGCATATTTTTCGGGTGGGAAACCGCGCGGGCATTGCGCCGGGCAAAACGGTTGATCAGGTTGAACGGGCGATTGAAGACAATGTGCCTGCGGATTTTCAGTTGCATGCACATCATTGGTTGATATTGCATGGGCGTTATATTTGTGTCGCGCGAAACCCCAAATGCCGCGCCTGCATTATCAGTGATTTATGCCAATTTGAGGAGAAAACTCAGTGAGCAAAGCCTATCAGGTGGTTGGTATTGGAAATGCCGTGTCAGACGTTATTACGACCAGTAGCGATGAATTTTTGGCTGAACACTGGGTTGAAAAGGGTATCATGCAGTTGGTTGACCAGACGCGCGCTGAAGCGCTCTTTGCGGCGATGGACAGTCGAACAGATGCCCCTGGTGGATCTGTGGCCAACACGATTGCGGGTCTGGGATCTTTGGGCCTTCGCACGGCGTTTATCGGTCGGGTTGCTGATGATGATTTGGGTCTCTCCTACGCTTTGGCCATGCACACAGAGGGCACGGATTTTCCGAACTCGCCGGTGCGCAATGCCGATCTTCCAACGTCACGTTCCATGATTTTCGTATCGCCCGATGGTGAGCGTTCGATGAATACCTATCTTGGAATTTCATCAGAGTTGGGACCGGAAGATGTGCCCGATTCAGTGCTCGCCGACTGTGAAATTTTGTTTCTTGAGGGGTATCTGTTTGATAAGGCTCCGGGTAAGGAGGCGTTTCGCAAGGCTGCATCGCTGGCGCGACAATCTGGGGCGCGGGCTGGAATTTCGCTGTCGGATCCATTTTGTGTGGATCGACATCGCGATGACTTTCGCGCGTTGGTGTGCGGCCCGTTGGACTTTTTCCTATGCAATGAGGATGAGCTAAAATCGCTGTATCGAACTGATGACTTGGCGCAAGCGCTCAAAATGGGGGTTACGGATTGTGATTTGGTTGTGTGCACGCGCTCCGCGCAGGGCGTGTCGATATGCAAGGGAGATGAGCGATGGGATGTGCCGGTTATCCCGGTGATCCCAGTGGATGCCACAGGCGCTGGTGATCAATTTGCCGCTGGCTTTCTTTATGGGGTGGTACAGGGGTTTGATTTTCCGACCTGCGGCAAGATTGGTGGCATCGCCGCTGGAGAGGTGATCAGCCATATCGGTCCGCGCCCAGCCAGTTCTATCGCTGAAATTCTCAGAAAGCAGGGCATTATTTAAACTGGCGTTTAGGTTCCGCTCAATTTTGCGTGAATTTCAGAAAGATCAATCTCGCCAATGGGCATCTTATTGGTGGGATCTTCAAAACTATATTTGAACAGATCAAAATCACGTTTGAACATCTCATATACCAAATGCATCGACAGATCGTCAAAATACTCTTCCACCGGATGCGCGCGTTTGGGGCCGTGGCCTTCGCTTTCGTTGAACTTTGGAATGGTCTTCAAGTCGACTTTATTGGGAGTTTCAATGGCGTCTAAAATCGTTTGCATTCCGTCATCGAATTTTTCGGTCCAAAAGATGTGATCATAGGTGCCGCCGTTGGCTACAAAAGTTGAGACATGGCCCGAGGTTGCTGACCAATGAATATCTGGATCCATTGGTTTGTGCCGGCAGACCATTGAAAAAATGTTGGACTTTGTCAAAAAGCGCCGAGATGTGGTGCGGTTTTGCTCAACCACTCGGATCCCGGATAAGACATTTTTTCAAACGTTAGTCCGGCATTTGGTTCCAGCAAATAAAATTCAAACCCGCCTACTCACATTTTTGATGTTCACTGATTATGGAATGCCGGCAATATTTTATAATGATCACTGTGACCCTTTGTTAAGCCAGGATTACCTTTTTGCTCGTAAAATAAGCCCTGAGGCCTTTGAGCTCAAAGAGCGATTGGGGCGCCTTTGTGCTGAAATGGGCCGGAGGTTTCACATTTCCAAAGAAGGCCTGAAATTGTTTACCTTTCTGACCGGCAAGGGCTGGGAGGGACTGCGGTTTGGGCGACGGGTTTGGGAGGTTCAAGGAAATATCGGTCGAAACCGTGAGCTGTTGGTGGTAATTTGCAGGAAATGGCATGTGGCGAAACGCTTGCTTGAGCGGATTAGTGCGGAGTTAGAGGTCGCCTCTTGCCAATATCTTTTTCATGAACATGACGCAGGCATGCTTAATTTAGGTGGAACCGAAAACCGTGTGCCAAAGCGCCGCCGGTATGCCAGGTCGTTTTTACATATGCTGTTCGAACAAAAGCAGACGGATCGTTTGCTGATCTGTACTGACAGCGCGAGTCTGGAGTTGATACAGGAACTTTACCAAGACAGTGCCAAGGTCAAAACTTTGCTGATGGTGTGCCAGTTTAACGAGGCCTATCTCTTCGGTCATGCGCAACGTATCAGACTTGTGGCGGAAGGGGCGCCGCCGGAAGTTATTGAGCGCCTGTTTCCGATGCTGCGCCAAGACGTTTGACATGAGCACCATCGATTGATTGATGCGCAATTCCCGCAAAGCTGTCAGATGTACGAAGAGGCGTCGCTTGAGGAAAATGCCGTGCCATTGGCAGAGTTTTTGGGTATCTCTACCGAAAAGGCTTGTGCCATACTGGCATCGGACCATTTGTTTTCGGATTAGGAGCCTGTCGATGGCATATGAGTATGACGATCAAAACATCTTCGCGAAGATATTACGCGGGGAAATTCCCAGCACCACAGTGTTGGAGACCGAGCATAGCCTCGCCTTTCGCGATATTCAGGCTCAGGCGCCAGAACATATTTTGGTGATCCCCAAGGGAGCTTATGTGTGTTTTGATCATTTTGCCAATTCAGCCAGCGCCGAGGAGATTGTTGATTTCACCCGAGCAGTCGGTCAGGTTGCAACCGCTCTGAAGGTTGATCCCGGCAGCGGAGGTGATGGCTACCGTCTTTTGGCCAATTCAGGGCGTCATGGGGTGCAGGAGGTGCCACATTTGCATGTGCATCTCGTCGCGGGCCGGCCGCTTGGGCGAATGTTGCGCGAAGCTTAGGGGAGCTCTGGCTGTTTGGTTATTTCCAAAAAGACGTCCTGGAGATCGGGCTGTTCGGTTTGGATATCCAGAATTTTGACATCCGCGCGGCGCAGCGCGTCTAATATTTCACCGGAAGAGGTGGAGCTGCGGCTATAGGAAAAGGCCAAGGTCCCATCCGTTCGTTGGCTTTGTGTCACCCCAGCCGGCAAGCTGATTTTCGTGGTGGATTCGGTTTCAACCACCAAGGTTTTTGTGTCCAGTTTGGACAGAAGGTTGGCTGTGGTGTCCAAGGCGCGCAGCGCACCCTCGTGAATAATGGCGATTTGATCGCACATTTCTTGGGCCTCTTCGAGGTAATGGGTGGTGAGAATTACAGTCATGCCGTCGGCATTGAGTTGTCGCACATTGTCCCAAAGCATTTGGCGCAGACCAATATCTACCCCGGCTGTCGGCTCATCGAGCACCAAGATCTGCGGACTATGGACGAGCGCTTTGCCCAAAAGCAATCGTCGGCGCATACCGCCTGAAAGGCTGCGCGCATAGGCATTGGCTTTGTCTTCCAATCCGATTAACCGCAAGATTTCATCGGTTCTGCGCAGCGCTTTTGGTACGCCATATAAGCCGGCCTGCATATCAAGCGAGGCTCCGGGCGTGAAGAATGGATCGAGGTTTAATTCTTGCGGCATCACCCCAATCGCGGCGCGCGATTGTCGCGGATTTTCATCCTGATCAAAGCCCCAGATATTGACTGAGCCTGCGGATTTTTTCACCAAACCGGCCAGAATATTGATCAAGGTCGATTTGCCCGCACCATTGGGCCCTAAAAGCCCGAAGATCGCGCCCCGCGGGATATCCAGATCAATGCCAGACAGGGCCGTCTTAGCTTCAGTTTTCTTGGTCGCGACATAGGTTTTCTTCAAACCACGCAGCTCAATCGCATTTTGTGACATAGTCGGCCTTTCAAAGTGCTTGTGGGTTGCGCGTGTTTTGGTATCTTAGCCAGCGACATATGCGCAGCAAGGCCCAACAGCAACCAGAAGGCAAAAAAATGACAACTCAAGCACCTGAGACAAAAATTGTAGAGGCTTATCGCGTGGCCTGTGATGGTGGTGAAGGCGCTTTGGGGCACCCACGCGTTTGGTTGCAGATCCCCAATGAGCACGGCTGGGTTGAATGCCCCTATTGTGACGCCAAAATGGTGCATAAGGATTTTGAGGGCAAAGTCTAAAAACGCGCCTAGCTGAGTGGGATTTCGACCTCACCGCACATCAGCTTATTGTTCACTTGACCGCTCTGCTCATCAAGAAAATCTTGGATATAGTGGCCGGACCAAGCTCTTATGCTCACGCCATGGTTGGTGAGGCCGAATCCTTTGACAGTGCCGCTCTCATCGTCATGATAGTGAAAAATTACTTTGCCCCAGTGGCCATTGTCGCATTCGAAATTGGCCTCGCCCGTTCCGATAAAATTGCGAGAGACCCAGCTGCCCGTGCAAATCGCCCCAAAATTGGTTACTCCGGCCAAGGTTCCTTTATCGCGACCCAGGGCTCGGCCTGCAAAATACTCACCACTATTGCCAAAACAAGCCAACAGTGGCGAGCAACTGTCGCGGCTATCGGGGATATCGACGCAGTTTTCATCGGGAACAGGCGCAGCTGCGGCTGCAAACATGTAACTGAGAGCCAGTAGCACTGGTAGGTATAAATTTTTCATGTCACAAACAAGTCTAATCAATGATCTAAGGATAGCATCACCATGGCATTCGGTAAAGGACACCATTTGCATCTGATCGACGGGTCAGCCTTCATCTTTCGCGCCTATCACGCATTGCCGCCGCTGACGCGGAAATCGGATGGTTTGCCGGTCGGTGCTGTGGCTGGGTTTTGCAACATGCTGCAACGCTATGTGGAAAACAACATTGGCCCCGATGCCCCCACCCATGTGGCCGTGATCTTCGATCACTCTGGCAATACATTTCGCAATGACATGTATGATTTATATAAGGCGAATCGATCCGCCACGCCGGAAGATTTGATTCCCCAATTTCCACTCACCCGCACCGCAACGCGGGCATTCAATGTGGCATGTAAAGAGGTCGAAGGTTTTGAAGCGGATGATATCATCGCAACATTGGCGTGCCGCGCGCGCGAAGCTGGGGGCGCTTGTACCATCATAAGCTCTGATAAGGACTTGATGCAGTTGGTTGGTGGTGGCGTTGTGATGCTCGATGCTATGAAAAATAAAGTGATTGATTACGACGGCGTTGTTGAGAAATTTGGTGTCGCCCCCGAGCGCGTGGTTGACGTTCAGGCTTTGGCAGGTGACAGCGTTGATAACGTGCCCGGTGCGCCCGGCATTGGCATTAAAACCGCAGCTTTATTGATCAACGAATATGGATCTTTGGAAGAGCTTCTGGATCGGGCAGGAGAGATCAAACAGCCCAAGCGCCGCGAAAGCCTGGTCGACAATCGGGCGCAGATTGAACTGTCCAAACAGCTGGTTCAGCTGGAATGTAATATGGAGCTGGATTTCTCCATTGAGGATTTGGAAGTGCGGGATCCTGATCCTCAGGAACTCTTAGGCTTTGTGGCTCAGATGGAATTCCGGACTTTGAGCAAAAGACTGGCTGAAAAGCTGGGGGTTCAAGCCCCGGTCATAGCCGAGCCGGAGGTGCAGCAGTCGCCAGTCGAGGCTCCTGAGGCGGCGGTGGTGCCTTTTAATGCCGAAAAATATGAGACCATCACAGATGCGGCAGGGTTACAAACTTGGATTGATCGGATTTATGCCCGTGGCTATGTGGCTGTGGATACGGAAACAACCGGATTGAATGAAATGCGCGCTGGTCTGGTTGGTGTCTCATTATGCGTTCAAGCCGGTGAAGCGGCCTATTTACCGCTCACGCACCGCGCCGGGCAATCTGACGATCTTTTCGGCACCGATGCTTTGGCAGAGGGGCAGATGGACCACGACACGGCTCTGGCCATGCTCAAACCTATGCTTGAAGATTCCACCATTCTGAAAATCGGCCAGAATATGAAATATGACGCCAAAATTTTGGCGCGTGTCGGCATTCAAGTGGCACCGATAGATGATACAATGCTGATGAGCTACGCACAAAATGGCGGTTTGCACAATCATGGGATGGATCTATTAAGCGAGCGCTATCTCGATCACGCGCCCATCTCGATCAAAACACTGCTGGGCAGTGGAAAATCTGCGATAACCTTTGACCGCGTGCCAATTGATGAAGCCCGCCGATATGCGGCCGAAGATGCTGATATCACCCTGCGCCTCTGGCACTATCTCAAGCCACGATTGCATCTTAATCGGGTGACAGCGGTCTATGAAAGCCTGGAACGCCCTCTCGTGCCGGTTTTGGCGGAAATGGAGATGCAGGGGATCAAAGTGGACCGCGATGTTTTGAGCCGCATGTCGAATGGGTTTGCGCAAAAAATGGCGGGGCTGGAGGCTGAAATTCACGAAATGGCCGGGCGCAGCTTTAATGTAGGATCTCCCAAACAGCTTGGCGAAGTGCTTTTTGATGAAATGGGGCTGCCGGGGGGCAAGAAGGGCAAAACGGGCGCCTATGCCACTGGGGTTGATGTGTTGGAAGATCTGGCGACGGAGCATGAATTGCCCGGGCGGGTTTTGGACTGGCGTCAATTGAGCAAACTGAAGTCCACTTATACCGACGCGCTGCAAGACCATATTCATCCCGATACCGGCCGCGTGCACACGTCCTATTCTATCGCCGGTGCCAGCACCGGGCGTTTGGCCTCAACCGATCCCAATTTGCAAAATATTCCAATTCGGACAGAAGAGGGCCGTAAAATTCGAGAAGCCTTTGTGGCTGAGACAGGCAAAACCCTGGTTGCTTTGGATTATTCACAAATCGAGCTGCGCATTCTGGCTCATGTTGCCGATATTCCAACTCTGAAACAGGCCTTTGCCGATGGCATTGATATTCACGCATTGACCGCCAGTCAGATGTTTGATGTGCCGCTGGATCAGATGACCTCTGAGATACGCCGAAAGGCGAAGGCCATTAACTTTGGAGTGATTTATGGCATTTCTGGCTTTGGCCTTGCGCGCAACTTGCGCATTCCAAGGGCGGAGGCCCAGGCGTTTATCGACACATATTTCACCCGCTTCCCAGGCATTCGAACCTATATGGACGATACCGTCGCTTTCGCCAAAGAACATGGCTATGTGCAAACCTTGTTTGGACGGCGCATTCATACGCCTGAAATTGGGGCGAAAGGCCCGCATGCAGGTTTTGCCAAACGCGCCGCGATCAATGCGCCGATTCAAGGCACTGCGGCCGATGTGATCCGCCGCGCGATGGTGCGCATGCCCGAGGCGATTGCGCATGTACCAGCCAAAATGTTGTTGCAAGTGCATGATGAATTGCTGTTTGAAGTTGACGATTGTGCGGTCGAGGAGCTCATCGAAGTTGCCAAACAGGTGATGGAACGGGCCAGCTTGCCAGTGGTCAAGCTGGATGTGCCTTTGATTGTTGAGGCAGGATCGGGACCAAATTGGGCCGTCGCGCATTAAAGGTCGCGCATTATAGTCTGAGGCAAAAGGGGGAAAATCCATGGTGAAACGTGGCCTATCAGTGGCAACCATCGCGGCGCAGGCGGGCGGATATATTGACGCGGCCAGCGGCGGGGTCGTGCCTCCCATTCAGCCCAGTACCACATTTGCACGCGACCGCAGCTATCAGCCGCATCCTACCGGCAATATTTATGCCCGTGATGACAATGATCTGTGCCGCATCGCCGAAGCACTTTTGGCGCAACTCGACAACGCCGAAGCCGCATTATTGTTTCCCAATGGCATGGCCGCGATTGCAGCGGTGTTTCGCGCTTTGCGAAGTGGGGCAACGGTCTTGGTGCAGTCGCAGATTTATTGGGGCACGACGAAGTGGTTGCGGGAGTTTTGTGCCCGCCGGTCTGTGACCCTGATCGAGGCGGATTTGAGTGATACCGTCCAGGCGCAGAGCCTCTGCGCGCATCATCAGCCCGATTTGGTATTTATTGAGACGCCTTCAAACCCATGGTTGCGGACCACGGATATTGCGCTTGTGGCGCAAGCGACCCATGCGGTGGGTGGGCGATTGGTGGTCGATGCTACGGCTGCAACGCCAATTTTGACCCGCGCCTTGGATTTTGGAGCGGATATTGTCATGCATTCAGCGACCAAAGGGATCAATGGCCATTCGGATGTGCTGGCCGGGGTTTTGGCGACCAATGCGCCTGCGGATCCGCATTGGCAAGCTATCGCAGTAGATCGCCATGATGCGGGTGCTGTGATCGGCAGTTTTGAGGCCTGGCTTCTCGTGCGCTCAATTCGCACCCTGCCTTTGCGGGTCGAGCGCATGTCACAAAATGCGCAGGTTGTGGCAAATTTTTTGCAAGGTCACGACGCGGTGGATCGTGTATTTTATCCTGGCCTGCCTGATGTCGAAGGGCATGAGGTGGCCAAGCGGCAAATGACGGGCGGGTTTGGCTCACTTATGTCCTTTTGCGTGCAAGGCGGGGCGGTGGATGCATTGCGCGTGGCAGGTCGATTGAATTTGTTTCACCGAGCCACCTCATTGGGCGGGGTCGAAAGCCTTGTGGAACATCGTCACACCATTGAACCTGATACTGGCATTCCTGACTCGCTTCTGCGGTTATCAATTGGCATTGAAGACGCGCAGGATCTATGCGCCGATTTGGAGCAAGCATTAACGTGCTGATTTTGTTTAACAAGCCGTTCAATGCATTGTCCCAATTTACAGATCGTAGCACTGAGGCCAGCGGGCGCGAAACCCTATCGCGGTATATCCGTATTCCGCATGTCTATGCGGCTGGCCGGTTGGATCGGGACAGCGAGGGGCTGCTGCTCTTAACTGATGATGGAAAATTGCAGGCTCGGATTGCCAATCCAAAACACAAAATGGCCAAAACCTATTGGGTACAGGTCGAAGGTGCCCCGCAGGAGGAAGCCTTGCACAGCCTGCGCCGCGGGGTGCAGTTGAAAGATGGTCTCACCCAACCGGCCAAAGTGCGGCTCATGGAAGAACCGGCGGGCCTCTGGCCGCGCAACCCGCCTATCCGGGTGCGCAAATCCGTACCGGACAGTTGGATCGAGATGACCATTCGCGAAGGCAAAAATCGCCAAATTCGCCGCATGACCGCAGCCATAGGCCACCCCTGCCTACGCCTCATTCGGACGCAAATCGGTGATTGGCATTTGGGCGATCTCAAGCCGGGGGAGTTTAAGCAGTTGACGCGGCTATAGCTCCAGATTTTGCTTTTGCGTCAATTGCTCAGCTCTTTCGACGGGATGATTGGGAAGAATGTGGATTGGGAGCGCAGACCGAACCAGCTTTCACCTTGCCATGTGTCATGCAAGCCCAGGTCGACCAAGCGGTAGAAGCTCTTGCGATCAATTAAGGCTTCTAGATTGCTGCGCACCAAAACATAGGGGGACGGCTCGCCGGTCTCGGGATTGCGCTCCACACGGATTGGGTGGTCAGGGCCGGCGATCATTGTGTCGCCGACCTGCGTGGTGAAATGCAAATCGCCATCGCGATGATCCACATCCACCGCGACAAAGGGGGCGTCATCCACTTGGATGCCAACTTTTTCAACTGGGGTTACAAGGTAATATTTTCCCGCCTCTTTTTTCAAAATGGATGCAAACAGCTTCACAAGTGCTGGTCGTCCAATGGGGGTGCCAAGGTAGAACCAAATGCCATCCCGCGCGATGCGGATGTCCAGATCACCACAGAACGGCGGGTTCCAGAGGTGTACGGGCGGCAAGCCTTTGCCGCGGGTTGCGGCAGAGACACTGGCGGCGATATTTTCAGCCGATGGGGTCACGATATTTTGTCCGCTCATATCAGTTGTCATCTCTTTTTCTTAAGGTAGGCTAGATATATACCACATAGAAATTATTGCGAGGCAATCTTATGACCAGAGCTGAAATGCTGGCTCCACAAATTGAAGACCTAGGCCAACGCTTGGGCGCGGCGCGCGAGATGATCCGCGGGGTGTTCATCGGGCAGGAGCGGGTAGTGGATTTAGTGCTCATCACCCTATTATGTGGAGGGCATGGTGTATTGGTTGGCCTTCCGGGGGTTGGAAAAACCCGCCTGGTTCAGGCGCTGTCGACTGTCATGGGGTTGCGTGGCAATCGGGTGCAATTCACCCCTGATTTGATGCCCGCTGATATCTTGGGGTCCGAGGTCTTGGAGACCGCATCTGACGGCACGCGGCAATTTCGATTTATTGAAGGGCCAGTATTTTGCCAATTGTTGATGGCCGATGAAGTTAACCGCGCCAGTCCGCGGACGCAATCGGCGCTGCTTCAAGCCATGCAGGAAAAATCCGTGACCGTCGCTGGGCGAGACCGGCCGCTGGGTATGCCCTTTCATGTGCTCGCAACGCAGAACCCGATTGAACAGGAGGGAACCTATCCTTTGCCCGAGGCGCAGCTCGATCGCTTCCTGCTCGAAATCCAAGTGCCCTATCCGGACCGGGCAACCGAGCGCGACATTCTTTTGGCGACCACAGGCGCTCAGGAGGCGGAGGTCTCTGCGGTCTTTGACCCTGAACAGCTGCTGGCAGCGCAGGCCTTGATTCGCCGCATGCCTGTGGGCGAGGCGATTGTGGAGCTGATCTTGGATCTGGTGCGCGCGTATCGACCCGAAGATCCAACAGCGCCGGAGCGGGTTCGGGAGAATATGCACTGGGGTCCGGGGCCGCGTGCGGCGCAGGCCTTGATGCTGGCTGTGCGCGCGCGCGCCCTGCTGCGTGGGGCTTATTCCCCCTCAGCTCAGGATGTTGCTGATCTGGCGCCTGCGGTGCTCAATCACCGTATGGCATTGGGATTTGGCGCGCGTGCACGCGGCATCACCCAGCTTGAGCTGATTGATGAGGTCACGCAGATGATCGTAGAAAAGCAGGCGGTGTCTTGAATTCAAATCCACCCTTAAACGCGGCTTTCGAGCTGGCGTCTGATTGGCCACAGCTCTTATCGCAGGCGCAACAGCTTGCTCAGAGTTTTTCACCGGGTGGCCACGGGCGGAGGCGCGCAGGGCCGGGGGATGTCTTTTGGCAGTTCAGGCCGGCACAGGCGGGCGATGCTTTGCGCTCGATCGATTGGCGACGATCTGCGCGCGCAGATGAGCAATTTGTACGGGAAAACGAATGGCAGGCGGCGCAGGCGGTGCAGTTTTGGATTGATAACTCCGCTGCGATGCAATTTTCCTCTCACGGAGAGAGTAAGCAGCACCGGGCGGCAACCATCGCTTTGGCTCTGGCAATTCTTCTCAACCAGGCTGGAGAGCGCGTAGGCACCAGCGATGGCGCATTGCCTCCACAAACGGGCCGCGCGCAAATTTCTGCTTTGGCACAGGCGGTGGCGCGCAGGACGTCGCATGATTTTGGCACCCCCATAACCACGGATCTCATACCAAATAGTTTGGCGGTGTTTGCCTCTGATTTTTTCGGTGATTTGGCGGCGCTTCGCCAAAGGGTGACGCGGGCCGCAGCCCTGCGCGTGCAAGGTGTCTTGTTGATGGTATTGGACCCTCAGGAGCTTAACTTTCCCTTTCAAGGTCGCACGCTTTTTGAAAGCATGGCGGGCAGTTTGCGCCATGAATCCCAGAATGCCGATGATCTTCGTCCGGCCTATTTTCAGGCTTTAGAAGAACGCCAGGCGCAGCTGGCAAACTTGGCGCAGCACCTAGGCTGGCAATTTTTCATACATCACACAGATCAACCCGCCAGCGGTGCTCTGAGGGATCTTTATCACGCCTTGGAATATCGCCGATGATGCTCTTCTCCACGATTGGTTTTACTGCGCCGTGGTTGCTTTTGGGGCTTCTCGCTTTGCCGCTGTTGTGGATCTTGCTACGGGCCGTACCACCAGCTCCAATCCGACGGTGCTTTCCCGGCGTGGCGCTGCTGTTGGGGCTGAGGGATGAGACCGCGCAAGCGGATAAAACCCCGTGGTGGCTTTTGCTGTTGCGGGCTTTAGTGATGGCCTGTTTGATTATCGGCCTGGCCGGTCCGATTGTGAACCCGGTGCCAATGGAGCAAACTCAGTCAAAGCTTCTGGTGATCCTGGAGGGCAGCTGGGCAGATGCCGAGGATTGGGATGCGCAGCAACGTGCGGCCTTAGATCTGGTGCAACAATTGGGCAACCCGGAGCGTCCCGTAATGTTTTTGCAACTGACAGCGCCTGAGGAAGATCTGGTGTTTTCTGCAGCTTCCGAAGCTGCCCGAGCCATTCGGGCTGCTGAACCGAACGCTTGGTTGCCCAAACGTAACTGGCAAGGCCAGTTTGAGCCTTTGGGGGATTTTGACACGCATTGGCTGGCCTCTCCGCTCGATTGGCCGGGCCGAGACCAATTGGTCCGCGAGTTGCTGCGTCACGGATCCGTTGAGGTTTCTATGAGCCGCAGCAGTTCCATAGGTCTTTTGCCAATGCGGGCCACGGCAGAGGGGATTGAGATTTCGGCACTGCGGATGACCGCTGGAGCGGCGCAGGTGGTTGCAGTTTATATCGTGGGGTCAGATCCCTCTGGAGTGGAGCGACGACTGCAACGTGCTGATATCGAATTTGCAGCGCAGGAGTTACGTGCAACGACAGAGGTGCAATTGCCCTTGGAGATGCGCAACCGAATTTCGCGGCTTGTGGTTTCCGGGCATAGGTCCGCAGCGGCGGTACGCTTAACGGATGATCGCATTCAACGCCCAGAGATTGCTATTCTTACAGGCGAAACATCTGATCGTGAAGGCTTGATCCTTTTTGCGCCAGATCACTATCTGACCCAGGCGTTGTCGCCTGTTGCAGATTTGATTGAGGGGACATTGGATGATGTGATTTTGGCCAATCCTGATACCATTATTTTAGCAGATGTCGCCAAGATTGGCTCAAAAGAGGCCCTGGCGGATTGGGTGGCTGAGGGCGGCACCTTGGTGCGCTTTGCCGGGCCACGTTTGGCCGCAGCACAATTTGAGGCGCGGGAGCGTGATCCGCTTTTGCCTGTGAAACTGCGCGCCGGTGGGCGCACGATTGGCGGAGCCATGTCATGGGGCGCACCAAAAACCTTACAGAGTTTTGAGATTGATACGCCGTTTTACGGTTTGCCAACTCCGGATGAGGTTACGGTGACCGCGCAGGTTTTGGCTGAACCCGGGCCGGATTTGGCGCCCCATGTGATCGCGCGGCTGAGCGATGGCACCCCATTGGTGACCCGCAGGCAGCTTGGGCAAGGGCAGGTTGTGTTGTTTCATGTGACCGCCAATACACAATGGTCAAACTTGCCGATTTCAGGACTCTTTGTGGCCATGTTGGAGCGTCTATCGGTCATCGGCAGCGCTGCAAATTTCGAACCGAGCTCTTTAGCTGGCAGCACTTGGCAATTGGTCCAGCAGCTCGCGGGCACCGGGAAATTGATGCATGTGGATTATCGTGCCGGCATTGCAGGTGACCAGTTGGCACAGGCAGCGATTTCCCCACAGACTCCTGCGGGCCTGTATCAAGGGAAAGACCGCCGTTGGGCGCGCAATATCCTATCTGAAGACAGTCAATTCTCCCCTGCGCTTTGGCCTGATGAGGTGCGGCTGTTGGGACAAGATCTGGCGCGCTCGTATCGTCTGGGGGCTTGGTTTTTGGCGCTGGCTCTGTCTGTGCTGGTCGCAGATGTTGTGGCTTCGCTTTGGATATCTCGCCGGCTGCGTGGCGGTGTTTTGGCGGTACTCGCAGGAGCGCTCCTGACAAGTATTTCCCCCGAGAGCGCATCGGCGCAAACGCCGCAGGACCAAGCAATAGCGGCCAGTCGCGCGGTGGTTTTGGCTTATGTTGAAACCCAGGACGCGCGGCAGGATGAAATTTCCCATGCCGGTTTGCTTGGGCTGTCCCAGGCGCTTTTTCAACGCACCTCCATTGAACCGGCTGAGCCAATGGGGCTGTCATTGACCCATGATGAATTGTCGTTTTTTCCGTTCCTCTATTGGCCCGTCACATTGGGGCAACAGGCTTTATCTCCTGAGCAATTGCGCAAATTGAACCGCTACCTCAAGGGCGGTGGGATGATCTTATTTGACACAAGGGACAGCAACATTGCGCGGGTCGGCCAGACGACCAAGGAAGGTCGTGTGTTGCAACAACTGGCCTCACGGCTGAACCTGCCACCTTTGGCACCGATAGCGCCGGATCATGTGCTGACGCGCAGTTTTTATCTGCTGCAAGATTTCCCAGGCCGGTTTGCGGGTGGAGAAATTTGGGTGGAAGCTCCGCAAAATTCCGGTGTGGCGGTGGAAGGCATGCCCTTTCGCAACCTCAATGATGGGGTAACCCCGGTCGTGATCGGCGGCAATGATTGGGCGGCGGCTTGGGCCGTGGATGACGCCGGAGAGCCGCTCCTGCCTGTAGGTCGCGGCATGGCCGGGGAGCGTCAGCGCGAGATTGCCCTGCGGTTTGGGGTCAACCTGATCATGCATGTTTTGACGGGCAATTATAAATCCGATCAGGTGCATGTCCCTGAACTTCTCAAGAGGTTGGGCGAATGAAGCTTGATGCATTGCTTTTTGATCCGCTTTTACCGCTTTGGCTGATGGTGGCTTTGGCGGCCTGTGTGCTGGCGGCTTTGGCATTGGCAGCGGTGAGGCGACTGGCGGGCTGGCCCTATCGCGGTCTTGCTGCGGCCTGTGTTTTTTTAGCACTGCTCAATCCTTCACTGAAAACCGAAGAGCGGCAAGCCGAGGCGGATATTGTCATCGTGGTTGTCGACCGCTCGTCCAGCCAACGGCTGTCGGATCGCGCCGCGCAAACGGAGGCCGCCTTGGCTCATGTTACGGCGCAGCTGGCGGCACGGCCCGCAACCGAGATGCGGCTGGTGGAGGTGTCGGATGCGAATGGGCCGGGTGGTTCGGAAGTTATGACCGCTTTGGCGCAGGCGCTGTCTGAAACAGCGCAGGATCGAATTGCCGGAGCGATTGTGATCTCAGACGGGCAGATCCATGATACGGAGTTTGCCCCCAAGGTGCCGGCGCCTCTGCATCTTTTACTTACAGGACGACCGCGCGATTGGGACCGCCGGCTGGTGGTCAAAAATGCGCCGGGTTTTGCGATTTTAGGCGAGCCAATCACCCTGACGCTTTTGATCGAGGATCAAGGGGCAGCGCCACAAGCGGCTTCGGCAGATCTCATCTTATCGGTGGATGGTGGACCTGAGCAGCTCTATCAACTTCCAGTGAACCGCGAGGTAGAAGTCGATGTGTCGCTGGGTCATGGCGGTATAAATATTTTGCAGTTTTCCACGCCTGATATGAGCGGAGAATTGACCGATCGGAACAATGGCGCGGTTGTTCAGATCAATGCTCTGCGCGATCGGCTTCGGGTCTTGCTGGTGTCGGGGGTGCCGCATCCGGGCGAGCGCACATGGCGCAACTTATTAAAGTCTGACAGCAATGTCGATTTGGTGCATTTCACAATCTTGCGTCCACCGGAAAAACGAGATGGCGTGCCGGTGACGGAATTGTCTTTGATTGCCTTTCCAACCCGCGAATTATTTCTCGAGAAAATTGGCGAATTCGATCTGATTGTCTTTGATCGCTACAAGCGGCGTGGACTGTTACCAGCAGAATATTTCGAGGCGATCGCCAATTACGTCCGCCAGGGCGGAGCTATTTTAGTGGCGGCTGGGCCTGATTATGCGGGGGCCAATAGCCTTTATCGCTCGCCCCTCGGCGCCATTGTGCCGGGCCGGCCGACCTCTCGGGTTTTTGAGGAACCGATTATGCCACAGGTGACTGAGTTTGGCCTTAAACATCCCGTGAGTGAAAGTCTGGAGAGTTTTGCGCCAGAGAGCGGATGGGGCCGGTGGTTGCGCCAGATTGAGGTTGAGGCGACCTCTGGGCAGGTGCTGATGACGGGGCGCGGGGAGTCCCCTTTGCTGGTTCTGGACCGTGTTGGCAAAGGGCGGGTTGCGCTTTTGGCCTCGGATCATGCTTGGCTCTGGGGCCGTGGCTATGAAGGGGGCGGGCCGCAGGCGGAATTGCTGCGCCGCGTGGCTCATTGGTCGATGAAAGAGCCTGACCTGGAAGAGGAGGCGCTTCTGGCAGAGCCAACTGAGAGCGGGCTACAGGTGACGCGTCGCAGCTTGACCGAGGGTCCACTGGCATCGCTTGAGGTTACAACGCCAAGTGGTAAGCGGCTCGCGATCCCTTTCCAGCCTGTCGCGCCTGGTCGTTATCAGGCAGAAATCGTCAGTGAGGAGCTGGGGCTTTATCGTTTGGGCTCAGAAGATTTGGAGATCGTGGCCGCGCTGGGCCCGGCCGCACCTCGGGAGTTTGTCCAGACCATTGCTACAGATAGGGTGATGGCACCGATTTTGGCCAAAACCAATGGGGGAGCTTTGGCCTTATCTGAGGGGCTGCCAAAATTTCGCAACGTCCGCAACGTCCGCAATGGCCGGCCGGCTCATGGGCGCGGGTGGATCGGGCTGGTTTCGCGCGAAGCCTATGCTGTGCAGGGTGTCGAGATTGGGCAGTTGTTACCCGCCTGGGTCTATCTCATTTTTGCCGCTCTTAGCCTTTTGACCGGCTGGTTGCGCGAAGGGCGCTGGGATAAATGATGTGTCTGCCTCCATCATCCCCGTTTTTAAAACTGCGCTGGCCTGTGATGAAAACTCACGGTTCCAGAGCATCCAAAGGGTAATCAAAAAGGCCGCAAGTAAAATCGGAGCGCCAGCCAGCCAAGCCAGAGATGCAAGCGCGAAATACATAGCACGCAGCCCGCGGTTGAAGCTGAGCGCTGCGCGAATATTTATCTCTCCTGCCATAATCGCGCGGGGTATAGCTTGGGGGTGATCTGGATCATTCGGCACGGCGGCCATCAAGACGGCGCAATATCCAAACAGGCGGCTGGACCATACAAATTTCAAAAACGCATGCACCAAAAATAGAGCTGCAAACGCCAATTTGAATTGTAATTTGAGCGCAGTTGCCTCCTGCGATTGGGTAAGGGCATGGGTAAACTCAAGCAGGCGATCTGGCGTGCCCATGATTGCCAATAGCCCGCCAATGGAGATTAAAGCTGTGGACCCGAAAAAAGCAGTGCTTTGACGCAGAGAAGCCAGCGTTTGTGAATCAAAAATGCGGGGATCGCGGTCTACAAAATTGAGCATCCAAGCGCGTCGATAATAGGACATTAGAGCTGTGACAGACGCGCGTGACTTGGGCGGGTTCTCGATCAAATGGCCGATGAGGAAGGCGGCGAGAAGGCCAAATCCGACGACAAAAATATCTAATGTGGTGAGTTGCGAGAGGATTACGTCGAATAACATAGCGCCAGTGTAACAGAGGATTTGCTCTTGCGATCCCCCGAAATTGGTTATAATTATTTACCAATTGGAGGGTTAGACATGGAAATGCCACAACCAAATTCGGAGATTCTGTCGAAAAAGGCGAAAATTGCAGCGGCCTTGCGTGCTGTTCTGCCCTATGATGCGGTGATCGACGACCCTTCTGAAACGCGGGCCTATGAGTGTGATGCGCTCACCGCATATCGCTGCCCGCCGATGATTGCAGTCTTGCCTTCGACCACGCAGGAAGTCTCAGATATCTTGAAGATTTGCCACCGCGAGGGTGTGCCGGTTGTGCCGCGGGGGTCGGGCACATCCTTGGCCGGCGGTGCGCTACCAACCGCAGATTGCGTGATCCTGGGCGTTGCAAAGATGAATAACGTTCTGGAAACGGACTATGAGAACCGCCTGATCCGGGTGCAAAGTGGCCGGACAAACCTCAGCGTGTCTGGCGCTGTGGAGGAAGAAGATTTTTTCTACGCGCCGGATCCCTCCAGCCAGTTGGCCTGCGCGATTGCGGGTAATATCGCGATGAATTCTGGCGGGGCGCATTGCTTGAAATATGGGGTGACCACCAACAATCTGATGGGCGTGACCCTGGTGATGATGGATGGTGAGATCGTTGAGATCGGTGGTGGCTATCTTGATGCCCCCGGGCTTGATATTTTGGGTGTGATCTGCGGATCGGAGGGCCAGCTTGGCGTGGTCACAGAGGCCACTTTACGGATTTTGCCCAAACCCGAGGGCGCGCGTCCGGTGATGATCGCTTTTGACAGCAATGAAGTGGCCGGCGCCTGTGTGGCTGATATTATCAAAGCGGGCGTTTTGCCCGTGGCGATTGAATTTATGGATCGTCCAATTATTGAAATTTGTGAGAGTTTCGCCAAGGCGGGATATCCGGACTGCGAGGCGCTGTTGATTGTCGAGGTCGAAGGGTCAGAGGCAGAAATCCAAGACCAGCTGGGTCGCATCAGTGTGATTGCGCAAAAACACAATCCAGTTGAATTGCGTCAAAGCCAATCTGCCGCTGAAAGTGCTGCGATTTGGTTGGGCCGCAAATCCGCTTTTGGCGCTGTGGGTCAAGTGGCGGACTATATGTGTTTGGATGGAACCATTCCTGTTTCTGCCTTGCCAGAAGTGCTGCGCCGGATCAAAGAGCTGTCAGATCACTATGGTTTGCGCGTTGGCAATGTGTTCCATGCGGGCGATGGCAATATGCACCCGCTGATCATGTTTAACGCCAACAAAGAGGGCGATCTTGAGCTCTGTGAAGCGATGGGCGCGGATGTCTTGCGGCTCTGTGTTGAGGTGGGTGGCTGTCTGACCGGTGAGCATGGCGTCGGCATTGAGAAACGCGATTTGATGGAGGACCAATACACTGCGGAAGATCTGGAGATCCAAATGGCGGTCAAAGATGTGTTTGATCCCGGTTGGCTTTTAAACCCATCCAAGGTCTTCCCCCTGTCGGTTTCTCAATCGCGGCGGGCGTCATGAGTGATAGGCTTAATCCTGAAAGTGAGGCGGCCCTTGTTGCCGCGCTGCGTGAGACCGCGGAGCCCTTGCAGATTATGGGTGGCGGGACGCGCCCGATTGGCAACATCGCGCCGGCAAAAATTCTGAGCACCAGTCGCTTGCAGGGGATCACCCTCTACGAACCTGGCGCTATGACGTTAGTGGCCAAATCGGGCACAACTATCGAAGAGATTGAGACCATTCTGACGGCCGAAAAACAGCGGCTCGCTTTCGAGCCGATGGATCATCGCGCGATTTTGCGCACATCCGGTCACCCAACCCTTGGCGGGGTGATCGCCGCCAATGTCTCGGGTCCGCGCCGTATTCAAGTGGGGGCGGCGCGTGATTTTGCGCTGGGCGTGACCTTTGTGGATGGGACGGGGCAGGTGCTGAGCAATGGCGGACGGGTGATGAAGAATGTCACCGGCTATGATCTTGTGAAGTTGATGTCTGGCTCTTGGGGCACGCTTGGGGTTCTGACGGAGGTGGCGTTGAAGGTTCTGCCGATCGCTGAGACCCAAGCAACTTTGAACGTTCATGTTGCCACCTGGGCGGATGCGGTCGCTTGCATGTCGGCGGCGCTTGGCACGCCGTTTGATGTCAGCGGCGCTGCGACAGTGCAGGCGGAAGATGGCGGCTTTGACAGTTTGATCCGGGTTGAGGGGTTTGAAACCTCGGTTCAATACCGCGTGACTGAATTGACCAAGCGCCTTGCGAAATTCGGTGCGGTTGATGTGGTTCATGATCCTTGGGCAGAGGTAAAAGACCTAGGTGCTTGGGCGGCCTTGGACACGGTGTGGCGCATTTCCCTACGTCCCACCGACAGTTTGAAACTCATTGCCTTGATGCAAGAGCTGAACCAAGAACGCGGGTTTCATTGTCAATTGGATTGGGGTGGCGGCTTGATCTGGCTTGGGCTGGAGGCGGTGCAAATTGCAGATGCACAGGCAGGACTGGCTTTGCATCACGCTTTGCAGACATTTGTGGCTCAACTTGGCGGTCATGCGACACTGCTGACATCGGATCTGCTGCGGGATCAAGAGCTGTGCCATTTCCAACCACTTGGACCCGCAATTGAGCGCGTTTCTCAAACTCTGCGCGAAAAATTTGATCCGCGTGGCATCTTAAACCCAGGGCGGATGAGCTGATGCAGACACATTTCACAGAAACGCAGCTCGCTGATCCCAAGATCAAACGCACCAATGATATTCTGCGCAGCTGTATCCACTGCGGCTTTTGCACTGCGACATGTCCCACCTATCAGGTTCTGGGCGATGAGTTGGACAGCCCTCGCGGCAGAATCTATTTGATTAAGGATATGCTGGAAAATCAGCGGATCCCGGATGAGAAAACGGTCAAACATATAGATCGCTGCCTGTCCTGCCTGGCCTGTATGACGACATGCCCCTCGGGTGTGAATTACATGCATTTGGTAGATCACGCGCGGGCCTATATCGAGCAAACCTATAAGCGCAGCTGGTCGGATCGTGTTTTGCGCTGGGTTCTGGCGCGCATTTTGCCCTATCCTAACCGCTTTCGGCTGGCCCTATTGGGTGCAAAAATCGCACGACCCCTTCGGCACTTGATGCCGGATCCTCGGCTGAAAGCGATGCTTGATATGGCGCCTAGGCAAATACCTGCGCCCAGTCCCAATGATGATGCACAGATTTTTCCAGCGCAGGGTCGGTTGAAACTGCGTGTGGCGCTGATGACTGGCTGTGCGCAGCGGGCTTTGAACACGGATATCAATGACGCAACCATTCGGCTCCTAACGCGACACGGCGCGGAAGTGGTGGTGCTCAAGCAAGGCTGTTGCGGCGCTCTGACACATCATATGGGCAAGTTGGACGAAAGTCATCGCACAGCGGCGGTGAATATCGAAGCTTTTGCCGCCGAGGATGCCGCGCGCGGTTTGGATGCGGTGGTGATCAATACGTCAGGCTGCGGGACCACTGTGAAAGATTACGGCCATATGTTTGACGGCAGCCCTCTGGCGGAGAAAGCGACGCGTGTGGCGCAATTGGCGCGAGATGTGAGCGAAGTGTTGATGGAGCTCGATTTGCCAAAACTGCCAGATCAAGGCCTGAGAGTGGCCTATCATGCGGCCTGCTCTTTGCAACATGGTCAGCAGATCAAGACCTATCCGAAATACCTTCTGCGTCGCGTGGGGTATAAGGTCTTGGAGCCGGAAAACAGCCATCTGTGCTGTGGCTCTGCGGGCACCTATAATTTGATGCAGCCTGAGATCTCTGGTCAACTCAAGGCACGGAAAATTGAAAGTCTGCAAGCCAAGACGCCGGATGTTATTTCGGCTGGGAACCTGGGCTGTATGATGCAAATCGGCAGCGGCACGGATACTCCGATTATGCATACGGTTGAGTTGCTCGATTGGGCCACCGGTGGCCCTGAGCCTCGCGCTTTGTCTGGCCAACCGGCAGCTGGTCAGGTGCCAATCCTTCGGTAATCTGAAACTGCGCGCAAATTAGGGATTCCTTTGGTACGTCTTGTTCGGCATAGAGTCTTTTCACTTGATATTGGGGCATGAGGTATCGCCAATGGTCCAAGCTCAGAGGGGCATTGGTTTTCCAATCATGGCCGAAGATGCGATGGGGGTAGGATGCAATATTTCTTAAAGCAGGCTTGTCTTGTCCTTTGTATCCTGCAAGGGGCGATGGCTCCAAACGCCGCCACTGCGATGGATATAGATAGGCAATGGCTGGCGGTGGGACGGTTGAATGTGACGGGCGGCGGGTTTTGCACCGCAACGCTCATCGGAGAAATGCATGTCTTAACCGCAGCACATTGTGTCTATGACGCGCAGTCTGGCGTTCGTATGGACGCCGATGATTTGGAATTCCGGGCCGGTTGGCAAAATGGGCAGGCCGAGTCCTATCGCAAGGTTGCGGCCGTTAAGGTGCATCCAGATTTTTCCTTTGCCGAGCAAGAGGGGCTTAAGCGGGTGGCGAGTGACTTGGCCATTCTGCGGTTGCGCACCCCCATTACCCATCCCGGTATTATCCCCTTTACAGTCGCACAGATGCCAACGCGTGGCGCGCGTGTCGCAGTGGTGTCTTATGCGCATGACCGCAGCCAGGGACCGAAAGTGCATCGAGACTGCACCATCTTGGGGCGCAAAGAGAAGGCCCAAGTATTCGGTTGCGAGGTCGACTATGGCTCTTCTGGTGCACCGGTGTTTCGCATGGACCTTGGTATGCCGATGATAATCTCGGTCATTTCTGCCAAATCCACACATGCCGGACAGCCAATCTCCCTGGGTGCGGCTGCCGGTGAAAAATTGGTGACGATGCCATCCCGCGGCGCAAATTTTCTGCGGCCATGAGGTTGGGCCGGCTCAGTCAAGGTTATTTCTGGAAGTAATAATACAGCATCCCATCTTGATCTTTTGCGGTTTCGGGCGGCATGCCTGCTCTATTTAAATAGATTGAAACGACGGCCCAGCCGCCATTGTACATTTCTCCTAACTCAAACATGCGAGGCTCTTGAACTGTGCTGCTCCGCTTCCCACCTATATCTAAGATCGCCCGAATGGGGATCTGGAACTTATCAGGCTGCGCCCAAATGGGGTGGCCACATTGGACTCGCTTTTGAAAGGATACTCCTATGCGTTCGTTTGACTTTGCACCGCTTTACCGTGCCAGCATCGGCTTTGATCAAATTGCTGACCTGCTCGACCGTGTGTCGGCCCATGAGGGTGGACAATCAAGCTACCCACCCTACAACATCGAAAAAACTGGAGAAGATGGATATCGCATTTCCATTGCGGCTGCCGGATTTTCAGAAGCGGATCTGGAAATAGAGGTAAAGGAAAAAACCTTAAACGTTTCGGCGAAAAAACCGAAAGCTGAAGACAAAAAGACCTATTTGCACCGCGGTATCGCCACGCGTGCCTTTGAGCGTCAGTTTCATCTTGCCGACCATGTGCGTGCGGTCGGCGCGAGCTATGAGGATGGGATGCTGCATATTGAATTGATCCGTGAGGTGCCAGAGGCCCTCAAACCCCGGCGCATCAAAATTCAATCAAAATCACCATTGCAGGTGGAAGCCAGCTTGGCCTAATTTTCTCAAAGGGCTTATGCAATCAAAGGCAGGGAGACCCCTGCCTTTGTTGTTAGGTTGCGACACTTAGACTGACATACAGATATATTTCAGCTCAAGATATTCATCCATTCCGTGGTGGCTGCCTTCCCGGCCAAGACCGGATTGTTTAACACCGCCAAAAGGAGCGACCTCAGTTGAGATGATGCCTGTGTTCACGCCGATAATGCCATATTCTAGCGCTTCGGCGACTTTATACACCCGGCTCAGGTCTTTGGCATAGAAATAGGCGGCCAGTCCAAAAATCGTATCATTGGCCATGGCAATCACATCATCTTCATTTTCGAACTTGAACAGAGGTGCCATAGGCCCGAATGTCTCTTCCTTGCTCACGGTCATGTCTTGCGTCACACCGGTTAGAATGGTTGGCTCAAAGAAGGTGCCGCCCAGATCATGCGGTTTGCCCCCCGTGGCGACAACTGCGCCCTTTGATAGCGCATCAGCGATATGGTCTTGAACCTTCGCGAGAGCTGGCTCAGAGATGAGCGGGCCAAGATCCGCCCCCGCGAATCCATCCCCCACTTTCATGGCTTCAACCGCGACTTTGAAGCGTTTGGTGAATTCCTCATAAACGCCCGCTTGCACATAAATCCGGTTGGCGCAGACACAGGTCTGGCCATTGTTGCGGAATTTACAAGCCATGGCCCCAATCACAGCCTCATCGAGGTCTGCATCATCAAAGACAATAAAAGGCGCATTGCCGCCCAGCTCCATAGAGCATTTTTTCACCTGCGTAGCGGCTTGACCCAAAAGAATGCGCCCAACGCGTGTCGAGCCGGTGAAGGTGAGTTTGCGTATTTTCGAATTTTCACAAAATTCTTTGCCCGAAGCGGAAGCGTCGTTGGAGGGCACAATTTGTAATATCCCCGCAGGCAAGCCCGCGCGCTGAGCCAAAACACCCAGCGCCAAAGCGGATAAGGGGGTCAATTCCGATGGCCGGGCAACGAAAGCGCAGCCGGCGGCCAGCGCGGGTGCCGCCTTGCGGGTGATCATCGCATTGGGGAAATTCCAAGGCGTGATCGAAGCGGCCACGCCGATGGGCTGTTTGATGACGGTGATCCGTTTATCGGCCTGATGACCGGGAATGGTTTCGCCATAGTTGCGCTTGGCCTCCTCGGCGAAGAATTCAACGAAGGAGGCGCCATAGGCAATTTCACCCATGGCTTCGGCAAGGGGTTTGCCCATTTCTGCTGTGAGGATCATCGCCAAGTCAGACTGATGTTCCATCATCAAATTATACCAGTTGCGCAGGATATTGCAGCGTTCCTTTGCGGTGAGCGCGGCCCATTTCTTTTGGGCGGTCTCAGCGCCGTCAATGGCCTGTGCCAAATCAGCACGCGACAGGTCTGCGACCTGTGCGATCACATCGCCGCGCGCGGGGTTTGAAACGGCAAAGGTTGCACCATTTTCCGCGTCAACCCATTGGTTGTTGATGAAGGCTTGCGTTTGCAGCAAGCTAGGATCTGAAAGCATGGATTTTAGATCTGTGGATGAATCAAGCATTTTGGCCTCCCTAGGTTGGAGATGTGAGACCACCAGATCGCTTATTTGTCCAGAGGAGAAGCGAATTGAGCCTTGATGATGCCTATGCAAATGCCGCCTATATTCCCGATGCGGAGAGGTTTTTAACCTATTGGGATGAAACCGCGCGCAACTATCGAGAGGCCGAGCATATGCTGGGCCGGGCACAGTTGAACCAGCCCTATGGGGCGCATCCAGACCAAGCTTTTGATTTATTTTTTCCCGCAGGACGCCCGCTGGGGCTGATGATTTTTGTGCACGGTGGCTATTGGCTGCGGTTTTCGCGGCGAGATTTTTCTCATTTGGCCCAGGGCGCTTGCGCGCGCGATTGGGCGGTGGCTTTGCCCAGCTATCCCTTGGCCCCCGGTGCATCGATCCGGGAGATCACGCAATCGGTGGCCTTGGCCATAGGTCAGATCGCTCGCCGGATTCCGGGACCAATTGTTTTGGCGGGCCACTCTGCCGGGGGGCATTTGGTGGCGCGTATGGGGCAGATGGGCAGCGGATTGTCTTCGGAGGTTCGCGCGCGACTCCAGACCATTGTGCCGATATCGCCGGTTTCCGATTTGCGGCCGTTAATGCAGACACAGATGAGCGGGCCACTGGGGTTGACCGAGGATATTGCCAAGGCTGAAAGTCCGGCCTTGCACCCGGCTCCCAACAAATTGCGCGCGCATGTTTGGGTTGGCGCGAATGAGCGACCGGCGTTTCTCGAACAAGCGCAGCTTTTGGCAAAAAATTGGCAGTCGAGCCTGACCATTGAGCCGGGAAAACATCATTTTGACATCATCTCTGGGCTGGAAAATCCCGAAAGTGAGTTGCTTGAAGCAATGCTCGGGCCAGCCTCTTAGGGTCTGTGGCGCAAAGCCACAAAGGAGCCAACATAAGCCAAGCGATCTGTTCCACCCGTGCCCAGCTCAGCTTGCGCATGTTCAAAGATGATGACGCAAGTGGTGTTGAGGCCCAAACGATCCTCAATGGATGCGCTATCGCCATGCGAGAACCAATGTTCCAACCTGGGTTCTGGGTTTTCATTGCAAATTACCTCAACACGATCTGGAATAAACGCCGGGCCGGCCGCGCCGCGCAAATGCGCGAATACTTGTTGCTGGTTGGCAAAGCGCCCGGCATAAATATCTGCCGTTTGGCCTAGGGAACTGGCCGGGATCAAATGCAGCGCCCCCCGTCAACTTCCAGCGCCACTCCCGTGATTATACTGGCTTCATCGGAGCATAAGAAACTGGCGGCATGTCCCATATCCTGCGGCGTTGAAAAGCGTCCCAGCGGAATGGTGGAAAGAAATTTTGCCCGCATCTCTGGCGTGTCTTCTCCCATAAAACTGGCGAGCAATGGTGTTTCACCGGCCACAGGATTGAGCGCATTAACGCGAATATTAAATGGCGCCAATTCAACGGCCATGGCTTTGGTGGCGGTAATCATCCAGCCTTTTGAGGCATTGTACCAATTTAAATTTGGTCTGGGCGATACGCCGGCCGTTGAGGCAATATTCAAGATGGCGCCCGACCTTTGGCGCTTGAACAGCGGCACAAGATGGCGCGCGGTCAAGTAAACGGATTTGGCATTCACAGCGAAGATCTGATCAAACTCTGCTTCGCTGACTTGATCCATCGCCTGCGGCAAATGGGTGATGCCAGCATTGTTGACCAAAATATCAATCCGCCCCCAAAGAGCCTGGGCTGTACCGATCATATCGCCAACAGAGCTGTCGCGCGAGACATCCACATGCTGCGCTGTCGCGTCAATCGGCTCTGCGATGGTCTGAGCGGCATCCAGGTTGATATCAGCAACCATCACTGTTGCGCCTTCGGCGGCAAATTTTTGAGCTATGCCGGCTCCAAATCCAGAACCTGCCCCTGTGACAATTGCGGTTTTGCCTCGAAGTCGCATGTTTTCCTCTCCCTTTATCAATTCAAGATGCGCAACCGCGCGCAGGTTGGCAATATAAATCCACCCGCAGCCGTGCCTGCCCACAGATTACGGCGTAACTTCACAGTGTTGATGCTTTACACCCCTCCTATTGCGCGTATTACTCAGCGCATAAAAGCTCACAACAGGTTTTAACGCGCCGATGATTTTTTTGTTCGCCTTGCCTTTCCCCGTGCTTGTGGCGCTGTATCTTGGGTGGCGCGCGGGGCGGCGGGATCCGCAAGAGTTCAGGGAGTTTTGGACGCATGCGGCTGCGGCGCTTGCCTGGGGTTTTGCGGTGGTTTTCCTGTGGCATTGCCTTTGGATTACCTCACTTATCCCAGCCCCTTGGCAAGAAACAGCCCTTTCCGGCGCGATTTGGACCGTTGGGACTGGGGCGGTTTGGGTGCCGATTTTGATGATTTTCTATGTCATAACGGCGTTGAAAATTCAGCGCATGGAGTAAAAGTGCACGGAAAATCATAGCCAGGGGCTTCTGATTGGCCCCTTGAAGTCCTATATAGGCCCAAGGTGAGACACCCCCCCCAAAGGAGCTGTTTGGATGCTGGTCAAAATTAGATGGATTTTGAAAGTGCTATTGGCCCTGCTGGTACTTGCGGTGTTTCATTATAATTTACCCCAACGCGATATTGTGCGCATCACCGGCACAGAGATTTTGCGTAAAGACTTATCGGGCTGGACTGGTATGTTCTACGCAGCTGCGCAAAGTGGTGAGACGCAAACTCAGAACCGTGATTTGAGGTTGATCAATACGGTTCGGGCCGATGGCAAAGTCAGCGTGTATCGCAATGAGGACACGGGTTTTAACTGGCCGCCCTATTTCAAGTTTGACAGCTCGAACCTCCAGGCCGAAGCAGAAGATGCCGTCTCGAGTAAAGAAGCTCCAGAATGGTATATTTTGCGGCACTATGGGTGGCGCAACACATTTTGGTCGATCTATCCCAATGCCGCTAGCCTGAAGCCGGTCGCTGGGCCGGATATAAGGTTGATCCCCTGGTTCAATATTATCTTCTTGGTCCTATTGGCAGCTTTGATTTGGGCGATCTATGTGCGGCTCCGTGGGTTTTGGGCACGGCGCGTGAACCCGGTCATTGACCGGATTGATGCGGCGGCTGAGGAGACCTCTGACCGCGTCAAAGGGTGGTTTCGCCGCAAATAATGCAGCATTACTCGCCGTAGGGGATCCAGATGGTTTTGATCTCTGTGCCCGCATCAAGCCAGCTGTCGTGATCGTCCTGTGCTGCCCCTTGCCAAACGCGTTTGATATTGCTGCTGGCCTGCGCTTGCACCGTTTTGGTGAGCTGTGCCCCTGACAGGCACCACACAGTTTCCAGCCCCATATGCGCGCCCAGGTGAGAGGCCAAGTCTGCCTGCGGTCCGGTGAGGATATTCACCACCCCGGCCGGCACATCTGACGCTTCAAGGATGTGCAAGAAATCTGTGGCCGCCAAGGGAAAAGCCGTGCTGGCGCAGAGGGTAATAGAGTTGCCAGTGCTGAGTGCGGCTGCCATGGGCGTGACCAAGCCTAAAAGCGGATTTTGATCTGAACACAGAGCCGCAATCGCGCCCACGGGTTCACGCATGGCCAGAGCCACAGCGCGCATCGGTACAGATTTGGCCCGGCCCTCGAATTTATCAGCCCAAGCGGCATAGGTGAATAGGATGTCGACCGCAGCAGCCACTTCCTCAGCCCCTGTGCCGAGGCCTGTCATGGCGTCCAAGCGCTCTGCAAACCTATTGCTTTGGGCAGCGAGATTTTCAGCGAGATAATAAAGAACCTGTGCCCGCAGGTGACCGGTTGTTTTGCCCCAGCTGCATGCCAATTGCGCCTGCACTGCGTTGCGAATATCCTTGCGATTGGCGATGGGTGCGTGGCCGAGCAGTTCGCCTTTGGGGCCGAAAATTGCTTGGCTGTAGCCCCCATCTGGCCGGGTCTGTTTGCCGCCGATAAAGAGTTTCGCGGTTCGATCAATATCATCTGTAGCGGCGCCCTGCCCGGTGAAAGGCATAACGCGGGCCGGTTCGGGTAAAGTCTGGGCTGGCTTGCTATAGGCTCGCAACCCTTCCCAGCCGCCTTCACGGCCAAAGCCACTTTCGCGTGTGCCGCCAAACCCGGCCGCGGCGTCAAACAGGTTGGTCGCATTGACCCAGACGACACCGGCCACGAGTTTAGGGGCGATCTCAAGCGCAAGATTGATGTTTTCGGTCCAGAGCGTCGCTGCCAAACCATATTTGGTGTTATTGGCAATCTCCACAGCCTCCGCTGGGGTGCGGAAGGTGGTTGAGACGAGAACAGGGCCAAAAATTTCTTTCTGCATCAGCGTATCAGCAGGGTGCAGCCCGGTGATCAATGTGGGGGGGTAAAAACAGCCCTCTGGTACGGGCGTTTGGGCGTGATAGGTCTGCCCGGCCGTATTGGTATCCACCAGCGCTTTGATCTGTTGCAGTTGGATGGGATCAACAATCGCGCCGACATCAATAGATTTGTCCAGCGGGTTGCCGATCCGTAATTTATCCATTCGCACTTTCAAACGGTCGTGAAAATCATCTGCAATGGCTTCATGAATGAGCAGGCGCGATCCGGCACAGCAAACTTGACCCTGGTTGAACCAGATTGCATCCACGAGCCCTTCGATGGCGCTGTCGATATCGGCATCATCAAAGACGATATAGGGGGACTTGCCGCCCAATTCGAGGGTGAGGGATTTCCCACTGCCGGCCGTTGCCTCTTGAATGTGCCGTCCAACCGAGGTCGAGCCAGTGAAGGCGATCTTATCCACATCCGCATCCACCAGCGCGGCACCTGTGCTGCCGTCCCCTGTGACGATATTCACCACACCAGGAGGCACGCCGGCTAGGCTGCACAGATCGGCAAAGAGCATGGCGGTCATCGGCGTATATTCCGCGGGCTTGAGCACAACTGTATTGCCCATCGCCAAGGCGGGGGCGATTTTCCAAGCGAGCATGAGCAGCGGAAAATTCCATGGGATAATTTGCCCGCAAACGCCTAAAGCCACACGATCCGATAGGGCCGAAGGCATCAATTGTGCGTGGCCTGCGTGATGGTAAAAATGGCGAATGGCGAGGGGGATATCAATATCTCGGCTTTCGCGGATGGGTTTGCCATTGTCCAAACTTTCCATCACGGCGAGCAATCTTGCGTGTTTTTGCATTGCGCGTGCAAGGGCATAGAGCACGCGGGCACGCGCCGCTCCTCCTGCTGCGTACCAGCCAGGTTGCGCGACCCTGGCGCTCTGCACCGCCTGTGCCACTTCATCCGGTGTGCATAGGGTCATGCCCGCAAGCTTCTCGCCTGTGGCAGGATTGCAGATGGCCAAATCGTCTCGCGCGGGGGCGAAGACGCCATTGACATGGGGGCCAACAAGGCCACCGTGATCGGCAATCCACTGAAGCGCTATGCTGTGATCCTCAGGGGCTGTGCCATACTCCATCGTATCAAAAATGGTTTCTATACTCATCTGATTATCCAATCGGGTGACGGTGATTGGCAGAGTATCCGCCAGTGAGGTGATGTTCGAGCTGCCGTTCAATATCACCGAGCAAAGAGGAGGCGCCAAAGCGAAACAGATCAGGGCGCAACCAGCGGTCGCCCAGTTCTTCTTTCATCAAAGCGAGATAGGTGATGGCGTCTTTTGCCTTTGATATTCCGCCCGCTGGCTTATAGCCGACCCGAAAGCCCGTGCGATTATAATAAGCACGGATGGCGCGTAGCATGACCAAAGTCACCGGCAGGGTCGCATTGACGCTTTCTTTACCGGTTGAGGTTTTGATAAAATCAGCTCCGGCCATCATGCAAATTAAACTGGCACGTCCCACATTGCGCAGGCTGCCAAGTTCACCCGTGGCGAGAATGGCCTTTACATGCGCATCGCCACACGCAGACCTAAAGGCTGCCATTTCGTCATAGAGTGCTTGCCAATTCTGCGTCAAAACATGGCGGCGAGAGATGACGATATCAATCTCAGAGGCTCCGGCTTTTACACTTTCGCGAATTTCCTCAATTCGAAGATGCAGCGGCGATAGGCCCGCGGGAAAGCCGGTACTGACTGCTGCTACGGGAATGCCGCTGCCCTGCAATGCGGTCACAGCGGTTTCAATCATGTCATGATAAACGCAGACCGCACCGGTGGTCAGATGTGGCAGGCCAATTTGTTGCAAAATGTCGTGCCGCACGGGCTGGAGGGCTTTAGCGCAAAGGCGTTTGACCCGGCCCGCTGTATCATCGCCAGAGAGCGTGGTAAGATCAATGCAGCTGATGGCTCGCGCGAGCCAGGCGGCTTGATGATCTTTTTTGACAGAGCGCCTTGCGGGCAGGCTGGCGCAGCGCCTCTCAATGGCAGAGGTATTGGCCTGAATGAAAAGTGCCCAATCCAAATCAAGCGGCAATCCTGGATTGCGTGGCTCGAGAGTCTGCGGCAACTGCGTCACTGTGGTTATCTTTTGGTTCATAAACCTTGTGTGCATGGGATTGCTTGGCAATTCAAGCATTCTAGCGCGTGACAATCGCGCCTTGCCACGATAATTGCTGCGAAACGATATAAAGGTGAGCCTATGTCTTTCGACCGATCTGTAAAAATTGCCCCCTCAATTCTTTCTGCCGATTTTGCCAATTTTGGAGAAGAAATCCGCTGTGTCGAGGCCGAAGGTGCTGATTGGATTCATGTCGACGTCATGGACGGGCATTTTGTGCCCAATATCACATTTGGCCCCGCGACCTGTGCTGCGATAAGACCGCATATCAAAACTGTGATGGATGTGCATTTGATGATTGCTCCGGTTGATCCCTACATCGAGGCCTTTGCGGAGGCCGGTGCTGATGTGATTACCGCCCATGTTGAAGCTGGCGCGCATATTCACCGCAGCCTGCAAGCGATCAGAGCCAATGGCGCCAAGGCCGGGGTGGCGCTCAACCCTGGCACGCCGGCAAGCGCAGTTGAGCATTTGCTCGACATTACGGATCTGGTCTGCGTGATGACTGTGAATCCCGGTTTCGGCGGGCAGTCGTTTATCCCACTGGAAAGCAAGGTCGCGCAAGTGCGCGCGATGATTGGCGATCGGCCGATCCATATTGAGATAGACGGCGGTGTGACTCCGCTGACCGCGCCAGGTTTGGTGGGTGCCGGGGCGGATGTCTTGGTGGCAGGATCGGCAGTTTTCAAAGGTGGATCCGTCTCAAATCCGGCCCCATACGGCGAGAATATTCGTGCGATCCGCGCCGCGGTTTAGAATCGGTGCCAGCGAGCTTTAACTCTGGAAAAACACAAACTCATCAGGGTCTGTGGAATCATAATGCGCGCTGTGCGCGAGGGAGGTTGTCTGATTGGCCGCGGTTTAGAGAGTCACAACGCCTTGCCCGCCATCACTAGCCACGGCGATTCGCCCATTATGCTCGTAAAATCGCGCATCCCCAAGCGGGTTGTTCAGGATGGATCCTGAAATTGCCCCATTAAACCGAAAGCTTCCCACGACCGGTCTCCAAAATGCGCGTGGGAACGTTCTCACAGGTAAAAATTAATGAGATCTTATCGTGCAGATTCAAGTGTGAACAATTTATGTGAAATCCAAATGGCTGCATTTCAGGCATCCACCTCTTGACCCTAACTGCGTTTGCAGCATTTGTGCAAGACAGACAGGGGGAGCAGCTAATGTCATGGGAATTTTGGGTAGATCGCGGCGGCACGTTCACGGATATTGTTGCGCAAGATCCGGCTGGCGGGCTTCACAGTCACAAACTTTTGTCTGAAAACCCAGAGCAATATAATGATGCAGCTGTCGCTGGAATACGCCACATTATTGGTGATACAGATCTAGAACAGGCCGACATTGCCGCGGTGAAGATGGGCACAACTGTGGCCACCAATGCCTTGTTGGAACGTAAGGGCGCAAGAGTGCTTTTGATGATGACCGAGGGTTTTGGAGATCTTCTTGAAGTCGGGTATCAGACCCGGCCCGATTTATTTGCCATGCAGATTTCGCGACAAGAGTTGCTCTATGAAACTGTTGTGGAAGTCTCCGAGCGTCTTGATGCGGCAGGCAGCGTTTTGACACCTTTGGATCTTTCCCGCGCGCGTGATGATATGGAAGCGGCCCGTGCGGCGGGGGTGCAGTCCATTGCGGTTGCCTTGCTACATGCCTATCTGAATCCTGTGCATGAGCAGCAATTGGCACAGCTGGCCGCTGAGCTTGGCTTTTCGCAAATCTCAACCTCCCATGAGGTGTCTGGCCTGGCCAAGCTGGTTGGGCGCGGGGATACCACTGTGGTGGATGCCTATCTGTCTCCAATTTTGCGGCGCTATGTCGATCAGGTGGCGGGGGCTCTAAATGTCGGCGGAAATTGCAAGGCTTTGATGTTTATGCAGTCGAACGGTGGGCTCACAGATGCGCGAAAATTCCAAGGCAAAGATGCAATCCTATCGGGTCCCGCTGGAGGGATCGTCGGCATGGTGCAAACCGGCCAACACGCAGGGTTTGATCAGCTGATTGGCTTTGACATGGGCGGCACCTCCACCGATGTCAGTCATTTCGCGGGCAAATTTGAGCGCAGTTTTGAAACCGATGTGGCCGGCGTGCGGATGCGGGCACCGATGATGGATATCCACACGGTGGCGGCTGGTGGTGGTTCGATTTGCTGTTACCGTGATGGCCGGTTCCAAGTTGGGCCGGAAAGCGCCGGCGCCGATCCTGGGCCAGCCAGCTACCGCCGCGGCGGGCCTTTGACCGTTACGGATTGCAATGTGATCTTGGGCGCACTCTCTGCGGATTATTTCCCAGCTGTTTTTGGTACAACTGGCACATTGCCTTTGGATGCCGGCGCGGCTGTCGCGCGAATCGAAGCTCTGGCAAGAGATCATGGCTTGGAAGGTAACGTGGAGGATATGGCGCAGGGGTTTTTGGACATCGCTGTGCAGAATATGGCCAATGCGATCAAGAAAATCAGCGTAGAGCGCGGCCATGATATCACGTCTTATACGCTTCAGAGTTTTGGTGGAGCCGGAGGGCAACATGCCTGTCTGGTGGCCGAAGCGCTGGGTATGGCGCGGGTGATGGTCCATCCTTTTGCTGGCGTCCTATCTGCCTATGGCATGGGGCTGGCCGATCTGCGCTGCCTGCGTGAGGGGCAGTTGGATTGCGATCTTTCGGATGAGGATCAAGTGGCGGCGCGATTGGCATCATTGCAAGAGGCCGCATGTGCCGAGTTAATGAGCCAGGGCATCACAGATCCGCGGCTCGAAATCACTGCGCATTTGCGCTATGAGGGATCGCATCAATCTTTGGGTGTCAGCTATGGCACGCAACAGCAGATGGTCGAGGATTTTGAAGCTGCACATAAGGCGCGCTTTGGCTTTGCCTCTCCTGATCGCAAGCTGCAATATGAGATGCTCAGCGTTGAGGTTATCGGCGAGATGACCCATGCGGCAACCCCATCTCAAGGTTTTGGCGCGGGGGTGCCGATTGGTGAAAGCAGGCTGTATCGCAAAACCTGGCATAAGACCGAAGTCTATGACCGCGGGCGTTTGCGGGAAGATCAGGTGATCTCGGGGCCGGCCATCATTATTGAGCCCACCGGGACCAATGTGGTGGAGCCGGGCTGGCAAGCACGCCAAGATGCCTTTGGGAATTTGATCCTGGAGCATGTTGCCCGCACGCACCGCGATCTGGCCAGCACCAAGGCAGATCCGATCCTGTTGGAGGTCATGTCAAACCGCTTTATGTCTATTGCTGACCAAATGGGCGCCACATTGGCCAACACAAGCTGGTCGGTGAATATCAAAGAGCGCTTTGATTTTTCCTGTGCCATTTTTGATGGCCAAGGGGATTTGGTGGCCAATGCGCCGCATGTGCCGGTGCATTTGGGCTCAATGTCGGACAGTATAAAAACTGTCATGCAGCAAAATCTGTCGATTGCACCGGGCGATGCTTTCATGCTGAACTCACCCTATAACGGCGGCACGCATTTGCCAGATGTCACTGTTGTAACGCCGGTTTTTGTTGCAGGCAAACCGGCCTATTGGCTCGGCTCGCGTGGCCATCATGCGGATATTGGTGGCCGCACGCCAGGATCCGCGCCACCAGACAGCCGGCACATCGAGGAAGAAGGCGTTCTGATTGATAATGTGCAATTGGTTCGCGCCGGAACCCTTTGTGAGCGTGAGGCCATCGACGTTTTGTCATCGGGCCGATACCCCTGCCGCAATATCTCGCAAAATATGGCCGATCTTAAGGCGCAAATTGGTGCCAATGAAACGGGCCGGCGCGAATTGTTGCGTATGGTGGACAGCTATGGGGCGGAGGCGGTCACGGCCTATATGGGGCATGTGCAAGCCAATGCGGAACAGAGTGTGCGCGCTGTGATCGCGGGTCTCAAGAACGGAAGCTTTGTCTATCCAATGGACACTGGCCAGCAGATTAAAGTCGCCTTGACAATCGATCAGGACTCTGGCCGAGCCTGCGTCGATTTCACAGGCACGACTGCGCAGCATCCCGGCAACTACAATGCGCCTTTTGCGGTCTCGCGGGCAGTGGTGCTATATGTTTTCCGTATGATGGTTGGCAAAAATATTCCGCTGAATGAAGGCTGTCTTAAACCGATTGATATCATCGTGCCCGAGAATTCCATGCTCAATCCTGCCTATCCGGCAGCGGTGATTGCAGGTAACACAGAGGTCAGCCAAGCGGCCTGCAACGCTTTGATCGGAGCGCTGGGCATTATGGCCGGCAGCCAAGGCACGATGAATAATTTTGTCTGGGGCAATGCGGAGTTTCAAAACTATGAAACCATTGCTGGTGGTACGGGGGCTGGACCTGGATTTGACGGCTGTGACGCGGTGCAAACCCATATGACCAACACGAAAATGACGGATCCAGAGATTTTGGAAAGCCGTTTTCCTGTGCGCTTGCGCAGCTTTGCCATTCGGCGGGGATCAGGGGGCGCTGGCCGCTATCGCGGCGGAGACGGTGCGCTGCGGCGTTTGGAATTTTTGACGGATGTTACAGTGACAACCCTATGCTCTCACCGCACCATCCCACCCTTCGGAGCTGCCGGAGGCGCCCCCGGCGTGACCGGTGAAAATTGGGCGGAACTGCCGGACGGTCAGAAGGTCGATTTGCAAGGAAACGATGAGATTGACCTGCCCGCAGGATCCATCTTTGGATTGGCAACCCCGGGCGGCGGCGGCTGGGGCGCGGGTTAAGCTGATCTGCGAACCTTAGTCGAATTTTTAGCGCTGCCCTCATTTCTTTGTTGAAATGGGGTTGTGCAGAGATTTCAGCCCATGCGAGACGGCGCGAAGCCGTCCCGCTGGCTGAGCCTGGTTATATGGCTTTGAGGCCCACTCTTAGATCATCCAAAATCTTTGAGACATCGGCTTCTGTCAGTGTCAGGGGCGGGGACATTAAAAGATTGTTGCCACCCATGCGCACCATCGTGCCAGATTGATAGCAGGCTTTATGGACGCGTTTGAGGCTGGGCATGTCCGTCGGCGTTTTTGCAGCCCGATCAGTGACCAGCTCAATCGCAGCCATCAACCCATGTCCTCCGCGTACATCGCCGATAATATCGAACTCTTCTTGTAGCGTTTTTAATCCGTTATAAAGCTGGGTGCCGCGGGCTGCGGCGTTGCTCTTGAGATCCAAACGTACCGTCTCGTTCAAACAGGCATTGACTGCTGCCATGCCCACTGGATGGGCTGAGTAGGTATAGCCGTGAAAAATTCCGCCCTCGCCAGATTGATCGCTTTCAAAGGTCTCAGCCACTTTGGCATTCAGCAAAGTGGCTCCAACAGGGAAGTAGGCGGAGGTGATGCCCTTGGCCGTGGTCATCATATCCGGTTGTACGCCCCAATGACGCGCCCCAGACCAATCACCCGTCCGACCGAAGCCAGTGATGACCTCATCTGAAATCATCAAGATGCCATATTTATCGCAAATGTCGCGTGCGAGTTTCATGAAGCTCTCATGATAGACGATCACCCCGCCTGCGCCTTGGATCGGCTCAAGGATGAAAGCGGCAATGGTGGAAGGATCTTGAAACAAGATCTCATCTTCCATGGTTTGAGCCACCAACTGCGCCAATTTTGCCGGATCGCTTTCGTTAAACGGGTTGCGATAGCTATAGGGCGAGGGCAGGTGATAACAGCCCGGCAGCAAAGGCTCATAGGCCGTGCGGAACCGCGCGTTTCCATTGACCGAGGCGCCGCCAAAATGCGTGCCGTGATAGCCTTTCTTGAGGCTGAGAAATTTGATCCGCTGTGGCTGGCCGCGTAAGCGATGATACTGGCGCGACAACCGCAGAGCGGTTTCCACCGAATCAGAGCCGCCAGAGGTGAAAAATGCCCGTGCCATGCCATCGGGTTTGAAGAAATTCACCACCGTTTCCGCCGCTTCGATCGCTGGCGCATTGCTGGTGCCGGCGAAGGCGGAATAATAGGGGAGCTTGGACAGTTGATCTGAGATTGCCTGTTTCACCACATCGTTGGAATAGCCCAGATTGGCGCACCAGAGACCCCCGACGGCGTCAATGGCTTCATGGCCGTCAATATCAGTGATGCGAACGCCTTCGGCGCGATCAATGATAGTGGGGGCATTGGCTTGTAAATCGCCGGGGTGGCCCATCGGGTGCCATATTTGCTTTGCGTTTCGGTCTTTGAGCTCTTGAATGTCTTTCATGTCACATCTCCTGAGACTGTGAAGGGTATTTCATACCAGTATTCTTCTAAATTCGCGCTCTTGCCTATTCGATCCACGACCGCAAATAGGCCAGGGGCGAACAGGGGGGTTAAAACACCGTGCCAGACATTGCGGTGAAAATTAATCCCCTGCCGGGCCTCTGTTCGAAAGGCCAAGGGGCGGCCGGGCGTGCCGTTTTCATCTGGCGCTACAATCACTAAAAAAGGGTTTTGGGTCATGGGAATAAAGGCTTGTGAGCCTTCTGGATGCCGCTCTACCAGCTCCAATACATAAGGCAGGCTGCGTGGTGTGGCGTCAAATAGGCTGATGCCTGCCCGTCCATCCAGTCCGAAATCCATCAAGGCCAAATCATGATGTCGACCACAAAGCCCTTGATTGATCAGCTTATCGGGTGCCGGTTTCAGCGCGAGAATATCACCATAGGGCGCGAATGCCTCTTTGGTGAGGCGGTGGATGGGGATGTCATTCATGTGTCAGACCTTTTCAATTTCAAACCTAGCCTATCTGCTTGGTCGAGAAGGTCCAGCTTGTGATTTGGTGATAGGGTGCTCCGGGACGCAATATGATATCGGGGAAATGACTGTGCGCCAATGAACCCGGCCAGCTTTGTGCCTCGAGCGCGGGCGCGGCATAGGGGCCATAGGGCGCGCCATGATGGGTTGGATAATCGCGCCCGTCAATCGTGCCGCCGTCATAGAGCTGCAGCCCGCATTCGGTTGTGGCCATCTGCATGCGAACTCCGNCCACNCCGGTCAAGGTNGCGATTGGGCGCAGCGGGGCTTTTGTTGAGCCAANGCAGAGGTTGAGATCATAAAATTCGCTTTCATCGCNGGCCAATCTGCGCCCGGCACGAAAATCATAGGGGCTGTTGTCCACCGGCAAAATGCGTCCTGTGGGCATTAACTGTGCATCTGGTTCACTGCAGTGATCGGCAGCAATCTGGAGCTTTTGCCCGCCATAGCCCGGCTTGGAGTCCAAAGACCAGTAGGAATGATTGGCAGGGTTGAAGGGGGTGGGTACATCGCTTGAAGCCGTGGCGGTTAGGCGCAGGCTGGCCTGCTCAACGTCATAACGAACTGTGATCTTGCGGTTCCCGGGAAAGCCGCCCAATCCATCGGGCAAATTTAACGCCAGAACGACATAGTCCGGTCCATATTCGGCGATATCCCAAATCTGCCGATGCATGCCCGTGCTGCCGGAGTGCTGGGTCAAATTTCCGCAATGGTGCTTTTCGAAAGTATAGGTCTTGCCGTCAATCTCGGCGGTGCAGTCTTTGATCCGATTGATGACCGGTCCCATGAAGGAGCCAAAGCTGCTCAATTTTCCCTCATAGCTCGCCACATCCGGGCTGCCGAGGGTGAGGGGCCAGCCCACGCCGCTCAGCCGAACATCATTGATCACCGCGCCGAGGGTCAGGATCGAGACGGTGAGCTGTTCCGAGCGCAGGGTGATTTTTTGTACATGACGCCCATCGGCCGTATACCCAAAGCTTGCGAGTGGCATTATTTGGCCTCCCAATGCACACCTGCGGCAGGCAGGGTCATCTCTTGGTAGGTGACGGTGCGCGGTCCGTAGTTAAACCAAAATCTATGGCTGTCTGTTTCCCGCAGGCGCAGATCTGGCGGCAAATTCAGCAAATCAAGTCCGGCTTGCTCGGCCAGCATTTCCAAAATGCGCAGCCATCCGGCATCATCGGGCCATCCTGCGATATAAATCATCTGCCCTTGGCGCACAGCTGCGGGCGCCCCCCCTTCAAGGTGCAAGATCACCGCGTCAGTCGTCTCAATAGCCTCGCGCCATTTGATAAAAGCCCCACCGCCGGCCAGGGCCATCGGTGCAAAAGGTGGCAGGCTTTCCACAAAAGTGACTTTTGTCGACAAACCGGCAATATCGGGGCCAAGACCTTCAGGGATGGTGAGCTCGTCGGTTTTGGATCCTGCCCGCGGTCCCGCCACAACCAAACCGCCTTGCAGGCTTTCCGGGACGGTCAAAAGCCCAGGGGCGAAGGTGATTTTATAGGCGCTTGGATCCACAGATTTTGGCACGACATCCACCGAAAGACCCGCCCGTCGCAAAGCTTGGTAGCAATTAAACACCAACTGGAAATAGTCAAAATCTGCACCTTGCGGCTGGCTTTCCCACGCGTAGGCGCTGTCATAGTCAAAAATCAGCGCAACCTGAGCGCGTGCCGTGCCAACATCGGGCATCTGTGCCAGCTCTGCGGCGACCTGGGCGGCCTCCGCCAGGGCCGGGGCGGGGCTGCGGTCGGGGCGCAATAGGCCTGCGTGCATTTGCTCTTGGGCGAATGGCGCTTGTCGCCAGCGAAAATAGCACACAGTTTGCGCGCCATGGGCAAAAGCCTCCCATGCCCAAAGGCGCGGCATGCCAGGTAGGGGGGCTGGGTTCCATGGTGCCCAGTTGACCGGGCCGGGCTGTTGCTCCATTACCCACCAGCGCCCAGCGGAGGTGGCGCGGTAAAGATCATGGTGGAAGGCTTGAAAGTCCGGGTCGCCCTGGCGCAAATAATGCGCTTGCGCGGCTTCATCGGCGCCCACACGGTCTAGCAAAAACCCCATGGGATAGCTGTCCCAAGAGGATATATCCAAATCAGCGCCAAGGTCATAATGATCAAAGGCGGTGATGCGCCCCATGAAATTATGGATGATGGGACGATCAGAATATTTGCGAATTTCGTCGCATTGTACCCGATTGAACAGGACCACTTGATCGGATGAGAACCTGCGGAAGGCTAAGACATGGCTGGGGTTTGGTTCGGTGACAGTTTGATTGGGCAGATCCAATTGGTCGAAACTGTCATATTCCATTGACCAAAACACATTCCCCCAAGCCGCATTGAGCGCTTGTGGAGATTGATAGCGCTGGGCGCACCAATCATGGAAGGCGCGTTTGGCGTGAACAGAATAGCTGATGGCTGTATCGTGGCAATCATACTCATTGTCGGTTTGCCATGCTGCAATTGTGGCGTTCGTACCATAGCGCTCCGCCATTAGGCGGGCAATACGCCGGGCCTCGTCTCGATAGGGCGCGTGGCTAAAACAATAGTGGCGCCGCGAGCCAAATTTGCGGATCTCGCCTGCGCTGGTGTGGCCCAGCATGTCTGGATATTTATCGAGCATCCAGCGTGGCGGAGTGGCGGTAGGTGTGCCCAAAATGAGCTTGAGGCCCGCCTTGCCCAAGGTCGCAATTGCCCGGTCGAGCCAACCCCAGTCAAATTGACCAGGCTGCGGCTCAAGGCGCGACCAAGCAAACTCACCAATGCGCACCCAAGTGAGGCCCGTTTCAACCATCTGTTGTGCATCGCGGGCCCAAATCTCTTCGGGCCAATGCTCTGGATAATAACATACTCCGAGACTGCGTTTCATTGGCACCTCACAAAATGACTTGATGTTCAAGCTGTCCGATGGCGGAGACCTCAGCGGCAAAGGTTTGGCCATCACTTGCAGTCAGGGCTTCTGGCGCGATGCCTTCTGTTGCGCTGGTGCAAAAAATTCGGCCACTGGCTCCGGCAAAGGCGGGGCATGTGGCCTGCACCGCGCCAATTTCCAGCGTCTCCAATAAAGTGCCTTGCGGGCTATAGCAGGCGAGACGCGCAGCGCCCCATTGCGCGTTCCAAATATTGCCCTGCGCATCCACCACAGCACCATCGGGGTTTTCTGCGGTTGCCGTTAGATCCACTGCCACGCGCGGCGCGCTGCATGGCCAGCCCTCTGCATCCAGATCAACTGCCAGAATTTGCCGGAGCGGGGTGTCGGTAAAATAGGCGGTATGCCCATCTGGTGCGAAACATATGGCATTGGGAATGGTGATCTCAGAAAACAATTGCACCAAATCACCGCGATAATATCGGTAAATCGCTCCGGCCTTAGCCTCTGCTTTCTTACCCATCGTGCCAATCCAAAACCCTCCCTGCGGATCGCAGCGCCCGTCGTTGGAGCGTGTGATGGGGTTGTCCGCTTCAAGATCGCAGATTTTAGTTTGACTGTGATCGCTCAGGTGAAAGCGCAACAGTTGACTTTCAGAAGCAATGAGCAGCTCATCCTGACTGATCCATCCAGCCGCAGAGACATATTCATCAAATTGCCATAGGGCGGTCCTACTGAGCAATTGATGGGCGTTGATGTCAAACCAGAACAGCTCGCCGCGCAAAGGGTGCCAGAGCGGACCCTCGCCCAGGCTGCAGGGGCGGGTGTCAAAAACGCTTATCATGCGGCGTCGAATGCGGCGACAATGGCGCGCGCCTTTTCTCTAACGGTCTGTGGCGTGTCGCCGGGTTTGTATATGGCCGAGCCAAGGCCAAAGCCATCAGCGCTGGCGGCAATCCAATCGGCGAAATTATCTGGCTGAGCGCCGCCCACCGCATAGACCTGCGTTTTGGCGGGCAAAATTGCCCGCATCGCCTTTAGGCCGCGCGGCTGCGCCATATCGCCCGGAAATAGCTTCAAGCCGGTTGCGCCCGCTTTGAGAGCTGTCAAAGCCTCACTTGGGGTGAATATCCCAGGCCAGCTTTGCAGACCGGCAGCGACGGCGGCACCTATGACCTCAACATCGCAATTGGGCGACACCACCAAACGGCCCCCGGCCTGTTCCACCTGTTCCACCTCTTGCGGTGTCAGAACCGTTCCGGCACCAACCAAGGCATGAGAGCCATGGGCTTTTGCCAGAGCTTCGATGCTGTTGAGGGGGGAGGGAGAATTCAGCGGCACTTCGATTTTTTCGATACCCGCTTGTAAAATTGCATCGGCAATTGCCAAGACCTCCTCTGGCTTTACACCGCGCAGAATGGCGATAATGGGACGGGTCATTGCGTTTCCTTCCAAGTGGCATAGGCTGCTTTGAGCCCGGCGAGGGTCATTTGGCTGGCATCCGTGCGCGTGACTGGCACGTGCTGCGCTGAAAGCGCGGCTGCATAGCCATCGCAGAGGTCTTGCGCGCCAATCATGGCAATAGATTGTCCAATCCAATAGGGTTTCGCAGCGGCCAATTCCGCGCCGACCAAAAGGCCAGATAGGCGCGCGCGGGCAGAGGCGGGCGGCAGATCATGCAGAAGATCTTGGGCCCGGATCCCAAATAGCCGCGCCGCCAAGGCCTCTGGCCGCGACATAGCCTCGTCCACTGCGGTCAAGAAGGCGTCAGCCTCCCAATCCTCGCCGCCCACAGAGTGGCGCAGCACCGAGGCGGTGGACAGAAGAGCAAAAATTTCTCCGGTTATAAAGGTTTGAAAGCTCACGATCTCACCAGTACTCATTTGCACCCATTTGGTATGGGTGCCTGGTAGGCAAATGACCCCATCCCATTTGGGATTAAGGCGCTGAAAGCCGGCGATTTGTGTTTCTTCGCCGCGCATGACATCGGCCGGATCGGATTGGCTGACGCCGGAGATGATGTGCACGTTTAGCCTTGGATCTCGGGTGGGCGCCGCGGTGAAACGAGATTGCGGTTGGCAGGGTGTGTCTGAATAGGTTGCTTCGATCCAGCCCTGTTTGGCACCGACCATGCCGCAGGCGATGACCGGGGTCGGTTTGGCCGGTTCAAGCCAAGTCTCGACCAGCCTGAGCAGTGCCGGTTCGAACTCCGCCGAAGTCAATTGCCCCATGCCTTCTGCGCTTGAGGCGGTGGCCACATCCTGCCCATCATGGCTCATCGCCCAAGCCCGCAAAGTGCTTGTGCCCCAATCTACGGCGATCCAATCGGCTGTTATCGTCATCCTGTTGTGACCACGCCGCCATCTATGACCAAGGCTTGGCCGGTCATCATTTTCGAGGATTGAGAGGCTAAAAACAGACATCCCCCAAGGATATCTTCCGGCTCTAACGTATCTTTGAGGCACTGCCGTGCCACATGGGCTGCCAATCCTTCTTCTGTGACCCAAAGATCCTTTTGCTTTTGCGTCAGAACCCAGCCTGGTGCCAAGGCATTAACCCGAATTTTGTCGGGCCCAAACTCCCGTGCTAGGCTGCGGGTCATGCCGTTGATGGCCGAATTGCAGGCGGTATAAATCGGATAGCCCGCATTTCCCATCATATAGCTGATAGAGCTGAAATTTATGATCGATCCAAAGCCGGCGGCTTGCATCTGTGGTAGGGCAGTTTGGCAAGCAAAGAAGTAGGCTTTGAGATTAATTTGTATCATCTGGTCCCAGAAATCTTCTGTGACCTCTGGCGTGCTGTGCCGCGCATCATTGGCCGCATTGTTGATCAGGCAGGTGATGGGGCCATGCGCCTCTTTGGCCTGGGCCATGCTGGCTTGGAGCGCGCCCGTGTCGGTGATGTCTCCTTGAATGAATAGCGGAGGGTTGTCATATTTTTCAGCCAGATCAGTGGCGAAATCTGTCGCGTCAGATCTTCCGATAAAGGCCACTTTGGCCCCCTGGGCTACAAAGCCTTCGGTGATGGCCGCGCCGATGCCAGAGCCGCCGCCGGTGATGTAGACGGAGGCCTCTTTGAGATCGTTAAACTGGGCGCTGGGCATGATGGGTCTCCTTGCGACGGATTTTGTGTCTTGTGAGAATAAAGTCAGAGTTTTTGCCCTTCAACAACCCATATTGAGCCGGGCATCGCATAGGGTAAATGCAGCCCATGGGTCATTAACCAGGCTCCAGAGGCTTGCAGATCTTGCGATTTGAGCAGCGGTGCGCCGCGTGAAAGTTTTGACATCTCATCGCGGTTGCGTAGATGCAGCAAATAGCGCGCCTTCGGATCAAGCCCGGTCAAGCGCAGGGGGCGCGGTAGGATTTGTTGTGCGCTGTGCATTTGATTAAAAAATACCACAAAGCGAGACGCATCAGATGCCAGCTGCATCTCTGCCAGAACCGAAGGATCTGAAGTGTCTAATCGCAAGATATCTGCTGTGGCCAGCCAGCCCCGGTTATCTTTGTACCACTGGGTTACCTCGCTGAGGACCTGCGCCTCTTGCGCCTCCAGCTCGCGCGGATCCATCTCAAAGCCCATATGCCGTTGCGCCGCGACCCAAGCGCGGTAACGCATGTCAAATACTCGGCCCGAGGTATGACACAGGCGTGGACCAACGTGGCTGCCGGTCACAAGTGAGGATAAAAACAGTGCGGCGCCATGTTGAATCTGGCTGCGCTCTAGCGCGTCATTGCTGTCTGACAGCCAGACGCGCTGGCAGTGCTGCAATATGCCAAAATCAATGCGCCCGCCGCCAGAGGCACAGCTTTCAATCTCGACATGGGGGAATGCGGCGCGCAAGCGGGCCAGAAGCGTATAAATTCCTTTGGTTTGCGTGACATTGACTAGGGGCAAGATCCGGTTGTGATCCCATTTCAAATAGCCAATATCATAGGTCTCAAGCAGGGCGGAGATGCAGTCATAAAGATGGGATTGGACCTCATCACGTGCCATGTCGAGCACCATTTGTTGACGTCCAAGCAGTTGATCGTGTGGCCCGAGCACCCAATCGGGATGGGCACGATAGAGATTGCTGTCGGGATTTACCATTTCCGGTTCAACCCAAAGACCGAATTGCAGGCCTAGAGATTTGACGTGATCAATCAGCGGATCCAAACCGTCTGGATATTTGCGCGCATCAATCTGCCAATCACCAAGCGAAGAGCTGTCATCATCGCGCTGACCAAACCAGCCGTCGTCTAACACAAACCTTTCTGCACCAAGATCTTTGGCGCGGGTTGCGATATCCTTTAGGCTGGCCAGATCATGATCAAAATATATCGCTTCCCAACAATTATAATGCACCGGCCGTGGCAGGGAGGCTTTGGGGAAGGTTAAGATATGATCGCGCAGGTGCCTTTGGAAAGCGATGCCGCAACCATTGAGCCCATTGTCGGAAAATACGGTGTAAAGCTTCGCAGTTTCAAAACTTTGTGCCAGGCCGTCGTGGCTGTCGCAGGCATGGCCAAATTGGATTTGTCGGCGTCCATCAGGCAGCTCTTCGGCGATCATTTGATGCCCGCCTGACCAGCCATAGTGAAACCCATAGGCCCTACCGGTGGTGTTGCGCGCTCCAATTTCCGGGAGGATGAGGCCGGGGAAATGTTCATGCCCGCTGCGGCCCGTGCGGCTCTCTCGCTTGTGAATGCCGGAACGCCATGGGATGGAGTGGGTCTGAAATTCTCCGATCCAACGCCCCGAAAAGCTCATCATGGCGTCGCTCAATTGCGGTGCGGGAAACACGGGTGCGGCCAGCCAATTCAGCATGAGTGGCTGCGTCGCCTCCAGGCGGCTCCAGCAGGTGAGAATGTTCGAGCTGGCTGTCAGTTCAAAATGGGCCTCATAGGTCAGGCCCAAATCTTCGTCCGCATAGGTGAGGCATAGGTTTTGACCCTGTACCAGGTCTTTCACAAAGCGAAATTCCGGGCGCAGCACGCGCCCCAGCGCATCGCGGCAAATGAGACCCGGTTGACCGGGAAAGGACTGGCTGGCTTCTGGGCAGATGGAGAGGTCTGGGTTGGCATCGAGCATACCGCCCGTGACATCCAAGGCATGGGCGGCGGCGAGCGCTGTGCAATCGTCATTCGCGGGCAGGGGCGGGCCCCAATAGATGACCTGCGGCAGCCGTTTCTGCTGTGCGGCAAGAATCAAGGTTTGAAGGGGCCCATCTAAGCGCCAAAACTGTGACATCGCGTGCTCCTTGGCGGCTAGGCTTTGGGTTACTTGACCGCGCCAAGTGTCAGGCCGGCAATGAAATGTTTCTGCATGAGGAAGAACATCAAGACAGGCGGCAGTGCGGCAATAATCGAGCCGGCACTCATCAGATGATACATCGCGCGAAACTGTGCGTTAAAGCTGGTGATCCCAGCGGTCACGGGCTGGGCATTTTCTCCCTGGGTCAGCACAATTGCCCAGAAATAATCATTCCAGATGAAGGTGAAGATCAAAACCGACAGCGCAGCAATCGCGGGCTTCATGAGCGGTAGGACCACGAACCAGAATATCCGCCACTCAGCGATGCCCTCGACCCGAGCCGCTTCTATCAGCTCATAGGGCAGCGCTTTGATGAAATTGCGCATGAAGAGGGTGCAAAATCCAGTTTGAAACGCGATGTGAAATAAAACGAGCCCTGTTTTGGTATTATATAACCCGATATCAAGTGTCAGGTCGCGCACGGGTACCATGAGGATTTGAAAGGGCACAAAATTACCAGCAATGAACATGAAAAAGATCAGCAAATTTCCGCGGAATTTGTAAACGCCCAGTGCAAAGCCGGTCATACAGCTTAGCGCTACCGCTCCTATTACTGTCGGCATAGTTATTAAAAAAGAATTCATTATGTAGCGCGGCATTGCGGAACCAAACACCATGCCGTAGTTTTTGGCCATCTCAAAAGATGATGGCCAGCCCCAATAATTGCCAACTAAAAAATCTGAGTCTGGCCGGATCGAAAAGAGCGCCACGGCCAGTAATGGGGCCAGCCATAGTAACATCACGGTGGGTAGTAGGGCCTGATAACCAAGCTGCCAAGTGCGTGATGATTTTTCGATGGGTTTCGGAAACATCCGTTATAGCTCCAAAGCTGCAAAAATGGATTTCATCCGTTAGTGGCTTTCTCATCTTGGTACATGCGCCACAAAAAGTAGCCAATGAATACCATCATTATAAGAAATAGGATCACCGCAATCGCGGCGCCATAGCCCATTTTGAAACCGTATTCTGAAAGAGACTTTTCAAACATGTAAAAGCTGAGCACTCGCGATGACCCGAACGGGCCACCATTAGTCATGATCGAGATTAAATCAAAAGACCGCAATGAGCCGATCACCGTCACAACAAATGCGATGAACGTGGCGGGGCGTAGTTGCGGCAAGATAACGTGCCAAAGCATCTTAATGCCTTTGGCTCCGTCCAAACGAGCCGCTTCGGTTTGCTCGGGGTCAACGGAGTTGAGGCCGGTTAGATAAAGGATCATGCAATATGCCGTCTGTGGCCAAAGTCCAGCTGCGATGACCCCGTAGGTCGATAAGGTAGGATCACCCAAAACATTTAGTGGCTTAAAGCCAACAAAGCCAATGATCCCGTTGAACAGCCCGTATTGTGGATCATAAAACCATGTAAAAACCAAGCCAACAACGATTTGAGAGATTACGAATGGGAAGAAAAACAAGGATTTATAAAGTCGAATGCCGCGCACGGTTTGATTGAGGAATAATGCGATAAATAGTCCGGCCGGAATTGAGGCTAGATAAAAAACCAACCACTTAAGATTATTCCAAAGCGAAATGTTGAAGGAGCGATCTCGGGTCAGAAGCTTTTCATAATTTGCCATCCCAATATATTCGCCATGTGTCGCCAATGATCCAAGTCCATCCCATTTGAATAAGGAGATACGAAAGCTTTGAAAAATTGGAAATACTACGTAAATTGCAAACATAATGAGCCCTGGCACCAAAAACAGCCATGGCGTGATCGCGATTTCATTTCGCTTGTACCAGTTCTGTTTGACCAATGTTGTGTTCATCCAGTCGCCTTCCGCGGGAAGTGAAGGTCTAAGAAATCAGAAAAGACAAGCGGAAGCCGCTTGTCGTTAGTGATACTAGGGGCGGATGCGCAGGTTGCCCTGCGCATCCGATATTCGGTGAGCTGAAAATTAGCTCCCGTGTTTGAACTTAGTAAACTTCTTTACGTACGCCTTCGATGCGGTCAAGTATATCGTCCAGGTTATCTGGATAAATCATGAATTCTTGGAAACCCTCCATGGCAGCTTGCGCCATTTCTGCTGGGAAGTCACGGTCAAAGAACTGTGCTACGCCGCCTGGACTGTTTGAAGACAGCATTTCAAAGCCTTTATTTAGGAACTTATCATCATCCACAGACGCTTTGGAATTAACCGGCAGCTGTCCCAAATTAGCGCCATTATTCATTTCAGTTTGAGCATCAGCAGAAACAATATATGCTAAGAAAGCTCGGGCGTTATCTTTATTCTTTGCATTGGCAGCAATATGAAATGTATCTGTTGGAGCATCTTCAGCCATCGCAATGCCAGCAGTGATTGCTGGAAATTGATGGAAGTCTAGTTGATCGTCGGTCAATCCACCTTCACGCAACGGCGAAACTGCAAAGTTGCCCATTAAAATAGCCCCAGCAGAACCGTCAATCATAAAGGGTAGTGACTGCTGCCAGTCTTTATTTTGATTGTCGTCGATGAACGCGCCCATGCGGATTAATTTGCCCCAGTTAGCGAATGTCTCACGAACTCGTGGATCAGTCCATTCAATTTCGCCGGCAGCCATTTGCATATGGAAGTTGAATCCGTTGGTCCGTAAATTGAGGTAGTCAAACCATCCAGCGCCGGTCCAAAGCCATTTATTTCCTATGGTGTAACATTTGCGTCCAGACGCAATCATTGCTTCACAGTTTGACAGCATATCATCAAAATTAGAAGGTTCTGAGAGGCCCAATTCTTGATAGATATCTTTTCTGTAATAAATCCCCCATTGGTAGTACGTATACGGGACGCCCCATTGTTTGCCGTCAACTGTCAGCGCACCCTTTGTAGATGCTAATTCTTTTGCAATGTCTGTGCCATCAGCCCACATGTCAGATACATCTTCTAACAAGCCAGCCTCAACATAGGGCTTCATCCGGTTGGCGGCGTACCATGTTAAAACGTCAGGCGCGTCGGCTGACAAAAAATTACGTATTTGCGTTTTGTAGGCCTCACGATCAATCACATTAGTTGTAATGTTTAATGCCGGATTCGCGGCTTGGAATTTTGCGATCAAAGCTTCCATTGTTGCGCGTGGTGCAGGGTTAGAAGTATCGAGGTTGATTTTTAGATTGCCGGTCAACTCAGCTGATGCTGGTGCTGCCAATGCAACGATGGTTGCCAACGAAACGGCTGTCGCCTTTAAAACGGAACGCATGGTATCCTCCCTGATGTATCCACGTTATTATTAGTTTCATATAATGAAACTCAGTTTTACATATTGATATTTTAATCGTGAATCGCCTATGCTTGTCAACAAATTCATCGGCGCGACTGAGAGAAACTTTGTTTTGACTTCTCGCTGACTTGAAATTCACGCCGAACAGGCAAATTTTGGGACCGACGCTTTAAAATGTACGATGCAACACATTCAGATGGAACCGTCGGAAAGGCGATGCAGGTTTTGGATCAAGTGGCTTCTTTTAAACGTCCCGTGCGGTTTTCTGAACTTTTGGCCAATAGCCCTTTTCCAAAGCCTACGCTTTACAGGTTCGTTCAAACTCTGACCAATCAGGGGATGCTGGCCTTTGATGCTGAACGCCAAACCTATTCTATGGGGCTACGGCTGGTGCGTTTGGCCCACGCGGCTTGGCGGCACAGCTCACTTGCCTCCGTCGCCCGCCCTTTTATTGAGGCATTAGCCGAGAAAATTGGCGAGTCTATTCACTTGGCACAAATCGACAATGGCCATGTGCTATTTGTTGATAAATACCGAGCGACTGACAAATTCGACACTTTGGCGCAGGCAGGTAAAATAGCGCCGGGATATTGCACGGGCGTGGGGAAAGTGATTCTGGCATTCATGCCGGAGTGCGCGCAAAAACGCGCTTTAGATGAACAATCCTTTGTCGCCTATACCCCCAATACGCACCGAGACCGCACAACTCTGGCGACAGAATTGTCAATCATCCGTAAGGCGCGAGTGGCTTATGACCGCGAAGAGCATGAACTTGGAATTATTTCCATAGCCTGCCCTATTTTGACGGGGCAGGAGCAAGTTGTTGGCGCCGTATCTATTGCCACCTCCACCAACCGCTATGGCATTGATGATTTGAAGAAACATTGGCCCGATTTGTGCGACACCGCAAATTCCATTGGGGCTCAAGCAGAATTATGGCAGGTTCCGACATGGGGCTGAGCGACTGGGAGGCGAGATAAATGTCTGGTGTAACTCTATCTAATATCACCAAAAAATATAGCGAAGTCCAGGTCATACATGGGATTGATCTTGAGATCAAAGATGGCGAATTTTGCGTCTTTGTCGGCCCGTCTGGTTGCGGAAAATCCACCCTGCTTCGGATGGTGGCTGGACTTGAGGACACCACGTGCGGCGCTATTTCTATTGGTGCACGCGATGTCACCCGGGAAGACCCGGCGCGGCGCGGCGTGGCGATGGTATTCCAAACCTATGCGCTCTATCCGCATATGACCGTGCAAGAAAATATGGGGTTTGGCCTGCGTATGAATGGCCATCCAAAGCATGAGATTGCGCAAAAGGTCGCCGAAGCTAGCCGGATTTTGAAACTTGATGATTACCTTAAGCGCAAACCTGCGGCACTCTCGGGCGGACAGCGACAGAGGGTATCGATCGGCCGGGCCATTGTGCGCGGGCCAGAGGTATTTTTGTTCGATGAACCGTTGTCGAATCTAGACGCAGAATTGCGGGTTGAGATGCGTGTGGAGATCGCAAGACTGCATAAGGAAATCGGCGCGACCATGATCTACGTCACCCATGATCAGGTTGAGGCTATGACACTGGCGGATAAGATCGTCGTTCTGCGGGGCGGGGTGATTGAACAGGTTGGTACGCCGATGGATCTTTATCGTGATCCGGACAATAAATTTGTAGCGGGATTCATTGGCAGTCCGGCAATGAATTTCCTTTCCGCTGCGGTAAAAGAGGGTGTGGTCGATGTGCCGGGCCTAGAGACCGCCGTGGATCTACCCGTCACCCTGCCGGCTGATGGGACTGTTGTTGAAATTGGTCTACGTCCCGAGCATTTGACTCTTGACCCGAAGGGCTGCACCCATCGCATTGAGATGACCGAAAGCCTTGGTGGCGTCTCCTACGCCTATTTAAAAGGCGCTAATGGCGAGAAAATTGTCGTCGAGGAGCGGGGCGAAATCCGCTCAACGGAAGGGGACACGGTGGGGCTTATCCTTGATCCAACCGCTGCTCGCCTGTTTGATGCGGCTAGTGAAATCCGCATTCGATAAGGGCGCGCCGCTTGGAGGTATTAAATTTCAAAGATCATCCGTAGGATGCCCCAACCGGCCAGCACCAGTAAAAGCAGAAGGCAAAACGGCTTGTAAAGATGCTCCCACCTTGGGGCGAAGGACAGTTGTCCCAAGATTACCCCAAGCGCCGCGGGTCCAGCCATTGCCAACCCGCGAGCGATAGCAGCTTGGTCCATCAACCCGAAAGCCAGCAGGCTGACC
>NYTV01000001.1 GCA_002683685.1 Paracoccaceae bacterium
GTAGCGATTGCTTGGTTCACTTGAATGGTGAAACAGCTAATGAATGCCCATTCCTTCAGCAGGAGGTCTATGAATTGCGTGTAAACGTCGATTTTTTTGGTCGCGCCATCACCGTCGACCATCGACAGATTTGTCAGAAACGCATTATCATCGTCCCCAAACCACTCTTCATTATGTACCTTTAAGATCTTGTCTATAGCGTACCTGAAACCCGGCAAAATGAGCGCAAGGCGCGTGTACTGCATCATTTCAAGTTTTTCTTCTTTCAGCACAGTTCGAATCTTTGCTTTCGCATCCACTTCGGTCGCCGCCGTTGCTTCCGCGTACGCCGGAACGTCGCCGATATCCATCATGCACAACCCGTCGCTGTTGCATCCGTACGATGCTCCTCCCACCAACGCTTCGGGGGATGCGGCCTTCTTATCTTGCGTTGCATCGTCCATTTCGAGACCAAGGTCCAGGTCTCCCTCGACGTTGGACGCGAGAATTCGCATATTGTCGAAGCCGCCGGCCATGAGGAACGAATCGGTATCATCGGTGGCGTCGTCGTGTTCTTCGTCGACGTTGAGCACATCTCCATGACTGCGGTTGCTACCACGACCACCACCGCCGCCGCGCAGTTGCCGCTGGCCACCGGCCACGAATTCGTTGACGAGGGGGTTGTGCACCCAGGACTGGTCGACTTCATCCACAACAGTTTGGATGTCGCTGCCTCCACCTGACAAAACTTGGGTTGCGTTCTCCGCTATCGACTGTTGATAGAAAGTTTGGATTGCCTTCGTGTAGTCGTCCACGATGGAGTCCCGGACCATGTCGACGAGCAGGTCAATCCAGTACTCTTTGAAAGAATCGTTCCAGCACATTGCCATGTTTGTATTGTTGGATTCCGGGAAAACGGCTCCCACGTACGATACGTGGCCCGCCTTTGCGCTTGCGCTTTGGTACACCTCGGGGCGCACTTCTTGACCGATGCTTAGGTTCGTGTTCGTGTTTCTGTACGTAGCCACGCGCCGATCGGCGTTCTCTTGGTTGAACGCGGCCTCCATTTCCTGGCGCAAGGTGTTGCGCTCGAAAATCGCATCGCGAATCAAGTTCTTCAGGTTTTCTCGTACCACGTCGTTGTTGCTGTCATTGTTGCCGGCTTGCGTCGTCCCCTTACTGGTGCCACGCATCAACGCATTGCGCATGAACCGCAAGACGACCATGCCGAGACGCGTTCTAGTGTCGAAGCCCGGAGCGTCGTCAATTTGTTTCTTGAGCGATTGCACACGCGGGTCTTGCATGCGTACCAATTTGATGTCCGACTGGTCCATCTTGCCAGCAGATACACCCTCACGAAAACTTAATACATTCCCTTCATCACTGAACTTTTTATCAAATGCCGAGAGCCTGGTAAAAGTCAGCAGCGATATGCCGTAGACTCTTGAGGCGACAGCCCCGGCTGCGGTGAATGCGGCGGCAAGAGGAGCAGCGAGACCCGCGGCGGTAGCAGGCATGGCAAGACCCCCCGTCGCCACGGCGGCCCCCACCCCCACGAGACTCACCAGAGCACCCTTTCCCACTTTCACCCACGTGGATTGATTGAAGAGATTTTGTATTTCTTTTTCTGAAATACCACCGTTTTCGGTCAATTCGGCGCAGCACTCCTTGACTTGCTCCTGCCAAGCTTTTTGCGCTCCGTCGGGGGGCTTCGCGCCTTCGAATAATCCACGGCTCTCGTCACCCCATTCAAAGAATGCACATCCGCGCGAGTCCACCGTGCTACCGACCACCTTGGATAAGGTTTCCTGCTTGAATCGCCTCCGGGCAATCGTCTCGAGCTCGGTCTTACCATTCGTCGTCGAGTCCAGCGTGCACGCGCGCAGCGTGGCCTTGAGCTGTTCGGGCTTTTCCGAATCCATTTCTACTCGCACGGCACCCAGCGCATACCAAGTAACGCCTCCTTTCTCAGTGAACGCTTTCTTGATGTCGTCGCCCGCCGATTTGGCCGAAGCGTAATCCCCTGCTGATATCGGGGACGGGGTCAGGATCAACCCCGTCTTGTCGTGGATGCGCGTTGTGCCACCGAGCTTCGTTAGAATGTTTTTGCCGAACCAACTTTGCTTGAATGCCTCAGGAGACTCGTCGTCGCTATCCCCGGCGCACCGGTATCCACTGCTCGCGATATCCTTGACCATGTCATTTCTGCCACCAGCAGACGAACTCTCACCTATCGCCGACCGAGGTGCAGGGCGTGACACCGAATAGTTTGCTTTATCAGTTCGAGTCAGCTCCCTGGACATGATACTCCATATTTGCTGGTAGGACTCGCCCCCGTTCGGGTTCAAGGATCTTGACTTGTCGCCGGGTAGCGTGTCGAGTGCACCGCAGAACAGTGCGTCTCCCATGTCCGGGGCCATAGAATCCGTGGTCATGAACACGTTATGCTTGGAGGCCACGTCGACGAGTCGCATCAACGAACCCTGAGGCCAACAATTCTGGTGCGAGCTGTCGCCGCCGTCCAGTCCGCCAAAGACGCCCGCTTTCTCAAACAGGACCTCCGACGTTTCTGCGTACAAGAGCTTCGTTGACTCGATCGCATCCGTGTCGCTGTTCTTCCGGTACGCGTAGGCCGCAACGTCACAGAGCAGGTACCCCAGCATGTGCATTGTTTTGAGCGCGTCGACGGTCGCTCGGAAATCTTTCAGGGCGAATCCGCGTCGTTCCGCGCGAACATTTAAGCTTTTTAGGATGCGATTTAAGGTTTCGTGGCATACGGCGTCGTCGGCCATACCGCATTTCAACATTAGTTTGAAGCTATCGAGGTCACGGTACATGCGAGCGTCGCCCAGAGGAACGGTACCGCTTGTCGTGAAATTCAGCGTCTTTGCCTTTGCTTCTTGCCCTGCAAACCATGGCGCGTTCCACGCCGCGATCAATTGTCGCCGACTTTCTTCTTGGGCTCTTTCCGCATTGACCGCATTATCCCCGGGTTGTTGCGCTGCGTAATATACAGTGACCTTGTTGCTTGTGTCCTCATCAATAGCGTCGTTATTTGTATTCCACCCGGCCACTCCTAGTAAGGCATTCTTAGCTTTCACCGCGGCGCCGCGAATTTTTTGGTTGACGATGCCGGGCAAAGCGATGAACGATCGCACAATCGCGTTTCTCCAGGAGGAGATACGACCTTGGTTCAATGCCTGAATATACTTGTCCCAGTTGTACACTTCCTGGGTGTTTTTTACGTCGCCCCACTCTGATGAAATCAATGTGCCTGTTACGACACTAGTTACGCCGTCGTCTCGATTGCCGTTGTATTCGAACATGTTATCCAAGGTCTCAATGGTGGCTTGCCAAATGTAATTGGAACACTTTACGTTTTTGTTCAAGTGCGCATCCCAATCGTTCTGGAGCTTTTCAAAGGTCTTCAAGCGATCTGAACCCCGTTTCATGTACTTTGGCAAATTACCACCGCTGCTCCCTCCCCCACCACCGAGAAGTTTCACGCCTGTGGTGTTTCCATACAATGTTGGGTTGGCAGTGTAAAACTGTTGCCACACGCCGATCGGGTTCCACGTAGTCTCATCCGTTGGGTTTTTGAGTTCAACTTGGTTTTCTGATGGGAATTGAAGGGAAGTAAACGGGATTGGCATGGTTGCACTGACCCCCATCGCCTGTTTTTTGCGCGCTGCGATGATTGCGTCGTATTCCCGGCGGGGCATCATGATGCGCTGCGACGACACTTTGTCGCGGATCTTGTTGAAGCGGACATCCGACCAATCGTCGGTCTGGCAAGCGGTAGCCCGAGAATCGCAGCCGTCGGGTGACACGACGATGCCGTGGTTGAAGCTTAGCTTTTCGATTCTCGCTTGACCGTCGGAGGCGTCTCGGCCGTCGGGGAAGGTGTAGTACACGGTGTCTGGCTTCCCCGCCGTCTTGCGACTCTCCATTTCATTCTTATCCTTGAAGCCGACCCGCACGCACACGTAGTCGGCGTAATTGCCTGTGCCCTTCTTGTTGATCAACGTATTGATGTATGCTTCANCCTTCGAGACGTTGGAAGACGTCAGCCATGAATTCAAGACGGTGTGGCGGTCGCGCATGCTGCGCGAGTCGCGGAGCACGTTCACGGCGTTCCCCAACCCTCGCGTAAACACGTTACCCAAGGACGGCGTCAGAAGCCCGCCTTCGTTGACGATCGCGCCGCTGTTCGAGTCGTTGAGGTACATGGCGACCCACACGGGGCAACCCAAGCGATCCACCTGCAAGACCACCGCGGGGATGGGGAGCATGTCATCACTTCGCTCTGTCACATATATTCCACTCTTATTGATCCCAGCCACCCCCCGCTTCGTCGTCGGCAGGTAAAAGCGCACCATTTCCCCGACCACGAACCCCGGCTGAAGCGCCGTGTTGAACGCGCTGGGCGTCACGTTGCCCGCAACATTGCTTGCAGCAGCTTGCCCCGCCAGCGCAAACAGGGCGTTGGCCTTTTGGGCGTCCGCCTTGAGGTCACGCATCGTCGCGTGCGCTTCCCGGAGCATGTCGGGCAGTTTCGACTGGTAAACCGAGAAGGCTCCGTGGTCCAGAGACATGCTCACTTCACCGAGCGCCGCCATGAGTTCCTGGCGCACCCCTCGCGGCGCTTGGTTCCCGAGTTCGTTGACAATTTGGCGAATCAGCGCAAGGGCCATGGGATTCTCGACGCGCTCGAGTTCCAGACTGACGCTTTTTTTCAGCGCGGCCAATTGTGCCAGGAGCCGTCGAATGTGCAGACTTTCTCCCGGGCTTGCCCCTTCCTTTGCCGCCGCCCGCGTCGGGATATGTTCCGGTAAAATCTTCAACGGTCCTTCTTGTGGCCCTCCCGGTGGGGCCGCAGCGAACCACACGTCGTCGGTCTTGTCCCGGAACCCGCCCCCTTTTAGCAACGCGGACTCCGGGTCCCGCAGGAGATTTTCGCCGGGGCGCGGGGCGTCGTCATCCGGCACCTTGGGCGCCACGGTAAGGGGCTTCTTTTGGGCGCGCAGGGCGTGGTGACGCGCGCGCGCGAGCTCGTATGAGACGGCCATCATTCGAAGAATTTTTTCCAGGACCGTGTGCTGCAAATCGTCCACCGTCAGAGCCGCGTAGTACGGTGCGTGGGTCCGATCGCCCGACACAATGTAAGCGCCGGTGTTGGGGATTTCGAACACGCCCGCGCTCCGGCCGTCGACGTCCAATTGCGGAGCCCACGCCACCTGCTGCGCCTGCATGTTGAGACAAATGTCGTCCTCGGTGGCCGTCGCGCTCTTGACGCTGGAATCGTTCAGGTTTTTCCACGTGCCGGTTTTCGCGTTGAACACGCCGCACTGCTGCGTCGCCCCGGCGACGTACACGGGGTTGCACGTTTCCAACGCGTCTCCGACTTTCAGCGTAGATCTGCACTGGTCGTTGTACGCCTTGGCGGTGAGGTGTCGAAGCCACAATTTTTGCATGATTTTTTTTTGCTTTTCCACGCGAGCGACAAGAAGCTGCTCGCGCTCGCGCTCACCTTTTAGAGCTTGTGCACGTCCTACGACGTTTGTGTACAAATCCCTGAGGTCTCCCCGGGACCTCACGTCCTCCGTCGGTTCCATCTTACCCCCGTCGTCGACGGTGTACAACTGCGCGTTCGATCTTACGAAGCGTTCACCCGCCGCGATGCGCTGACGCAGCTGGCTGAGCTCTCGCTGGTCCCGATGGTAGTAGTCCTGCACGACGTTGCTCGTTGCTCGGCACACGCCAATATCGTTGGGTTTCGGGTTCGCGTCCAGGTGCGCTGGTACGGTCGGGAGCGCTTCCCCGGGACCGGGCAAACGGTCCTGATCTTCGTACGGATTAAAGACGCACTGTTGCCCCGTGAGTTGCCCGATGCACGCGCTTCGGAGGTTGTGCACTTCGCAATTGGCGTTGGCCGTGTCCGCCGCTTGCGCCACGACCACCTTTAGCATGTCTTGCATTTGGCGACTCTCCGTGGTGATGCGCTCCGCGCGGTCCACGTCGGCCTGTTTCACCGCCGAGACCACGCGGGCCTTCACGGTGCCCGGAAGGGCGCAAAACCCCAGGTCCAACGTGTCGCCCTTTTCCCGCACAAACACTTTGTTCGTCAATTCGCACGTCATGTTCGGGTCGTCGACGGGGCACGGCTCGAGCGGCTTCTTGGTCTTCGGATCGACGACGTTTTCGCAGCGGTCCACCCACTCCTGGATTGTGACGCTGGTCTTTTCCTTGAATTCATCGGCGAGTTTTTTGATGCTTTCATCGTCCTTGGCGCGCTGGCGCCGTTGCAAATGGTTGATTTCCGGAATGACGCGCTCTTGCAGTTCGCGCACGATTTCCGCTTCCTTCGGCGGCAGGTCCCGGAGCTCTTGCTGCGTCAAGTGCGGCGAGGCACCACCTTGCGCGTTTTTTCCATCGGATCGTGTCGTGAGACCCTTCCGGCGGCGCGCTTCTTGTTCTTCGATGCGCGCAAGAATCACCTCGGGGGTATCAAGTGCTACTTTAGCTCCGCCACCCATGCGGCGTTTCATTTTAGGTTGACGCCTACCCGTGGGCATTGGGCTCGATGTCAGAGTTGATGTACGTCACAGAAAAAAAAAACGACGAGCTGACCCAATGAACGGATTTTTTTCGTTCGTGGCGCTCGCGTTGATGTGCACTAAAATCATCGCTCGCGAAAATACTTCCTGGAAGTGGATATGGAATCAAGGCAACGCAATCTCGATCGGTTCCGACTCCAGAAACTCCTTCACCTTTTGTTCGTCGTCTGGGTCAAAGAAACCGGACTTCATCGATACTTTGGCGGTCTTGTTTTTGGCATCGACGGATTGAATGTACAAGGTGGCGGGCACGCCGGATATTTTCAACTTGTCTTGGTTCTTCTTGAATACTTCCATAAACGAGTGGCCTTGGTTTGCCTTCATCAAGTTCGTGTCCACATTCAACAGCTTTGCCCTTCGTCCCAGGAGACTGCCACCCTCCAGCGCCGCCTTGAATTTCCCGCACCACCCGCACCCAAGCAGAGTAAAGACCAGCGCGCTACCCGGTTGCGGGAGCATTTCCTGGGCGTCGTCCAGCGACTCGGCGGTCGCCATTTCACCCTTGGCGGACGCCTCGGCGATCCTGGCTTTCAAACTCATGGTTGTTGTTTCGGGATGCGCAATCTGGTGGTGTTGATGCCCAGGAGGAGGAGGAGGAGGTTTAGCACTGTAGCTGACGGAAACAAATACTATCATTACAATCACAATAATTATGATGACCACGAGTGCCGCGATCCCGATTGCGTTCATTTTTTTTTTCGGAGGGGTGAGGTGTCGCTGGAGTGGGATTGTTAACAGTACAAAAATATTATTTTTATGGGATATATACCCAACCGTCCCCGAACGAACATGTCGGCTCGTCGTAACATATCTCCACGGTGTTGGGGTCCAGCTCTATGGCAATCACTTCATAGCATGGCGCACGCATACCCAGAGAAACCCAGCGCAGAAGAACAGCGACAAGCGCGTAATTTTGCCGAGGCGCTTGGAATCATGCTGCCCTGCGAAAGATGTCGGAATCACTACCTAGATCTGTACTCAAAATTCGGACAGTCGCTGGAAGTATCCAGGGAAGATATGGAGGACTATTATTTCCAGGTACACAACGCTGTAAACCTTGCGACCGGAAAGTCGCAGCATACTCGCGACATGTACGAGGACCGCATACAAGAATGGAAACGAAGCGCTGCGGTGGAGGCGACGGCGACGGTCGATGTTCACATGGGCACTGGACCCGAATTTTATTGGATGATTGCCTTTGTTGTGACGATGCTCCTTCTCCTGTCCGCCTTGATTTACATTTGTCTCCAATCGTGCGGCCGCGGCCGCGGCGGCAACCCCGGTGCTGTCGTCGTCACCGAAGCGCTTCGGCGTGGATCATCTGCTGGAGCGTGATGCCGATTTGAAGGTAGAATGATGGCGGGATGTGTATGGTCTGTCCGCCGTCGTCTTTGAAGCTCACGTCAAAGGACGTCAATTTCGAAGTCCTGATATCGGAGTCGACGAGTTGCATCGTCGAGTAGTTTACCGTGGATTGACTCGAGACAGGTATTCGAGCTAAGACGACCATCGACCCGCCACCCGAGTCCGATGCTTTTGCGACAATATTCTTGCCGATGGCTACACTGTTGATTTTAAGGATAAGATTGACGTGGGTCGACTCATTCAAGAGAATCGGCGAGGATGCGATGATGCGCGACGACGTCGATGCGACGGTTTTGGGGACGCCAAGTATGCGCATCAAGGGCTCCGTTTCTTTGTCGACGATCATGGTGCACCGTCGTTGGTCGGACTCCTCGACGAGGTAAATCGCGTCGGCGTCATCGGAGCCCGACGATTCGCCAAGGGAGCCGCGAAAGAGAAAGTCGCCGCTTTCGTCGACCCGTAGGTACACCGCCGTGTGGACTGACCTCGTCGTCGACGTGATGCGAGTGATGGTAACGGCCCGTGGGATTCCAGGGTTCGTCAACCACCACGTGGTCGGTGGAGATTCGACGTGGTGCAGCTTCAGCGAGAAGATGGACTCTGCGCCGTCGACCAACGTTGGTGTACTGCATCGAATCGCCGCTGCTTTGTTCACGCTAAGGATCATCGTCGGGTTCCCGCCGCTGTGTTCAAGTGCGGTG
>NYTV01000009.1 GCA_002683685.1 Paracoccaceae bacterium
TGTCGGACCCGCACCGGCTTGTGGCAGATCCGCAATATCTGTGGTGATATGGTGGCCGGGCAGATCTGGATGATACAGGCCCACTTCGGGATATTCGACAGGAGCTGGGGCCGCAACGCCGCGCCATTCCGGCCGAGATGCGTAGCGCGAAATCAAAAAGCGCACGAGGCTTTCGATATTATCGTCAGATCCACCGAGCCAATATTGCATGGTCAAGAACCACGCCCGCAGATCCTGACTCTTGCCAGGAATGAGGTTCAAAATTTTGGGAATCCGGCGCAGCATCTTGGCCTGACCTTCGCCCGTGCTGCCAGATTTCTTGGCGGGTTTCAGCTTCTTCAAGAACCCCATGACGCCAGACGCGGGCCGCATCATGTCCAATTCGCCCATTTTGGTCAGCTGCACAATTTCTTGATCGGCAATTATACCGACCAAAGCATCACAGGATGCCCGCCGTGCTTTTAAGTCAGGTAAGATGGCCTGAACGTGGTCTTCTAAAAACAGAACGGACGATACAATCAAATGCGCCGTCTCAATATCGGCCTTGGCCAAGGCCAAAGCCTCTGGATCTTTAGCCCATTCGGCGGCGGCATGTATTTTGAGGTGTAAGCCAGGAAAATCCGCCGCCAGCTTGGGCAAAGCCCGCGCTGCGGGGCCGGCCGCGTGGCGGTCCAATGTCAGCAAAACGACATTATACGGAGGATATGTCAGCTCATCGCGCATAAAAGGCCTTCGCTTCATACAGGGTATCAACCGAAATTTCCGACAAACCTTGTGAAGTGGCATAGGTTTCGGTGTTGCGGCGGGCTTTGCCGCGCACGAAAAAAGGTATTTTCTTCAACTCTTTTTCGGCTTCAGCCAGCCAGATTGCCACATCGCTGCCCGTGCTCAAAACAGAGGATTGCGCTTCGGTCGCTGGCTGGTGCACCTGCGCCGCTGCCTTACCAGCGGGTTGGTGCCCCCCATGATGACTGGGACCCGCAGCATCGTTGAACTCAAAGTCTTCTCGGAACATATGCAGCAAATGCTCTTCCAGACCCATCACAAGCGGATGAATCCAAGTGTCGAAAATTACATTTGCACCCTCAAACCCCATTTGCGGCGAATAGCGCGCAGGGAAATCTTGCACATGAACCGGAGCAGAAATAACCGCGCAGGGAATACCCAGCCGCTTTCCAATATGGCGCTCCATTTGCGTGCCTAATATCATTTCTGGCTGTAGAGCTTCGATGGTTTTTTCGACCAACAGATAGTCATCCGTGATCAATGGTTCGACGCCAAACTCTTTTGCGATGGTACGAATGTCGCGCGCGTATTCGCGGTTATAACATCCAAGCCCTGCGACCTCGAACCCCATCTCATCGCGCGCGATTCGCGCCGCGGCTTTCACATGGGTGCCATCGCCAAAAATAAATACCCGCTTGCCGGTCAGATAGGTGCTATCCACCGAGCGTGACCACCAGGTTTGCCGCAAGGCTTGCCTGTCGAGCGGCGCGGTACTACCGCTTAGAGCACGAATTTCATTGATGAAATCATGCGTCGCTCCGGCACCAATGGGTACGATTTTCGTGTAGGGCTGATCAAATTCTTTTTCGCAGTGACGCGCAGCCGTTTCACCGGTTTCAGGATATAGGAGCACATTAAAATGCGCCTTTCCCATCTGCGCAATATCACTGGGTGTGGCGCCCATGGGCGCGGTGACATTCACCTCAATGCCAAGCTCAAACAAAAGATTTGTGATCTCAGCCACATCGTCCCGATGCCGAAAACCTAAGGCGGTCGGACCAATGATATTGCAGCTGACACGTTCCGTTTTGGCCTGTGGTTTGGCCAGATGTTTGACCAATTGGAAAAAAGTCTCATCCGCGCCAAAATTCTCTTTGCGTTGATAACTTGGCAATTCCAGAGGGATGACCGGAATGGGAAGTCCCATCGTCTCTGCGAGACCGCCAGGATCATCTTGGATCAACTCAGCCGTGCAAGAGGCTCCAACGATAATGGCCTCCGGCTGGAACCGGTCATAGGCATCCCGGCAGGCTTGTTTGAACAAACCCGCCGTATCTGCGCCCAAGTCCCGCGCCTGAAATGTGGTGTAAGTCACCGGTGGCCGGTGATCGCGGCGCTCGATCATCGTGAAGAGCAGATCGGCATAGGTGTCACCCTGAGGCGCATGAAGAACGTAATGAAGCTTTTTCATACCGGTGGCAACGCGCATCGCGCCAACATGGGGCGGGCCTTCATATGTCCAAACCGTGAGTTTCATTCCGCAGCCACCGTCAAAATTGATTTACGGCGCAGAGGGCGGGCGAAAAGAGCGGCGAGATCACCGGCTTGCTCATAAAAATGTACAGGCGTGAACACCAATTCAATGGCCCATTTGGTGGCGAAACCTTCCGCTTCCAGCGGATTGGCCAAACCTAAGCCACAAACAGTCAGATCCGGCTGCGCCGCGCGGCAGCGATCAAGCTGAAGATCAACATCTTGACCTTCGGAAATTTGAGGACCGGCGGGCAGTAGATCCAAGTCTGGTCCATGCAAAGCGTCGTGGATATAGGGCGAGCCAACTTCCAGCGCGGTCATCCCACATTCTCTGGTCAAAAAGCGCGCTAATGGAATTTCCAGCTGACTGTCTGGAAAGAAAAACACGGATTTATCGCGGAGCGGCGCGGCCGCCTGTTGGATCGCTTGACGGGCGCGGCGACGGGGTGCCTCGGTCACGCGATCAAAGACCTCGCGCGCGATATCGAACTCTTCAGCAATGGCCAACAACCAAGCAGTGGTGCCCTCTTCACCAAAGGGAAAAGGAGCCGGGATATGGCGGGCACCGCGGCGGATCAAACCCGCGTGCGTGTCGCCCAAGAATGGCTGGGTCAGGGCAAAAACCGTATTGGGACCAATGGCAATTTCATCTTCGATCGTGCGGGCCGGCAAAATCCGCAACGGGCCAATGCCAAGATTGGTCAGAAGCGCCACCATTTGATCTTCCACCACATCAGGCAAGGCACCAACGACAATCAATTCGCGCTCATCTGTTGCCGGCAGAACCGGAACCATGGACGCCAAACACGCATCTTCTCCCTGAGTAAACGTCGTCTCAATGCCGGAGCCAGAATATTCCAAGACCCGCACTTTGGGGGCATAGGTCTGGGTCAAGCGCTCGGCGGCGCGGTTCAGGTCAAGCTTGATAACCTCAGACGGGCATGACCCCACAAGAAAGAGTTGCCGAATATCCGGGCGCCGAGCCAAGAGCTCTTCGACAGTGCGATCCAGCTCGGCTTGAGCGTCTTTGAGCCCAGCCAAATCTGCCTCTTCCAGAATCGCTGTTCCGAATCGTGGCTCCGCAAAAATCATGACCCCTGCCGCAGATTGCAGCAGATGCGCGCAAGTGCGCGATCCGACAACGAGAAAGAATGCGTCTTGGATCTTTCGGTGCAGCCAAATGATCCCGGTCAAACCGCAAAACACCTCGCGCTGTCCGCGCTGCTTCAACACAGGTGTGTTGCGGCATCCCGAAGCGAGTGGCGGGGGCATATGTTCTGTCACGAGCTGGCCTCCATCTGAAGACGCGCAGCGCGTAACTTCCACAAGAACTGACCGGCATTGGCCACATAGGAAGCATAGGCCGCCAAGATGATCAAAACCAAAGTATCGGCAGGGATTGTCCCTTGAATTAATCCATAAAGATAAAGGCTATGCAGCGCGATGACGCCAAAACTGACCACATCTTCCCAAAAGAATACTGGTGCAAAGAGCCATTGTCCAAAAACAACTTTCTCCCAAATCGCGCCAGTGATCATAATGAGATAAAGCAGCAATGTTTTGGCGATGATTGAAAGGGTCATGACCTCATACCCAAGACCAGTGGTCATATAGCGAAGGACCAAAACGAGCGAGACCAAAAAGACCAGGAATTGCAAAGGTGCGAGAACGCCTTGAACCGTCGTCCAAACCGTTGTGTCACGCCGATTGCGCTGGCTCTGAGTATAGAGGCCAGAGGGCTGCAAGTTTTGTGACGAGGTCATTGTCATTCGGTTTTCCAATTCGCCAATAGGCTGGTCAAAATTTGGCAGGCGCGGCGCAGTCTGTCAACTTTGATTTACACTTATTGGAAGAATTCTTGTCCAAATTTGTTTACTTATGCCAATATTTCGCCTGTTGTAAGGATGATTTCTTGTGAGATGTAACAAATTATTGACATTTGCCCCCCAATGCCCGAGCATCTCGAACATCTTTGATAGGGACTGAGGTCATCGTGGCCTGCTGACAGTATTCGGAAGGTCGTCGTGACTCATCACCAACACACAGATCTCGTGAGTATAGGGGATGAAGCCGCCCGGGTCGCTCAAGTTGCTATCAAGGTTCTGGCGCGTAATTTAAATCAAGCCAGCAAGCTGGACGGGCTTGCGCCCTTGGTCCCTGCAATCAGCGCAGGCCAAGCGGCCCAACGTTTGGTCGATGCGTCTGTTGATCCGAAACGATCAGCCGTTTCTAATGCCATTCATGAGCTACAGACCGCGGGCTTTTCGGACTTTATCCTATTTTCAGAGATTATACCCGCAGCTGTTCGACAATTGGGCGTCGCTTGGGAAGAAGATGACCTATCGTTCTTCTCCATGACGCTCAGCGCAAGTCGCCTACAGATCGCGGTGTACGGTCTTTCTGAAACAGAGGTTCCGGCTGGCATAAGCCGGCTGCGTAAGGATCTGAACTTGTTAATTATCGTTCCAGAAGGAACACAACATACATTAGGTGCGATTATCCTAGGCAAGATACTAAGATGTGTTGGCGCGCGGGTTAAGCTGGAGATGGATGTCACGGCCAGTCGAGTTCATCAGATTGGGGCAAGTGAGCGATTCGACGGCGTGTTTATTTCCGCGTCAGCAAACGACAGTGTTAAAAAATTATCTGAAATAATTTCAAATGTTAGATGTAATTGGAGTACAGCAAAGGTTATTTTGGGGGGCGGGATTCTGAGCGCTCAAATTAACCTTGATGCAGTTACGGGAACAGATTATCAATCCAACGATTGGAAAGCTGCGGTTGCTCAATGCTTTTGAAAGTTAAAGTCCAGGTATTTGACAGTACGATTGCCACGTGGGTGCATCTAGAAATGCATCGAACGAAGGGCTTTTGCAAATGACGTGGCATGGTAAAACAGAATGGGGAGAGCGCCTTATCCCAAATTTGGATCAGGCTGCCACAGCGGATGTAATTTCGCGCCTGTGCGATTTTGCTTTTGTCATCTCCCGCGATGGCGAGATCACCCAAACCATGTCTAGCCCTTTTTTGACGCCCAGATTGGATTTGGCTCCGTGGCATGGTCAGCAATTTAGAGACACGCTGACCAAAGAATCTGTGCCAAAGTTTGAGGCCCGGCTCGCGGAATTCAAAGNGGGCCANNAAGANATGCGCCCCGTCGAGTTGAACCATCGCGCCACCGATCAGCAAGCCGAATTGCCCGTCAGATACACCTATCATAGCGCCGCAGCAGACGGGTTTATATTGCTTTTGGGATCGGATTTACGGCCCGTCGCAGAAATGCAGCAACAGCTGGTAGAAGCACAGATTGCTCTTGAGAGCGATTATGACGCCCGTCGGGATCATGAGATCAGACTAAGAGTTTTGATGGAATCATCAGACATCGCAACGGTGTTCATCGCACTTGAAACCGGCCTTATTTCATCTTGCAATAGCGCCGCCGAGGTTCTGCTCGGACAGTCCCGCAATGAATTAATTGATGCAGCTTTCGCTTCGGAGTTTGAGGATGAAGGACTTACGGGGCTGATCGACCGAATGGTGACCGCCGCTTCTGATTCCTCGATGACTGCCATTGTGGCCAAGTCTGCGCTGGGTGGCCAGTCCTACCGTCTCAATCCAACTTTATTTCGTGGCGCCACCTCGCAAATGTTGCTTTGTAAAATTGAGCCAGAGGATTCGACCCTAGAGCCCGTTGATTTACTCGCAACCCATTTGGTCAGTTTTTTCCACAAGGGCGTCGATCCAATTGTGTTTGTAAATATGTCAGGCCAGATCATGAGTGCGAATGAAGCCTTTGTCTCCTTGGCCAATGTGACTCACCCGCAAACACTGAGTGGGCGCAGCATGACTGAATTCTTTTCGCGTGGGTCAGTCGATCTCAATGTAATTTTAGAAAGCGCGCGCCGCACCGGTAAGATGCGGCTTTATTCGACAAAGATTTTAAATGAACATGGGGACGAGCGCCCTGTCGACATTGCGACCACACAAGTCCGCACAGAACGCGAACCAATTTGTGTGCTGCTCCTGCGCAATGCCCGTCGCGTCGAGGCGATCTCGACACCCTCCAACCAAATGTCAGAAGCAGAGATCAACTCCGTTGTTGAGCTAATTGGCAGCCAATCACTCAAAGATATTGTCGCGCGCAGCACCGATGTGGTTGAAAAAATGTGTATAGAAACCGCGATTGGTATGACCTCGAACAACCGCGTCGCCGCATCCGAGATGCTCGGATTGTCACGGCAATCGCTCTATGTAAAGTTACGGAAATACGACCTGGTGTGAGAGATTAGATTACCCCTCAGCCTGTGACAACCGCGTGAAATGCAGCTTTGCCTCTTCCATGGTTGCGGCGATCCCGTCGACACCCATGAGGTCCAAAATGGCGCGAAACTCTCCTGCCTCTCGGCCACAAACCACAATTGACAGATGCGGCGCGCAAATGTGAAGCGCGACAATCAGCTGTGACAGCGCTTCAAGCGAATGTTCGCCACTGAATGACAGACCTATGATGCGGCTGGAAATCTGAGCGATTTCAGCAAGCAGATCATCGTGGGAAAGGCCCACCAGTAGAGAAATATTCCACCCATCATTTCGGAAGAAATCTGCCGCCATTCGAACCCCAAGCGTGTGAGTCTCGCCCGGTACAGAGGCGAAAACAACCTCCGGCTCATCGGGTGGGGCAACGGTCTCAAACATGTGCCGCATTGACCGCATAATCGCAAAAATCCGACCGGAGCCGACCGTCACCTGCGCGAATGTGATGTGATCGCTGTTCCACATATCGCCCAATTGTCGCGCAGCTGGCGCCAAGAAATTGACGTAGATGTCCTCCACCGGACGCCCAGCTTTGCGTTCGGCTGCAATGATCTTTGCAGCGCTCTTGGGACTGTCGGACGCAAGCGCCGTGCTGAACGCCAGCAACGCCTCTTGCGACACGGGGCGCGCGGCCGCGCCGGCAGCGACCGTCCTTGAGGCCACGCGTAAAATTACCTCTCGCGCCAGGTTGGCAACTAAGTCTTCCGGCAGCTTTTTGCTGAGTTCAAATATATTTGTTTCGCTGTTGTGATACACTTCCCATTCGAAGGCATCTGTCGACTGCACTCCTGAAGCGGAGCCTTGTTGTTTCGACATTCATGTGTCCCCTATCACTCGTTACCCACATGGAGACCGGTACTTGCGCTGCATCAGATTGCGAAATGACGGTTGCCTTGGCGAGAGGGCCGCTCATTTCAAATCAATTGGGGGCTACAATTCTTTGTAGCAATACTCCCATACAGCAGGTTCCATGTTAAAACTCGATTTCATCCTCCAAATAGTCACATTATCTTAAAAAGCTCAGGCTGAAGGCCAAATCATAAGGCTTTCATTTATTGAGTAGAAGCTCGTATTCTGTCCGAACAAACGCATGGTCATCGGTAAAATCTTTAGAGCACAGAACAGACTGTGGCATAATTAGGGATAATACTTAGGTAATTATACTTAGATTCTGCCCTTAACCAAACATTCGAACCAAATCTACAATCCCGCGTGTCCGGGTCTTTTCGCGTATGCGCGCGCGATGCGCTTCGATTGTGCGCTGGCTTACATTTAGGTCTAAGGCAATCTCTTTGTTGAGCTTGCCCTTTAGGAGATGGTCCAACACTTCGCGCTCACGATTCGTTAAAGAGCGCAAACGCTGCGCAATGATTTTCTGCGAAAGACGATTTGGCTCTCGGTCAAATATCAGCTCTGACGCAGTGCCTATGGCCTCCAGCAATCGGGACTCAGACGCCGGCTTTTCGATAAAATCCACCGCGCCCGCAAGCAAGGTTTGCACAGCAATCGGCACATCACCATGCGCAGTTAATATCACGATGGGAATGTCCAGCCCGTTCGAGGCTAGGTAGCCCTGTAGCTCACTTCCC
>NYTV01000010.1 GCA_002683685.1 Paracoccaceae bacterium
TCATCGTCTGGATCGGCCCAGAGCATCGCACCGAGGCGCATGGCCTTGCCTAAGATTTCCGCCTGTTTTTGGCCAGCTTCGTCCAGCAGCGTTAAAAGCTCTTCAAAGCGGGTGCCTTCGCGGCTGTTTCGATAGCGATGCAGCAATGCCAAGGCCAGAAAGATCCGCTCTTCATGGCTCAGCCCGCCCAAATTGGCACGGGTGGCATATTCAAAGCAAACCTCTGCGCGGAAATCTGGATGCGCGCGCCAGCTCACATCATGCAGCAAACAAGCTGCTCGGACCAGGCGCGCGCGACTATGGGGGATTTTTGAAAAGAGCGGCGAGATGAATTTGTGAAGCCGCATACCGAAGCCCGGCAGCCGCGCATCCTTGCGTTCGGCGAAATGGCAGCTTTCAAGCAAAGGGTCGTGGTCGCGCATGGCTTGCGGCATCTGTTCATACAAAAGCCCCTCTCGAATTCCATAGCTTGATACAGCGATGTCATGCGGCTTAAACCGTTTGAGGAGACCTTTGAGAATTTCTGCAGCGATTGGCACCAGCGCCACTCGGCTTTGTGTGACACGGATGGTCTTGGCCAACTCTTTGAGGTCACAGTCCTTGATATAGCGCACCGTGGCCTTCACATCGCGGGCGGTCATTTGATATTCATGCATCACATGAAGCGGGTATCCGCGCCTGTGCATATCAATTCGTGCCAGGGCCCGCCAAGATCCTCCAACCAAAAAGAGCCGATCAGGTTGCGGGCCCATTTGCTCGCGTAAGCGATCCAATGTTTCTGCGATGACTGCATTACGTCCCTTTTTGCCACCCGGGACATTGATCAGCTTCAAGGGTCCCAGAGGAGAGGTTACGCGCTGGCCCACTTGACCATTAGAAATCTCGGCCAATTCCATAGAGCCGCCACCGATATCGCAGACGAGCCCATAAGAGCCGGGCCAGCCAAGCAAGACACCCTGCGCTGCGAGACGGGCTTCTTCTGAGCCATCTATAACGTGGATTTTCAACCCCGTTTCTCTTTGAACCTGCGCTATGAAGTCAGCACCGTCGTTGGCCTCACGCACCGCGGCGGTGGCGACAGCGGTGAGTGTGGGCAGGCCAATACCTTTGGCGATGGTGCAAAACCGCCGTAAAGCGGAGAGGGCGCGCAAGCGCCCATCAGGATTGAGCGCGCCAGTTTCGGCCAAGCCTGCGCCAAGTGCGCACATGACTTTTTCATTGAAAAAGTAGGCCGGAGAGCGGGCGGCGCCGTCAAAGACCACCAAGCGCACGGAGTTTGAGCCAATATCAACCACCCCAACACGCGACAGATCGCGGGCCTTGGGGTCATCGAACAAGGGCCGCTCAAAGGGTTCCCATTTTGCAGAGGATTTTACCAAGTCGTGCATCTGGGCTCCCGCGGGTTTCCGAAAGTGTCTGTGACTTCAGCCTAGGCGATTCGACCAAGACTTCAAAGAGTGGTTAGGAATCATCGGTATGGGTCAGCTGCGGCACATCTTGCGCCCCGGCACTGCCACGTCCAGAGAGCGAAGGATTCTCCATGAAAAACCGGTGGCAATTAAAGGCAAAACTGCCTTTTGGCCAGGTAGCTCTTTCATAGCTGCCATCGGGTTGCATCACCCAGGATTGGGCCACATCGGCCAGATTGGCCGCCATGATCTGGTTCATAATCTGCGCCTTCACAGTTTCATTGTGAATTTCAACCAATGTTTCAACCCGGCGGTGCAAATTACGGTCCATCCAATCGGCAGACGAAATATAAACGCGGGCATTGGGGCTGTTCAGATTGTGGCCATTGGCAAAGCAAACGATGCGGGAATGCTCTAAGAACCGCCCAATCACGGATTTCACGCGAATATTTTCAGAAAGCCCTGCCACCCCAGGTCGCAAGCCACAAATCCCGCGAACGACAAGGCTGATTTTCACCCCTGCCTGCCCCGCGGCGTAGAGCGCATCGATCACATCGGCATCAATCAGGGCATTTAACTTGACCCAAATGGCCGCAGGCTTGCCAGCCCTGGCGTGTTTGGCCTCAGCGGCGATGCCTTGCAGAAGGGTGGTTTTCAAAGTCAGTGGCGAAATGGAGATATTCTCAAGCGTTCCAGGCTGCGCATATCCCGATAGATAGTTGAACACTTTTGTGGCATCTCGCCCCAATGCCGCATCACAGGTGAACAGGCTCACATCGGTGTAAATCCGTGCGGTAATCGGATGATAATTGCCGGTGCCATAATGGGTATAGGTGACTAACCGATTGCCTTCCCGCCGCACGATGGTGCTAATTTTCGCGTGGGTTTTAAGGTTCATAAAGCCATAGACCACATGCGCCCCAGCGCGTTCTAAACGGCGCGATTGACGAATATTGGCCGCCTCATCAAAGCGGGCTTTCAGTTCGACCAACGCGGTCACTGATTTGCCATCTTCGGCCGCTTCGCACAAAGCTTCGACGATGGGTGAACGTTTTGAAGTGCGGTATAGCGTTTGCTTAATGGCTAAGACGTTGGGATCTCGCGCGGCTTGTTGCAACAAACGCACGACCATATCAAAGGTCTCATAGGGATGCTGTAGCAGCATATCTTTGTTGCGAATTGCGGCAAACATATCGCCGTCATGGTCGGTGACCCGCTCTGGTACGCGCGGGGTAAAGTTAGGCCAAAGGAGGTTGGGCCGGTCGTCAATGACCAATTCTTTCAGATCTGGTAGACCCAACATGCCATCCACTTCGATCACCTCGGTATTGGTGACGGAAAACTCGATCATAATGTCATCGCGCAACGCTTCCGGGGCGTTGGCACTGATTTTCAGGCGAATGACTTCGCCACGCCGCCGTCGTTTGAGCGCAACTTCAAATTCGCGCACCAAATCTTCGGCCTCATCTTCGACTTCCAAGTCGCTATCGCGCAGGACAGAAAAGCTGCAATGGCCTTTGAGCGCATAGCCTGGGAATAACTGTTCCAAATGCATCAAGATAAGCTCTTCTAGCGGAAGATACCGATACCCTTTCCCAGGAAGCACGACAAAGCGGTTAATTTGCTGCGGCACGGGCACCAAGGCACGCAGGCTGCGCTTGTCTGTCTTACGCTCGAGCTGCAGCGCAAGTGCAAAGCCAGCATTGGGGATGAAGGGGAAGGGATGAGCCGGATCAATCGCCAGTGGCGAGACCACGGGAAAGACATGGGACAGGAAATATTGTAGCAAATAGGCGTGATCTTCTTTCGCCTCTGCTGCGGTCAAAATATGAATATCCTGCGCCGCCATTTCTTTGCGCAGATTGGCAAGAACCGACTGCTGTCTGCGCATCAAGTCGCGTGCTTCGCTGTCGATAAACTCCAATTGTTCGGGGATGCTGCGCCCGTCGATACCCGGCGTTATGCTGCCCGCACGGGCCAATTCGCGCAGACCGGCGACGCGCACCGAATAGAATTCGTCCAAATTGGTTGCGGAAATCGACAAGAATCTTAGGAGTTCGAGCAAAGGCACATTGAGGTTATCCACTTCCTCTAAAACGCGCCAGTTAAACGCAAGCCATGACAGCTCTCGGTTCAAAAACCGGTCTGGCCCGGTGATATCCAGCCCGCAATTTTGCGCTGAGGGGAAATCACTGTGCAGAAAGTCAGCGGAGTTTGCCATGGTTTATCCTATATCCAATGCGGTAATTTATACCTCTTGAACGCAAATTGTAAGGGGGCGCGCCCTAGGCCATAACCGTCGCGGCCATCGCGCGGGTAATTGGGCGCTTGGTGGACATGCTCTGACGGTCCAATTCAGCGACAATATCACTGGCGGCATCAAAACTGCGATCCATGTTCTTTAGGATATAGGCCAAGACGGCTGGCGTTGGGGAAAGCTGGCGGTCCATGAAGGATTTAAGCAACACCGCGTGCAGCAAAGCGTCATCAGGGCGGTCGATCTTCGCGCAGCTTGTACCTTGCAGCCGACTGAGGAGGTCCGGCAGCTGGAACCCGGCTTGCCGCATAGCGACACTGGAGGCCATAAGCAGCAGCCCACCGCTGGCTTGTAGCTGGTTGTGCAGATGAAACAGACGGGTCTCGGCCTGCAAGATACCTGCCACCTGCTCAAGGTTGTCGACCACAACCCGCGCGCCGGCCTCTGGCGAGATAAATTCCCGCAGGGGATCAATTTTCTGGGCGTTTTGTTCAGTGGCCCAAATCTCAAGAAGATGTGTTTTGCCGCAGGCTTTCGGGCCCAAAAGGATCAACTTGCCTTGCGGCCAATTGGCGGCGTTCTCGAGAAGCGCCACTGCCTGTTGATTGGCTTCAGACACGAAAAACGAATCGCGTTCTCGAGCCACTTTAATTGGAAGTCTGAAGCTCAGTTGCTCACTCATCTTTGGGCTCCGAGTGGCTCAAGCCGCGGTACAATAGCCCGGCTTTATACTGCTGCATCAAAAACCGCGCGACAACGCCTATCATAGCGGCCACAGGCACGGCCACCAACATGCCGACAAAGCCAAATAGACCGCCGAAAACCGATAGGGCGAAAATCAGCCAGACCGGATGCAATCCTACGGAATTTCCCACAAGTTTTGGAGTTAGAACATTTCCTTCTAAAACCTGCCCGAACATGAAAATAATGCCAATCACACCAATGGACATCCAATCTCCCCAAAATTGGAACAGCGCCAAACCGAGCGCGAGACCACCGCCCACTAGGGCACCGACATAGGGAATGAAAGAGATCAACCCGGCCACAAATCCCACAACAATGCCATAGTTCAGCCCGGCCAGCATCAGCGCAATGCCGTAGTAAAGCCCTTGGATAAAGCAAACTGTTCCTTGCCCGCGGATGAAGGAGGCCAGGGTGGCGTCAATTTCGCGGCATAATCTGCGCATACCCTCAAGGTGGTCGCGTGGGACCAATTCATCAATTTTGGCCACCAAATTGTCCCAATCGAGCAATAGGTAGAAAGCAACAACTGGCACGACCACGATTAAGACGACAATATTAACGATAGAAGAGACTGAAGAGACCAGACCATTGACCAAAGCGCCACCGCGGGCCTGTATGGTCTCGCCCAACCCTGTCAAGGATTGCCTGATCGTGCTGTTGTCATCGAGAAGATCCGGGAACCGGGTGGTCAGAAATGTCCATAGATCGGCGGCAATCTGAGGTGCGGTGTTGAACAAAGAAATCGCTTGTTGCACGAACAACGGCACGATCAGCAGCATGGCGAAGACAAATACAAAAATTGCCGCCAAAGTGATGACACCTGTTGCAAGCAGCCGTGATAAGCCCCAGCGCTCCATACGATCGGCAATCGGATCTAGCAGATACGCAATGGCTCCGCCCAAAATGAAGGGCAGCAACATGTCGCCCAAAAACCAAAGCACCAGGGCAAAGACGACGGCGGAAATGCCCCAATAGCGCAGCTGTAAAGACACCGGTAAGGCCATGATCAATCTCCCTTTGGCGTTCAATTTGCGTATTGTAGCTCAGCTTGCAAGAGGTGGAAGGGAAATATCGCGTCTATGGCGTCGTTTCGACCGCTTTTGCTTGTGACGCTCGCGGGGGGGTATTAAACTGATCGGTGAAGTTAACTGGAGTGTTCGATGCGCCTAAGTCGCTACTTTTTGCCCGTCCTGAAAGAAAACCCCGCTGAGGCGCAGATTGTCTCGCATCGTTTGATGCTGCGCGCCGGGATGATAAAGCAATCTGCCGCGGGCATATATTCTTGGTTGCCGCTCGGGTTGAAGGTGCTCAAAAATATTGAGACCATAGTGCACGAAGAACAGGCGAAGGCGGGGCATTTGGCGATGTTGATGCCGACCATTCAATCGGCAGATCTTTGGCGAGAATCAGGGCGCTATGATGATTATGGTGAGGAGATGCTGCGCATCAAAGACCGCCACGGCCGCGATATGCTTTTTACCCCCACCGCAGAAGAGCTGATCACAGATATTTTTCGGGGTCATGTTACGTCTTACAAGGACATGCCCCTGACCATGTATCAAATCCAATGGAAGTTCCGCGATGAGCGGCGTCCACGGTTTGGTGTGATGCGGGGCCGCGAGTTCTATATGAAAGACGGCTATAATTTTGATTTGACCAAAGAAGATGCGATGCATGCCTATAATCGCCATTTGGTGAGCTATCTGCGCACTTATGAGCGCATGGGCCTGCAAGCTATTCCCATGCGTGCCGACAGTGGTCCGATTGGTGGCGATGATACCCATGAATTTTTGGTTTTGGCCGAGACAGGCGAGAGTGAAGTGTTCTACGACAGCGCGGTGACCGATCTGACTTTTGGTGATCGTGACATCAATTATGATGACAAAGCGCAATGCCAGTCGATCATGGAAGAATTTACCACCAAATACGCTCGTACCGATGAGACCCACGATGAGGCGCTTTTCGCCGAGGTGCCGCAAGAGCGCCGCAAAGTGGCGCGCGGAATTGAAGTGGGGCAGATCTTTTACTTTGGCACAAAATATTCTGAAGCAATGGGCGCAACGGTTCAGGATGCAGACGGTAAACAAGTGCCCGTGCATATGGGCAGCCATGGTATTGGCGTCAGCCGGCTTGTTGGGGCCATCATTGAGGCGAGTCATGACGACAAAGGCATCATTTGGCCCGAGGGTGTCACCCCGTTTCATTGCGGGATTGTGAATCTCAAACAGGGCGATGCCGAGGCGGATGCCGCCTGTGAGGATCTTTACCGCCAACTGACCAAAGCGGGGCTAGAGCCGCTTTATGACGACCGCAACGAGCGCGCTGGGGGCAAGTTTGCCACGATGGATCTCATTGGTTTGCCCTGGCGATTGACCGTCGGGCCGCGGGGGTTGAAAAACGGAGTGGTTGAACTGACTTGCCGCAAAACTGGGGACAGCGAAGAATTAACCCCAGAGGCCGCGATCGCCAAGGTCATTGCGCGATATATGTAAACTCAAGCGCGCGTGAGGCGCAGAAAGCGGCAAAGCCCATGAGGCACGAGGTATGGATAGAGGATCACAGGCCAGCCACCATGAGGCGCCTATGACGCGCGCGACCCCCTTTGCCGCGTTCGAATTTCTAATTGCTTGGCGCTATCTTCGGGCCAAACGTGCCGAAGGCGGCGTCAGTGCGATGACCTGGATCAGCTTGATTGGCATCGCCCTTGCTGTTGCTGCTTTGATTATTGTGTTGGCTGTGCGCAGCGGCTTTCGCACGGAATTTGTTGATGCAATCTTGGGTGCTAACGCGCATGTGACGGTCTACGAACAGCGATTCAATGGCCCCAGTGGTCGGTTTGACTATCGAATAGAAGCGTTTGAGGCATTGACCGCCCAAGTGCAGGCGGTTCCGGGCGTCACGCGTGCAGCCCCGTTGATACGCGGCCAGGTTATGGGGACGGCCAACGATCAAAATCATGGGGTGATGGCTTTTGGCATCACGCTTGAAAATTTAAAAACCATTCCGAATGTAGCGAACTCCGAGCGCAGCCTTGGGGCTATTGATGATTTTGCCCAAGGGGTGGCGATTGGCTCTGGTGTGGCCAAGGCGCTGCGCTTGTCAATTGGGGGTCGTATCAAATTGATTTCGCCAAATGGCGTGCGTACGGCCTTTGGCACAAGCCCGCGGGTCAAGTCTTATACCGTCTCCTACATCTTCACCGCTGGGCATTATAACATTGATCAAACCCGTCTCTATCTGCCCTTTGAAGAGGCGCAGAGTTTTTTCAACAAAGAAGGCTTTGCCGATCAAATTGAAGTTTTCGTCGATACGCCAGAGCAAGCTGACGTCATGGCGCGTAAGCTGCGCGATATGCTGGGCGAGTCGGCTGTGTTGGAAACCTGGCGCGATTACGCTGGCGGATTTCTGCGGGCCTTGGCAATTGAAGATAATGTGATGTTGGTCATCATGATCGTGCTGATCTTGCTGTCCACCATGAATATCATCTCGGGCCTCATAATGCTGGTGAAAAACAAGGGCCGCGATATCGGTATTTTGCGAACCATTGGCCTGAGCGAAGGTACGGTGTTGCGGGTTTTCTTCCTCTGTGGCGCTGGGATTGGTTCGGTCGGTACGCTTCTGGGCGTGATTTTTGGCGTGATTTTTGTGATCAACATTGACGCAATTTTTAGTCTGGTGAATTACCTGTCTGGTGGGCAAGTCTGGGATCCGTCGATCCGGGGCATTTACCATTTGCCCTCAGAGCTGCGCGGTGTGGATGTGCTCAAAGCGGTGGGTATTTCGCTGTTTTTATCCTTCTTTATCACCATTTTTCCCGCAAGGCGGGCTGCACGAATGAACCCGGTGGAGGCCTTGCGCAATGGTTGAGCCGGTGTTGACGCTTACGGGCATTTCTAAATCCTACAATCCGGGCCTGGCCAATGAGGTCAGGGTGCTGCAGACCTGTGATTTGACGCTTCTGCCGGGGCAGGTCACTTCGCTGGTGGCGCCATCGGGTTCGGGGAAGTCGACACTGCTGCATATTGCCGGCTTGCTGGACACTGCAGACAATGGTCAGCTGCAGATTGCTGGGCGCGACATGACAGGCGCCGATGATCGGCTGCGCACGGATTTACGGCGGATGGAAATTGGTTTCGTGTATCAGTTTCACCATCTGCTGCCGGAGTTCACGGCGGCTGAAAACATCATGCTGCCGCAGCAGGCGGCGGGCAAGGCGGCGGGTCCTGCCCGCAAGCGGGCGCTGGAGCTCTTGGACCAAACTGGTTTGGCAGAGCGTGCGGATCACCGACCGAGCGCGTTGTCTGGGGGGGAGCAGCAAAGGGTTGCCTTTTGCCGCGCGCTGGCCAATGAACCAAAAATTTTATTGGCCGACGAGCCGACCGGGAACCTTGATCCGGAAACGTCGGATCACGTTTTTGATGTGCTGATGGGGCTGGTGCGCAGCACCGGCATGGCGGCGTTGATTGCCACCCATAATATGGAATTGGCTGCTCGGATGGATCGGCAGGTGAGATTGAGCAAGGGGCAGATTGCCTGAATATTGTGTTGCTTAACCTGGAAAAGCCTGATTTTTTCATCCATGGAATGACCTCTAGACCTGTTTGAATTGGAAACGCTATGCCGCGCTGCTCTGTCTTGGAAATTGAAACTGCCAGTAAAGCGGCGCTTGAAGCTTTTGGCGCGAAAGACTGGATTGCCGCCTCAGTGGCGCGGGCCGTCGCCGATGCGGAGGCCCATGGCAATGTGATTTGTGGGCTCTATTATCTTGAGAGCTATTGCCGCCAATTGGCCACGGGGCGGGTTAGCGGTTCGGTGGACCCAAAGGTGACGGCTTCGCGGCCCGGCTCGATCTTATCGGACGCGGGCTACGGCTTTGCGCAGCCGGCTTTTGAAGCCGCTTTGCCCATGGCAGTGGCTGCGGCGCGGGAGAATGGCACAGCCTCGCTCGCGGTGGCTCATGCACATACCTGCACCTCTTTGGGATATTTCACGGCGCAACTGGCTGCAAAAGGGTTGATGGCAATTGGCTTTACCAACGCCAGCCCGGTCGTGGCGCCTCCGGGTGGCAATCAAAAGGTGATCGGCACCAATCCCATTGCCATGTCGGTTCCAGATGGCACTGGCGGCCTCGCGGTGCATTTTGACTTTTCCACCTCTGCTGTGGCGCTGGGCAAGATCACCATGGCTAAGGCTGCTGGAGAGGAAATCCCGTTGGGCTGGGCCGTGGATGCGCAGGGTGTCGCGACGACGAGTCCAGAGGCAGCCTTGGGCGGTGCTTTGGTTTCGGCTGGTGGATATAAAGGCTGGGGTTTTGGCATATTGGCCGAGCTCTTGGCCGCTGGCATGACAGGTTCGGTTAACTCCTTGGATGTGGGGGGGTTGAAATTACCGGACGGTCCGCCGCATGGGTTGGGGCAGTTTTATTTCATTCTGGATCCAAATACGCACCATGACGGGTTTGCGGATCGCTTGGCGCGGCTTGCAGATGCGGTGGCTCTACAGGAGGGCGCAAGGCTGCCAGGCAGTGCCCGCAGCCCTATGGCGGAGATTGATGTGCCTGATGCGCTCTGGGATTTGGTTGCGCAGCTGGCGCGGGGCCCGCTCTAGCGGGTTTTGCCTAGGCTTTTTGCGTCAGCAAAACTCCCGCGGCCATCAAAATTAACCCGCTGAGCCGGGGCCAGCTGAGTGGGATTTGTTGCGCGCCAAATAGTCCGAAATGATCAATTGCTGCCGCTGAAATCAATTGGCCAATGAGCACAAAGAAAATAGCATTTCCAACGCCAAACTTGGGTGCAATCGCCGTTATGGACAGCACATAAAACGCCAGTAAGACCCCCGCAAAGAATAGATGTTTTGGCGCGGTTGTGAATTTGACCAAAGCGCTGGGCCCTTGGGCGATGGCCACCAGACTGGCGGTGAGCAAGCCAACGGCGATCAACACCACGCCTGCGAGCATGGGCGCACCAAGAGATCGGCCGAGGGCTGCATTCATCGCGGCCAGGACAGGTATCCCAATCCCTGCCGCAAGCATTGTAATAGCATAGATTGGCATAGGCAGCGGTCCTTTTGCTTGGATCTATAGATCGAGCTCTTCAACGAATTTAGCGTTGGCTTGGATATACTCAAACCGCTTTTCCGGCTTTTTGCCCATCAACCGTTCAATGAGATCGCCGGTCTCGCCCGGTGTATCTTCGTCAACAGTGACGCGGATTAATTTGCGGGTCGTCGGATCCATTGTGGTCTCTTTGAGATCCTTTGCATCCATTTCGCCCAGACCTTTAAAGCGGCTGACGTCAATCTTGCCCTTGCCGCCCAATCCTTTGGCAAGCCAAAGGTCTTTTTCTGCCTCATCCAGGCAATACACCCGCTTGGCTCCCTGTGTCAGGCGGAACAAGGGGGGGCAGGCGAGATAAAGATGACCGGCATCAATCAAAGGCCGCATTTGTGAGAAAAAGAATGTCATGAGAAGACTGGCGATATGGGCACCATCGACATCGGCATCGGTCATGATGATGACCTTCTCATAGCGCAGATCATCAATATTGAACTTTGTGCCAATCCCGACGCCGAGCGCTTCGCAAAGGTCACTGATCTCAGCATTAGAGCCGAGCTTATTCGAGGCGGCGCCCAGGACGTTGAGGATTTTTCCCTTGAGCGGCAAAAGTGCTTGGTTGACGCGATTGCGCGCGCCTTTGCCTGATCCGCCGGCGCTGTCGCCCTCCACGATGAATAATTCCGTGCCCTCGCGGTTTTTTGAGGTGCAATCTGTGAGTTTGCCCGGCAGGCGCAATTTCTTGGTGGCAGATTTGCGCTGGGTTTCTTTTTCCTGCCGGCGGCGCAAGCGCTCTTCTGCGCGCAGGACTAAGAAATCAAGAATGGCTCCGGCCGATTTCGTATCGGCAGCGAGCCAATTGTCAAACCGGTCACGGACAGAGTTTTCGACCAAGCGCTGGGCTTCGACAGTGGCCAAACGGTCTTTGGTTTGGCCAACAAATTCGGGCTCGCTGATGAAACAAGAGACCAGGGCGCAACCGCCTGTTGTCAGGTCATCACGGGTGATATTGGTGGCTTTGCGGTTGTTGACCAGTTCACCATAGGCTTTGATGCCTTTTAAGATTGCGGCCCAGAACCCACTTTCATGGGTGCCGCCTTCGGGTGTGGGCACGGTGTTACAATATGATTGGATGAAGCCATCTCGTGAGGGTGTCCAATTGACCGCCCATTCGATTTTGCCGGGGACATTGAAGCGCTCTTGAAAATCTACGGTGCCGGCGAAAGGAGCCGCGGCATAGGTGCTGGCATTGCCCAGGGTCTCCACGAGATAGTCCGACAGCCCACCGGGGAAATGGAAGGTTGCTTCGCGCGGTGTTTCGCCATCATCAATCTCGGTTTTCCAGCGAATTTCGACACCGGAAAATAAGTAGGCCTTGGAGCGAATAGAGGCAAAGAGGCGCGCAGGTTTGAAACGGTGTTTGCCAAAGATTTGTTCATCGGCATGAAATGTGACCGAGGTGCCGCGGCGGTTTGGGGCCGCACCGATCTTGGCAATTGGACCCAGCGGGATGCCGCGGGCGAAGCGCTGCTCGTAAAGCTCACGATTGCGGGCGACTTCGACAACCATGGAATCGGAGAGCGCGTTGACAACCGAGGCGCCGACCCCATGCAGGCCGCCGGAAGTTTGATAGGCTTTGCCAGAGAATTTACCACCGGCATGCAAGGTGCACAGGATTACCTCAAGAGCGGATTTGTCGGGAAACCTCGGATGCGGGTCAACAGGAATGCCGCGCCCATTATCGCGGATGGTTACGGAATAATCTGCGTGGAGTTCGACTTCGATGCGATTTGCATGGCCTGCCACCGCCTCATCCATGGAGTTGTCCAGAACCTCAGCCACCAGGTGGTGCAAGGCCCGCTCATCGGTGCCGCCGATATACATGCCGGGCCGCTTGCGCACCGGCTCGAGACCCTCCAACACCTCAATAGAGGAGGCATCATAATCCGTAGGTGCTGCCGAAGATAATAGGTCACTCGCCATTGGGCTGCTCTTTCTTTGATTGACGGTATTCATGGCAGAAGTTGCGGGGCAAGAAAAGACCTGGCGCGCGGGGCGATCCATATTCCTTGCCGATTTCACCACTGGTCAGGCCGTCGGCTTCTGCTTAAGAGAAGGATATGAGAAAAGCCTCTGCGATCACATTGGAAGCGAGATCCTTGCTGATCTTGGGACTGCCTTTGGTAGGCAGCCAAGTGGCGCAATTTGCTGTGCATACGACCGATACGTTGATGCTGGGCTGGTATTCTGTGCTGGCCTTGGCACAGGTGACTTTGGGGGCTCAGGTTCTGTTTATTGCCTTTATCGCAACCTCGGGTTTTGCTTTTGCAATTTTGCCGATGGTCGCCAAATCCATGGCAGAGGACGATTCGCAATCGGCCAGGCGGGCCACGCGTATGGGGCTTTGGGTGTCGACCTTGGCGGCGGCGCTGTTGTTTTTGCCCATATGGTATGCCGGCCCTCTGCTTGAGGCGATGGGGCAAGATCCGACAGTTGCGCAGGGCGCTCAGGCGTATTTGCGCATCGCAGGTTTTGGCCTATGGCCGGCATTGTGGGGATTGGTGCTGCGCAGCTACCTTTCGGCTCTGGAACATGCAGGGATCGTGCTTTGGGTCTCTGTGTTTGTTTTGGTGGCCAATGCGCTGATCAACTATGGCTTGATATTTGGCAATTGGGGGCTGCCAGAATTTGGGCTGCAAGGTGCGGCGATTGCTTCGGTCATATCCCAAATACTGGCCCTGCTAGGTTTTGTGATCTACATCCAGCGCAGGTTCCCTGAACAACATATGTTCGCCCGTTTCTGGAGATTTGACGGCAGCGCGGCCCTCGCGGTCACCCGGCTTGCGGTGCCAATTTCAGCCACAGCCCTGGCAGAAAGTTGCTTGTTTGCGGCGTCCGCCTTCATGATGGGTTGGCTTGGACATTTGGAACTGGCGGCCCATGGCATCGTATTACAGCTGGCGGCGTTGAGCTTCATGGTGCACATGGGATTGTCGCAGGCCGGCACGGTGCGCGCGGGCAAGGCCTTTGCTCGGAACGATTGGCCATCGGTTCGGCGTACAGCCTGGGTGACGATGGGCTTGTCGAGCGTTGTGGCCATTGTGGCTATATTCCTGTTCCTGATGAGCCCGCAGGTTTTGATCCGAGCGTTTTTGGATCCCCAGGATCCTTTGGCCGCTGACATCTTACGCATCGGTACGATTTTACTGATGCTCGCGGCATTGTTTCAATTTGTCGATGCCGCACAGGTCGTGGCCTTGAGCTTGCTGCGCGGGTTGCAAGACACCAAAGTGCCCATGTGGATCGCCGCGATATCCTATTGGTTGATCGGTCTGCCGATCAGCTATGTTTTAGGGTTTTGGCTTGGGTTCCAGGAAGCGGGTATATGGATGGGGCTGGTCGTCGGGCTTGGATCTGCCGCCGTCTTACTCTGGTGGCGGTTTTGCCGTCTGGCGGGGCGTGTGGCCTAGGGTTTGATCACGATCCGCTTGGCGTTTTGCTGTACAAGAGTGTTAGCAGATCATGCATGGGTCTGCGCTCTGGGATCGGGTCGTCGATCACCGCGATTTTAAATCAAACTTTCACAAAATTCTTTGATTCTACGACAGGCTTCTAAGAGCTCGGCGTCTGAGGTGGCGTAGCTCACGCGGAAATTTGGAGATAGGCCGAAGGCGGCGCCGAAGACCACCGCGACGCCGGTGTGTTCGAGAAGTTCGGTGGCGAAGGCCTCATCATCTGNAATNNCAGCGCCGCTAGGCGTCTGCTTTCCAATCAGTGCGGCGATCGACGGGTAGACATAGAACGCACCTTCCGGTGTGGGACAGGTAATTCCCCGGGTCTCATTGAGTATTTTGACAACCAAATTACGCCGCCGGCTGAAAGACGCGTTGTTATCGGTTAAAAACGCCTGTGAGCCGTTCAAGGCTTCGACGGCCGCCCATTGGCTGATGGTGCAGGGGTTGGATGTGGATTGCGATTGAATCTTGCGCATAGCGGCGATCAGCGGTGCGGGGCCGGCGGCATAGCCAATCCGCCATCCGGTCATCGCATAGGCTTTTGAGACACCGTTGCAAGTCAGCGTGCGCGGATAGAGCGCCGGCTCCACCTCGGCAGGTGTGCAAAATTTGAAATCATCATAGGCCAGGTGCTCATACATATCATCGGTCATCACCCAGACATGGGGATGGCGCAGAAGAACATCGGTCAGCGCCTTCAGCTCGTCCCAGCTATATCCCGCTCCGGTCGGGTTGGATGGGGAATTGAAAATGAACCATTTGGTTTTAGGGGTCAGCGCGGCTTCGAGCTGCTCGGGGGTGAGTTTGTAATTGGTCTGAGCTAACGTTGGCGCAATCACCGGGGTGCCACCGGCCAAAAGCACCATGTCGGGATAGGAGACCCAATAGGGCGCGGGAATCACCACCTCATCGCCTGCATTCAAAGTCGCGACAAACGCATTATAGAGCGTTTGCTTTCCGCCGTTTCCAACTGTCACCTGCGCCGGGCTATAGGTCAGAGAATTTTCGCGCAGGAACTTGGCGCAAATCGCCTGTTTCAGCTCGGGCATTCCATCTGGAGCGGTGTATTTGGTTTTGCCTTCTGCAATCGCTTTGACTGCGGCGGCCTTGATATGGTCTGGGGTGTCAAAATCTGGCTCGCCCGCGGCGAGCGCGATCACGTCACGTCCCGCTGCCTTTAATTCTGCCGCTTTGGTTGATATAGCGATGGTTGGAGAGGGCTTCACCCGCTCAAGTGCGGTGGATAAAATGGACATGACGGCCTCATAGTGCGTGTTCTTGCAGTCTTAGATAGATGTGCACGACGCCGCAAGGCGAAGTGATTGGAAAGAGAAAAACTTATGGAAAATGACTCTGACGCAACATTTGATTGGTACGGCCCCGATGCAGCCACCTTTGGTGACCGTGTTCTGGGCGCGCGGGAAAAGGCCGGCATGACGCAGGCGCAGCTGTCGCGCCGGCTTGGAATCAAATTGGCGACTTTGCAGGCTTGGGAAGAGGATCGTTCTGAGCCGCGGGCTAACAAATTGCAAATGTTGACCGGAATGCTCAATGTGTCTTTGCCTTGGCTTCTTAGCGGTGAAGGGATTGGGCCAGAAGAGCCGAACTCGGCACCTCTGTCTGACGATATTCAGACAATTCTAATCGAAATGCGTGCAATAAAAACTGATATGACCCGCACGGCCGACCGGCTGAGCAAATTGGAAAAACAATTAAGGTTGGCCATGAAATGATTGAACTGCATGATCACAAGATCAAACGCCTGAAAATGCGTTCAATGCGCCGTGGAATCAAAGAAATGGACCTTATTTTAAGCCATTTTGCGCAAGAAACCTTGGACCAAATGACTGAAGAAGGGCTGGTAAATTACGATTTGTTGCTGGCAGAAAATGACCACGATCTTTACTCTTGGGTGACCGGTGCTGCGGCAGCTCCCCCAGAATTTGCCCCGCTGATCGCCCAAATCGTCGCGGGTTTGGAGGTTCCACGCAGTTAAATTGATCTCGTTTAGATAATATTCGCGAATTTCCTCGACACTGCGCAACGAAGCAGTGTGAGAGGCGATCAATGAGTAGTGATTCCAAAACCGGTAAGAGTTTTATGACCCATTATTTGGAGAGTTTGGCCCTGGTCGAGCGACTCCATCGTTTGTTGTTGGATGTGATCAAAGATGAATTTGAGCGGGTTGGGGTCATCGAGCTCAACCCTGTGCAAGCTTTGCCCGTCTTCAACATCGGTGACAATGAGGTCACCGCAGGTGAGTTGAAGAGCCGCGGATATTATCAGGGCTCAAATGTAAGTTACAATTTAAAAAAATTGGTAGGCATGGGCTATAAGCACCATGAACGCTGCCGCGCGGACCGGCGGTCTGTGCGCGTGAGACTGACCGATAAGGGGCACCATATTCGTGGACTTGTGAATGAGCTGTTTGAGGGCCACGCCGCTGCGTTGCAATCAGAGGGGGTTTTGCAAGGTGCCGGTGTCCAGGATATAAATGCGGCGCTGCGGCGCATGGAACAGTATTGGGGCAAGCAGATTCGATTTATTTATTGATCCAGTTGGCTCATGCTCAAAAATTCCAATTCACGCAGTAATTTTCGGCTCATGGCGCGCTCATAATCTTCAAAACCCATGGCAACTTCGGAAAACGCGCCTGGCCCGGCCAGGACGCGATGCGCAAAATAGGCGGTTAATTCGGCAATGGACAGCTCTGCATGCGACAGCCGGGAGCTGGCATCAACACCAATGATCAATGCGTTGATGACGATATCTCCGATCTTTTCGGGGCGGTTGACGTGATGGGGTTCTGGGCCTGTGTTGTTTTTCCCATCACCGGAAATATCCAAAGTGCGTTTCCAGCAGTCCGGCTGTTGGTTTAAAAACCCAGCTCCGACCTGGATCGCCTGACCTAAAGCGGTGGTTGGTGGGGCGGGGCGACGCATGGTGGATCGCAGCTTTTGAGATACAGCCTCTAGGCGTGACGGGCTGGTGATGTCTGTCCATTCAATGAGAACGCGCTGATAGTCTTGACCGCTCCATTCAAAAACCAAAATCCGGACGGGTGCATCCGGCAGGCGCATCAGACTGGCGCGGACATCATCACTGACTAAAGCTGCGGCCAGACCCCGCAATTGCAGTTGATATTCACCCTCATCGACAGATCCCGATACATCCAGGCCCAAAGCCAGGGCCTGGCGGCAGGCGGCATCAGCGCCCGCAGCACCTGTGACCCAAAGCGCAAAAGACAGGGCGGCGAGGGCTTTGCGCAGACGACAGCTCACCAATGTCCGATATTTTCCATACTCGCCCAGGGTTCGGCCACAGGCAGGTTGTCACCCTCTTGCAAGAGCTCAATTGAGATATTGTCTGGGCTGCGGACAAAAGCCATGCGGCCTTCGCGCGGCGGGCGATTGATTGTGATGCCATTGTCCATCAGATGCTGGCATGTGGCATAAATATCCTTCACCTCATAGGCCAAATGTCCGAAATGTCGGCCGTCTGACGGCAGGCCCTCATCACCATCCCAGTTGTAGGTCAGTTCCACAGGACATTCGGGTTGGCCAGGAGGCGCCATGAAAACCAAGGTAAAACGTCCAGCTTCATTGTCCCAGCGGCGCGATTCTTCGAGACCCAAGAGGGCAAAAAAAGCGATCGAGGCGTCTAAATCGGCCACCCGGACCATTGTATGTAGATATTTCATTTGCACTTGCCTTTATATAGTAGGTTCATCCTTCAGGTTGCTCCATATATAGTGTTAAGGGAATCGCTCCAGAAGGGGTTAACTAAGGGGATAGTGATGCTGCTGACACCAGAACAACAAGAAGAAATTGACCAGCTGCGATCAAATCCTCAGCTTACCCTGCGGGCTGTGGCTCCAGGTATGGAAGATCACCTTTACCGCGCAAAGCCCGTTTTGGATCATGGGTTTGTGCGGGTTATCGACTATATGGGTGATGATGCTGCCATCTGCCAAGCTGCGCGGGTCAGCTACGGTAAGGGGACAAAATCCGTGCAAAATGATGCGGGCCTTATTCGTTACTTGATGCGCCACTGGCACTCGACGCCTTTCGAGATGTGTGAAATCAAACTGCATGTGAAATTGCCGGTTTTCGTGGCGCGCCAATGGATTCGGCATCGCACCGCCAATGTAAATGAATATTCTGCGCGCTATTCGATTCTCGACCGAGAGTTTTACATCCCAGAACCGGACTCTCTGGCGGCGCAATCAGTGGTGAACAACCAGGGCCGCGGGCAGGTTTTGCAAGGGGCGGAAGCGGCGCGGGTTTTGGAAATTTTGAAATCAGACAGTAACCGCGCCTATGACAATTACGAGGCGATGATCTCGGATGAGGGGCAGGATGGTTTGGCCCGTGAATTGGCTCGAATGAACCTGCCGGCCAATATTTACACTCAGTGGTACTGGAAAGTTGATCTGCACAACCTGTTTCACTTCTTGCGTCTTCGGGCCGATTCACATGCGCAATATGAAATAAGGGTCTATGCTGAGGCAATTTGTGAGATGGTGCGCGACTGGGTTCCTGCGGCCTATGGCGCTTTTGAGGATTATCGTTTGGGTGGCGCGGTATTCTCTGCCAAATCGGTGGAATGTCTGAAACGCATGCTTGCTGGTGAGCCTGTCACGCAAGAAGCTTCAGGTATGAGCAAGGGTGAATGGAGAGAATTTGAAGCCGCGATTGGGCGTTAACGCCCAAGCGCATGGCACAAAAGGAAACGGATTGGGCACGGCCCAACGTTTAGCGGATCACTGTCCGCTCTGGCTGCCGTGTTGCGCGCTTATTCGGCGTTGCTCAATTCACCAGCCATTTGACGCCCGTCGCGTCCTTCGACCAGCTCATAGTTTATTTTTTGGTTGTCAGCCAAGCTTGTCATTCCAGCGCGCTCGACGGCCGAAATATGGACAAACACGTCACTTCCTCCACCTTCTGGTTCAATGAACCCGAAACCTTTTGTGGTGTTGAACCATTTTACTGTGCCCAAAGGCATATCATATTCTCCCAAGTCATAAGTACACGCCCGTAGAGTTGCGGACGGCATCCCGCGGCTGAATGGCAAAAGTTCTCGCGAAAATCCTATTATTCAGATGCGTTATCTATACAATTATGCGATTAAAAATAAAATCAAGGGAAATTTTATGCAACTATATGGATTAAAAGCCTGCGACACCTGTCGTAAAGCTAGAAAAGCGCTGCAAAATCAGCAGGTCGATTATATCGATGTGCGGGACGGGTCGGTGCCGGATGCAGTTCTTGTGGCGGCACTTGCGAAGTTTGGAGATGCTCTGCTGAACCGTGCTTCGACCACCTGGCGTGGCTTGGACGCGGTGGCCCGGGCCGGTGATCCACTGGCCCTCCTCAAGGCGCATCCTGCGCTGATGAAACGTCCGTTGATTGTTCACGATGACGGAGAAATAACGCTCGGCTGGAAGCCTGATGTGGCGGCTTACTATGCGGCCCTGCCGGGCGCATAGCTGCCCGATGCGATGATCGGGCAGTTTTCTGGTATAAAGTGGGTTTTGATTTTATAGCAAATCCGGTGGTGTGGATTCGGTTTTGAGCGCCGCCACAAGTTGATCAAGTGCCACGACTTCACTATTTTTGCTGCCCAAGCGGCGCATTGATAGGGTCCGGTCTGCAACCTCTTTCATCCCCACCGCGAGGATCACAGGGACCTTAGCTACGGAATGTTCGCGCACTTTGTAATTGATTTTTTCGTTGCGGGTGTCCGCTTCGGCCCGGACGCCCACGGCGCGCAAAGCCGCAACGGCCTCATGCACAAATTCATCGGCGTCTGATACAATGGAAGCCACCACCACCTGCCGCGGTGCCAGCCAAAGCGGCAAGCGCCCGGCATGTTCTTCGATCAATATCCCGATGAAACGCTCAAAAGACCCCAGGCAGGCGCGATGCAGCATGACCGGTCTGTGCTTGTTGCCATCTTCGCCGATATAGCTGGCGTCTAAGCGCTCGGGCAGAACGAAATCCACCTGATGGGTGCCGCATTGCCAATCCCGGCCAATGGCATCGGTCAAAACAAACTCCAATTTTGGACCGTAGAATGCACCTTCTCCGGGGTTCATTTCGGGTTCAATACCTGCCTTGCGGGTTGCGGCCAGAAGAGCGGTTTCCGCCCGATCCCAGACCTCATCAGAGCCGGAGCGCTTTTCTGGCCGATCACTGAATTTCACGCGGAAGGATTCAAAGCCAAGATCGTTATATACAGAGGTTAGATAGGCGATATAGAGAGCGGTTTCTTCTTCGATTTGGTCTTCACGGCAGAAAATATGCCCGTCGTCTTGCGTAAAGCCGCGCACCCGCATGATGCCATGAAGTGCCCCTGATGGCTCGTAGCGCGCGCAGCTGCCAAATTCAGCCATGCGCAGCGGCAAATCTCGGTAGGATTTTAAGCCTTGGTTGAAAATCTGCACATGACAGGGGCAGTTCATCGGCTTGAGCGCATTAACGGCCTTTTCGCGGGCATGCTCTTCATCCACTTCGACGATGAACATATTCTCTTGATACTTGTCCCAATGGCCCGAGGCCACCCAGAGCTTGCGGTCCACCACCTGCGGGGTGTTGACCTCAACATAGCCGCCTGCACGTTGTTTGCGGCGCATGTAATCTTGGAGTTCGGTGTAGATGGTCCAGCCGTTTGGATGCCAAAAGACCTGTCCGGGTGCCTCTTCTTGCATATGGTACAAATCCATTTCGCGGCCCAGCTTGCGGTGGTCGCGTTTGGCGGCTTCTTCGAGCATATGCAGGTGAGCTTTGAGCTTTTCTTTATTGGAAAATGCAACTCCATAGATCCGTTGCAACATCGCCCTATCGCTGTCGCCGCGCCAATAGGCGCCGGCCACATTCATCAATTTAAACCCATCTGCGGGCACTTGCCCTGTGTGTTGCAAATGTGGTCCACGGCACAGATCTTGCCAGTCACCGTGCCAATACATTCGCAGCGGTTCGTCGCCAGGGATGGCGTCAATCAGCTCCACCTTATAGGGCTCTCCGGCGTCAGTATAATGTTGCACCGCGCGCGCGCGATCCCAAACTTCGGTGCGGACTGCATCGCGCTTATTGATGATTTCCTTCATCTTTTTCTCAATCACGCCCAAGTCTTCTGGGGTGAAAGCCTCTTTGCGATCAAAGTCATAATACCAGCCGTCTTTGATCACCGGACCGATCGTCACCTGCACATCAGGCCAAATTTCCTGAACCGCACGGGCCATGATATGGGCCAAATCATGCCGGATCAGTTCATTGGCCTGGACCTCATCTTTCATGGTATGAATCGCGATCGTGGCGTCGGTCTCAATTGGCCAAGCCAGATCAAAATGGGCACTGTTCACCGTTGCAGAAATTGCCTTCTTCGCCAAAGACCTGGCGATATCAGCGGCCACTTCGGCGGCGGTGATGCCGGCCTCATAATGGCGTATAGAATTGTCGGGAAGGGTGAGTGAGATTTGGGCCATCACGGGCACTCCTCGTCAGTTTGGCGCCCACGGAACGCCCGGTTGCGGGTATTTGGTTCGGCTACTGTTTGGCGGTTTTGAATTTGACTGTCAACCGCCCAAACACTGGGGCGCGTTGCGGCCAATATGACACAGGCCCAGCCGTTGGCACCGCAGGGGCGCGAAATTCCATTGTCAGGACCCATTGTGCAGATAAAATCTGGCTCAAACTTGGGGGTGCGCATGAAATTTTTGACAACGGATTCAGGTCGAAGAATTGCCTATGCGCAGAGCAAAGGCACGGGGCCCGGCGTGGTGTTTTTGGGCGGGTTTATGTCCGATATGACAGGCACCAAAGCGCTGCATTTGGAGGCTTGGTGCAAGGCGGAAGGTCGCGGGTTTTTGCGGTTTGACTATTCAGGGCACGGCGCGTCTTCGGAGGCCTTCACAGATGGGTGCATTGGCGATTGGGCGGAAGATGCGCAGTCGGCAATTTGTGAACTTACCGAAGGGGCACAAATTTTGGTTGGCTCGTCTATGGGCGGATGGATTTCCCTTTTAATGGCGAAACGGATTCCAGAGCGAATTGCAGGGCTCGTGACCATCGCCGCGGCTCCAGATTTTACAGAGGATGGGTTTTGGGCAAATTTCAACGCTGACACTCGCAAATTTTTGACGCAAGAGGGGCTGGTTAATATTCCTTCGGATTATGGCGATCCCTATCCGATCACCAAGCGCCTGATTGAGGATGGTCGGTTACATCTTGTTCTGCGCAGCCCGTTGGATTTGCCCTTTCCGACGCGATTTTTGCAGGGTGATGAGGATGAAGAGGTGTCCGTTGAACTGGCGCAACGTCTTTTTGCGCTTGCGGCCGGAGACGACATTCAACTGCGCTTGCTCAAAGGCGGGGATCATCGATTTTCATCTCCCAGAGCTCTGGCCTTGACCCAAGAGGCAATAACGGATGTGCTTGGCGCTATTAAGGCAGAATGAATTTTAGGAGACGGGCCCATGGCACAATTTTTATTAACCTACTTAGAGCAACCTCAGATGAGTTCTCCAGAAGACGGCAAGGCACATATGGGAAAATGGATGGATTGGTTGGCCGGCCTTGGGGAGGCTGTGGTCTATCCCGCTTCTCCGGTGAAACGCTCCAAGGTGGTTGGCCCGGATGGGCTTAGTGATGAGCCTGTAGCCATCACCGGGTTTTTGATCGTTGAGGCAGAGGATATGGAAGCTACGGTGAAAATCGCGCAGGCAGATCCGTTTTCAGATCATGCCAAAATGGCGGTTTCCGAATTGATGGTTATGGGCGGCTGAGCGGGAGACGCAGATTGTTTCGGCGCGCATGGGGCAGATGTATCGCTGCGCTATCGGCTGAATGCACAGGCGCTATTTCTGTGCGCTGTGTTTTGAAACAGATTTTTCAGGCTTGTTTCTGGCCCGGTCATGCCGTTTTCGATCTGCCAAGAATTTGGTGTTTTCGGCGTCTTCCGCCACAAGTTTGAGCCATCGTTGCAGGCGGGGCACGTCAACGTACCCAGAGGCAATGGCCGCTTGCACAGCGCAGCCCGGTTCGGTGTTATGGGCGCAATCATTGAAGCGGCAGTTTTGTTGGAGTGCGTGCAAATCCGCGAAGGTTTCCTCTAAGCCACTGGAAACATCAGTCAGCTGAATTTCACGCATCCCAGGCGTATCCAGAACGGCGCATCCGCTTGGCAGAATATACAGTTGTCGTCCGGTGGTGGTGTGGCGGCCCCTGTCGTCGCTGGCGCGGATATCTTGGGTGGCGATGGCCTCATTGCCGGCTAGGGAATTGGTCAAGGTGGATTTACCCACCCCAGATGAGCCAAGAAACGCGACGGTTTGCCCGGCTTGGCACCAGGGGCGCAGAAGGCCACTGGCCTCGGGACTGCGGGCATCAAGGGAGACCACGGAGATCTGTGGTGAAATACTTTGGGCTTGCTCGGCAAAGGCGCTGGGGTCGGTGGTCAAATCAATTTTGCTTAAAATGATGACTGGTGTGACACCGGCATCATGGGCCATGGCAACGTAACGTTCCAACCGCGCCAGGCTGAAGTCATTGTTGCAAGAGGTCACAACAAATGCCGTATCGAGATTGGCAGCGATTAGCTGTTCTTTGCGATCATGGCCCGGTGCGCGCCTTTTTATCAGGCTCTTTCGATTCAACAATTGACTGTTGCGCGGCGCCTCTGCGTCAAAGAGGAGCCAGTCTCCAACGGTGACCCCTTGCAGGCTTGGAATGATTGTATCGAGATCAACACCCTGGATATGTAGCGTATTTCGATGCACCTGGGTGATGCGCACGGGCGGGGTTTGCGCCAGGGCGGCTGAGGTGGCTTGATCGGCAAAATGCTCTGACCAGCCCAGCGCGCGCAGGCTCAAGCTTTCGATGGTTTTGGCTTTCTGTGCTGCTTCGCGCCGGCGATAAATTCAAGAACCAAGGGGCGGATATTATTGCGCCAGCTTTTTCCCGCAAAAATTCCATAGTGGCCAGCGCCCGGTTCGAGATGTGCGGCTTTAAGGGATTGCGGCAGCCCGGTGAGCAGATCCAGCGCGGCCAAACATTGTCCCGGCGCGGAGATGTCATCATTCTCCCCCTCTACCACAATTACTGGAACAGATGTGATTTTCGAGATATCTGCATGAATCCCTTGCACATAAAATGCGTTACGCGCCACTTCGCGTTGCTTGAAAATCCGATGCACCGTTGAGAGGTAAAATTCGGCTGTCATATCCATCACGGCGAGATATTCATCGTAGAAGCGATTGTGTTTGTCATTGTCGCGCGCTTCGCCCTGAGCCGTGCGGATTATTTGATCGGTGAATGCCTTGCCATGCGTATCGCTGTTCATGGAAATGAAGCTCATCAATTGTAGGAGGCCCGGATAGACTCTACGACCGACACCAGCATGTTGGAATCCAACCTGCTGGATCATAGTTTCTTCCAACTGGCCCATTTGGACGCGATTGCCAAAGTCGGTGACGTCGCTTGGGTTGGCATCTGGATCAATTGGGCCACCGATTAAAGTCAGGCTCGCGGGTTGCGCCTCCGGGGCGGTGGCGGCGAGATAGGCTGTTGCGACAAGAGCAATTGGTCCGGGCTGGCACACGGCAATAACATGGGTGTCAGAACCCAGCTCTTTGATAAACTCTGCCAGATAGAGGGTGTAGTCTTCCACATCGAACTTACCGGCGCTGACAGGTATATCGCGGGCATTGTGCCAATCAGTGATATAGACTTCACAATCGGGCAGCAGGCTGCGCACGGTGGAGCGCAAGAGCGTGGCGTAATGTCCGCTCATGGGAGCAACCAAAAGCACCTTGCGGTCCCGTGGTGTGCGGCCAGGTACGGCGAAATGGATCAAGTCGCCAAACGGCTTGGCCACGAGGGTTTCGACTTCAACCAAATGATCTTTGCCATCCTCGGTTGAGACAAAATCCAAACGCCAACCGGGCTTAACCACCATGCGTGCATAGGCCCGTTCGGTGACTTCGCCCCAAGCGGACATCCATTGGAAAGCTGGATTGGGAACCATGGCAAACATCGGGTAGGACGCCATCGCTTTCGCAGTTGCGCCCATCCACTGGTTGGTGTTCCGCAATGTTTCCATCATATCATAAGTGGCCATATAGCGCATTGATGTTTCTCTCCTTGCATGGCGGCTATGCAACTTTATGTTTTGATAATTATAAAGTTTCATTTATGCTGCAACTGCAAAATAGGGGGCTTTTGTCGACATGACAACTGATAATGGCAGCACCGAGCTTGGGTTAGAGCGGTTGACGGAAAATTTACAACGTGTCGAGGCGCTGACTCAGCGGCTTTTGGCAGCGGTTTCCCACAAAAAACCCGTGCGACCCGCGCTACAAGGGCCAGGCCATGAGCTGTTTGCCAAGGCGGCAACGGCCTATGTCACCGAGATGATGAGCAATCCATCCCGTGTGATCGAGCAGCAAATCGCCTATTGGGGGCAATCACTACAGCATTTCGTCGACAGCCAAAGCGCACCTGCCGACCGCAGATTCTCAGATCCCTTGTGGAATGAGCACCCTTATTTTAATTTCATAAAGCAGCAATATCTGCTCAATACCAAGGCAATGGAAGCGGCCGTTGCGCAGATGGATAATCTCGACACGCGAGAGCGGCAAAAGCTGGATTTCTTTAGCCGTCAGATCATGGATATGTTTAGCCCAAGCAATTTTCTCGGTACGAACCCGCAGGCCTTGGCGCGGGCGGTTGAGACCGATGGCGAGAGCCTCGTGCGCGGCTTAGAAAATCTTGTGCGAGATATTGAAGCCAATAATGGCGACCTCATGGTGACACTGGCCGATCAAGGCGCTTTTGATGTCGGGGGCAATATCGCGACGACGCCAGGCAAAGTTGTGTTCCGCAATCACCTGTTCGAGCTGATCCAGTATAGTCCAACCACGCAAACGGTGCAGGAGGTGCCTTTGGTCATCTTCCCACCTTGGATCAACAAATTTTACATTATGGATCTGCGGCCAGAGAACAGCCTGGTGAAATGGATTGTCGATCAAGGATTCACCCTTTTTGTGGTGAGCTGGATCAATCCAGACGCGTCCATGCGCGACACGGGTGTTTCAACCTATATCGACGATGGTTTTCTGACGGCCATTGAACAGGTCAAAAAGATTTGCGACGTGCCGCAGGTCAATGCCACCGGCTATTGCATAGGGGGCACGACCCTGTCCCTGACGCTGGCGCTTTTGGCTCAGCGCGGTGACACGTCGGTGAAATCTGCAACCCTATTTACCACCCTGACAGATTTTTCCGATCAAGGGGAGATGTCGGTATTCTTAGACAATGACTTTGTGGATGGAATCGCGGCTGAGGTGGAGGACCATGGCATCTTAGATAAATTCTTCATGTCACGAACCTTTTCCTTTTTGCGCTCGAATGATCTGATCTATGGCCCCGCAATTCGTCATTATATGATGGGAGAAACGCCGCCGGCGTTTGACTTGCTGTATTGGAATGGCGACGGTACCAACCTGCCTGGCCACATGGCGATTGAGTATCTGCGCGGGCTCTGTCAAAAAAATCAATTCGCCGATGGCGGGTTTGAGGTCTGCGGTGCACGGTTGCAACTGAGCGATATTGTCGTGCCGGTCTGCGCGGTGGCCTGTGAGACAGATCACATTGCTGCTTGGGCACAATCCTATCGGGGCGTGCAGCAAATGACTGGCGCCGACCGCCATTTCATCTTGGCCGAATCTGGACATGTCGCAGGGATCATCAATCCACCGAAGCGCAACAAATATGGCTACTATACTCAAAAGTCCTTGGCTCAGAGCCCAGAAGATTGGCAGTCTTCTGCCACTTATACCAAAGGCAGTTGGTGGCCAGCTTGGAAAGATTGGTTAATGCTGCAAAGCGGCGAGAGCATCAAG
>NYTV01000011.1 GCA_002683685.1 Paracoccaceae bacterium
GCTGATCATCATCGCCGGCGCCGACTACGGTCAGGGTTCATCCCGTGACTGGGCCGCCAAGGGTGTGGCGCTGGCAGGTGTAGAAGTGATCGTCGCTGAGGGCTTTGAGCGCATTCACCGCACCAACCTGATCGGCATGGGGGTAATGCCTCTGCAGTTTGAAGAAGGCACCACACGCAAGACCCTGGGGCTCGACGGCACCGAAATCTTCGATGTAGAAGGCACTCCCGCGCCGCGCAGCATGCTAACGCTGGTGATTCATCGCAAGAATGGCGATGTCGAGCGCGTGCCAGCACTCAGCCGCCTGGATACCGCCGAAGAACTCTCGGTCTACTCCAGCGGCGGCATCCTGCAAAAGTTCGCCAAAGACCTGATGGCCGAAGCCGTGTGAAAAAAGCCCCGGCAAGGCCGGGGCTTTTGTTTACGCAGTTGGTTTGGACAAGCGCGATAATCTCGCCCATATGCACGGACCTACAGTCCCCATCTAGGCGGGCGAGTAGCACAGGGCTGTCGGGATAAAGCCCGAGGACTGTCTGAGCGAAGCGAGTTCCGCAGGGCCCCGGCAGGCCGAGCAACGCAGCGAACCCGAAGGGCCGCATAGTCGGGGTGTCCTAGGGGTTGTCAGGGGAAATGGACAAGCATTTCCCCTGACTCGCCATAAAGGCGAAACCAAAATATGAGTAACTTACCCAGCGGCATGACCTGTCACCGTGCCCAGTGACACCACCTGTTTCAGGAGTAAAAAAATGTCCACTGCCCCCCAAATCCGCATCCCCGCCACCTACATGCGCGGCGGCACCAGCAAAGGCGTCTTCTTCCGCTTACAAGACCTCCCGGAACGTTGCCAAACCCCAGGTGACGCCCGCGACAAACTCTTTATGCGCGTGATCGGCAGCCCGGATCCCTACAGTGCCCACACCGACGGCATGGGCGGCGCAACCTCCAGCACCAGCAAATGCGTGATCCTGTCCGCCAGCAGCCAACCAGAACACGACGTTGACTATCTGTATGGTCAGGTCTCTATCGATAGTGCCTTTGTCGACTGGAGTGGCAACTGCGGCAATCTTTCCACCGCTGCTGGCGCCTTTGCTATTCATGCTGGACTGGTTGACCCTGCCCGTATTCCCGAGAACGGTACCTGCGTAGTGCGCATCTGGCAGGCCAATATCCAGAAAACCATTATTGCCCATGTGCCAGTCAGCAATGGCCAGGTGCAGGAAACCGGTGATTTCGAGCTGGACGGTGTTACCTTTCCAGCTGCTGAGATTGTACTGGAGTTTATCGATCCTTCCGATGATGGCGAGGAGGGTAGCTCCATGTTTCCCACGGGTAATCTGGTGGATGAACTCGAGGTGCCGGGTATTGGTACTTTCAAGGCCACCATGATTACCGCCGGTATCCCCACGGTATTCGTCAACGCCGAAGATATTGGCTATAAGGGCACTGAACTGCGTGAGGATATCAATGGCGATCCTGCCGCACTGGCGCGTCTGGAGGCTATCCGCGTGGCCGGGGCCTTGCGTATGGGGTTGATCAATGCGCCGGAAGAAGCACTTAAGCGCCAACATACGCCCAAGGTCGCCTTTGTTTCGACGCCCAAGAGCTATCGTGCGTCCAGCGGCAAGGAGATCAAGGCCGCCGATGTCGACCTGCTGGTGCGCGCGCTGTCCATGGGCAAACTGCATCACGCCATGATGGGTACCTGTGCGGTAGCCATTGGTACCGCCGCGGCCATCCCCGGCACGCTGGTGAACCTGGCGGCCGGTGGCGGTGAGCGAACCGCTGTGACCTTCGGCCACCCCTCAGGCGCGCTTCGGGTCGGTGCGCAGGCGCGTCAAGTAAAAGGGGAGTGGAACGTGACCAAGGCGGTGATGAGTCGCAGTGCGCGAATTCTCATGGAAGGTTGGGTNNGGGTGCCGGGCGATGCACTTTGAGTTGATGCTGCCGTCTNGTTAAGNCNCTGAGCGGTGTTGTCGGTCANNCTGCCCANTCAGTTGCNCTGATGGTCGCAGCTGATTGGGCGTGCTGGCGCTACTTCAACTGCGTGCTAATGTANCGGATTACATTCACTCGATAGGGAGTTCGTCATGAATCTGGACTTGGTTGGTAAGCGAGCGTTGGTNTGCGGCGGCAGTCAGGGACTGGGTGAGGCCTGCGCCTATCAGCTTGCGGANCAGGGTGCCGAGGTGGTGCTGATGGCGCGCTCTGCTGATAAATTGCAGGCCATCTGCACCCGTCTGCCAGCCAGGCATGGGCAAGAGCATGGTTNTCTTGCCGTAGATGCATACGATAGTAAGGCGCTTGNCGAGGTTGTCNGGTTTGAGCTGGAGCAGGGTGGTGCTATTCATATCTGGCTTAANAATACCGGTGGNCCCGCGCCAGGACCGGCNAATAGTGCNGATCCGCAAGAGTATNCCGATGCTTTCACCCAGCATATGGTCAGCGCTCAGGTGCTGCTCCAGCTGCTCCTGCCGGGCATGCGCGAAGCCGGTTACGGNCGCATCCTCAATGTNCTCTCTACTTCGGTGAAGCAGCCAATCGCTAACCTGGGTGTCTCGAATACCATCCGTGCGGCGATGGCTAATTGGGCGAAAACCCTGGCNGCCGAGCTGGCCATTGACGGTNTCACCGTCAATAACCTGCTGCCNGGCCTGACCNGCACTCCGCGCCTGGATAGCCTGATTGCGCATTCGGCCAAGGCCAGTGGTAAAACGGTTGAACAGGTGACTCAGGTCATGCAGGCGAGCATTCCGGTTGGTCGCTTTGCCGCGCCTGAGGAGTTTGCTAATGCGGCAGGGTTTCTGGCCTCACCCGCGGCGGCCTACATNAACGGCATCAACTTGCCGATAGATGGCGGTAAAACCGGTAACCTNTAACGCAAACGCCCGGCATTGAGCCGGGCGTTTTACTTATCGCTGCGCTGTGTGTCAGCTGTGCAGGTGAGCACAGGCGTGCAAGGTGTTTTCCAGTAGGCAGGCGCGGGTCATGGGGCCAACGCCACCGGGTACCGGAGTAATCCAGCTGGCGCGCTCGGCAGCAGCGCCGAACTCTACGTCACCGACCAAGCGACCATCTTCCATGCGGTTGATGCCTACGTCGACCACGATAGCGCCGGGTTTGATCCACTCACCTTTAACCAGTCCAGGCTTGCCTGCAGCGACCACAACCAGGTCGGAGCGGCGCACGTGGTCTTCAAGGCTCTTGGTAAAGCGGTGAGTGATCGTGGTAGTGCAACCGGCCAGCAGCAGCTCCAGCGCCATCGGGCGGCCGACGATGTTGGATGCACCTACCACGGTGGCGTCCAGGCCATAGAGGTCGACCCCTGTGCTCTTCAGCAGCTTGATGATGCCCATGGGCGTGCAGGGGCGCAGCAGCGGCATACGCTGCGCCAGACGGCCAATGTTGTAGGGGTGAAAGCCGTCCACGTCCTTATCGGGGCGAATGCGCTCAAGCAGCTGTGACGCTTCTAGATGCGCCGGCAGTGGCAGCTGGACCAGAATGCCGTCGATCTCCGGATCATCGTTCAGATCATCAATCAGCTGCAACAGTTGCTCTTGCGTGGTGCTGGAGGGCAGATCGTGCGAGCGGGAAATAAAACCGACCTCGTCGCAGTCCTTGCGCTTGTGTGACACATAGACTTCGGAAGCTGGGTCGCTACCGACCAGGATCACTGCCAGGCCAGGCAGACGCAGGCCTTGGTTTTTTCGTTCAGTGACCTGGCTGGCGATATCCTTGCGGAGGTTGGCGGCAATCTGCTTGCCATCAATGAGTTGGGCGTTCATGGGGTTCCTGACGCAGAAAATATTCCGCCTATTGTCGCATGGCCGGGTAGCGGGGCAAAAGACCGATCATGGTCGATTGTCAGAAAAGGCCAATAAGTCGGGTGCGGCCTGCCTTTAGAAGCCATTGAGTGCGTTAAGCTACTCATCTGACTAAAAAAATTGCTCTTTGACGTTGACGTGGGGGGGCGCGCTAAGTATTATTTGCCCCGCTTCACAAACACAGCGATACCGGTTTGGAAGGTGACCAGGCTCCACCGAATGATTGTCACAAAAAATCATTCGGACATGCCGATGATGTTTCATCATCTACCATGTGCAACAGGTGCCCGTAGCTCAGCTGGATAGAGCATCCGCCTTCTAAGCGGATGGTCGCAGGTTCGAGTCCTGCCGGGTGCGCCATTGCGCGAAGGTGTGGAATGTTGAAGTGAATAGTGGTGGGTGTAGCTCAGTTGGTAGAGCACAGGATTGTGACTCCTGTTGTCGTGGGTTCGATCCCCATCATCCACCCCATTATTCTGTAAAACGCCAGGCTTACGGCCTGGCGTTTTACTATTAGCTTTACGCGGACGTGGTGGAATTGGTAGACACACCAGATTTAGGTTCTGGCGCCGAGAGGTGTGAGAGTTCGAGTCTCTCCGTCCGCACCATATAATCAACTGCTCTATGAGACAGTTGGTGACGTGTCAAAAAGCCTGCCTGAATATAGTTGAATTCAAGCCAGTGCTGCACATCGCAAGAAGCCGCTCCCAAACAGCCGTTCACTGGCTGCTAAGCGCGGCTTTTTTCGTTTCTGATGTTCTCTAAATACGCTTGGCTTTGATGCCGCGCGCCTTTCTGGTTACAGCGCTTGGCCAATTTTATTCCCCTGACTCTCTGGGCATGCATCACATGCCTTGCTCGGTAATTGAGTCCGTACCCGAATCCCTCCTTGCCTTTCATTGTGGTTGTTTAGTGAAGCGCGCAGTGCAAACGAGAGGCAGCGATTGAATGCGGCCAATTGCGTTCAAATAGTTATTGCTCTCGCGAGGGATGCGATCGCTTGGGTCTGTCCTGGATAGCCCTTTTTTTCGGGGTAATGCCAGGGAGGTCGCGAAAAGGGCAGGGGATTCCCCGATTATGAAGATGTGTCGCTCTATGCTCGGTGATCTGATGCCTGGCTGGTTTGATCTTTGTATTCGGTCTGGCCGCTATTGCGCCGATGTACCGCCATCCACGGGCACCAGTGCGCCGGTCATAAAGCTGGCTTCCTTGGAGGCTAAAAATACTACTACGTTGGCCACTTCAGTGCTGTGTGCAACGCGGCCCAGCGGGATATCGGCTCCGTAGTTCTGCATTTTCTGTTGACGGTCGTTATCAGCATCCAAGCCAAGCATGGGTGTATCAGTATCGCCTGGGCATACGGCGTTTACCCGGATGCCGTTGCCAGCGAAGTCCAATGCCATGCAGCGAGTGAGCTGGGTCAGGGCGGCTTTTGATACGCAGTAGGCGGTGGCATTTTTTGCGCCCATCAATGCCCAGTCGGAAGCGATGTTGATAATGCTTCCGCCGGCCTGGCGGATCATGCTGGGCAGCGCTGCGCGCGATAACCTGAACGCGGCAGACAGGTTGATGTCCAGCACGCTGTCCCAGTCGGCGTCAGTGCACTCCAGTACGTTTCCTTTCATGAGCAGGCCTGCGTTGTTGATCAGTACATCGATACGACCAAATTGCTCAATGGCCGCTACGCAAACCTGCTGTGCCGCTTCCTTGTTACCCAGGTCGGCAGCCACGAAGCAGGCGCGCGTTCCCGCAGCCTTGAGTGATGCGGTCAGTGCGTCGCCTTTGGCCTGATTGCGTCCGACCAGCACCAAGTCCGCTCCCTTGGCCGCTAGCTGGTTAACCACTGCTAGTCCAATGCCTGACGTGGCGCCAGTGACGATNCATACCTGGTTTGCAAATGACATTCTGTGCTCGCNTCTATTATGTAGGGCGGTAACGGTGATTCCGCTAACCGATTCTATTCGGCTTCNTGATCAAGCTTCTTATAGCCGGTTACTTCCTCGNATTACAAATGCGTCCTGGTTTTAGCGATAGCAGCATTCCATGAATTTGCGGTGATCGGCACATTATTGCCTTGTTGTCACGGGTGNCGATGCCTGATTNTGCTCGCGGTGATGACTTCTGAGATTCAAGCGCATAGAATGTCGTCCCTTTGCGATTCACCAAATAACTAATTCATTGTCTGTTGAACGAGGACTTTCCATGCAAGTTTCGGTTGAAACCACCTCCGGCCTCGAGCGCCGCATGACCGTTGGCATNCCTGCCGATCGTATTGAAAACGAGGTCAAAAAGCGTCTGCAGCAGACCGCACAGCGCGCCAAGGTCGATGGTTTCCGTCCAGGCAAGGTGCCGATGAGCGTTATTCGTAAGCGCTTTGGTGCCTCTGCNCACCAGGAAGTGATCGGTGANGTCATCCAGTCTTCCTTCTATGAAGCTGTGATGCAGGAAAAACTGAATCCTGCTGGCGCGCCTAGCGTTGAGCCCAAGACCATGGAAGAAGGTAAAGACTTCGAGTACATCGCAACTTTTGAAGTTTACCCGGAAGTGGCNCTGGCCGATTTTTCTGCCATCAAGGTTGAGCGCGTTGAGTCTGAAGTGACTGATGCTGATGTCGACACCATGCTGGAAACGCTGCGCAAGCAGAACACCCGCTTTGAAGCGGTTGAGCGCGCTGCGCAGAACGATGATCAGTTGACTATCGACTTCGTCGGNAAGGTTGACGGTGAAGNCTTCCAGGGCGGCACTGCCAACGACAGCAACATNGTGCTTGGCTCCGGCCGCATGATNCCTGGTTTCGAAGAAGGNCTGGTTGGCGCGAAGGCAGGTGATAGCCTGACCCTGAACGTAACCTTCCCAGAGGACTATCAGAACCTGGATCTNGCTGGNAAAGCNGCTGAATTTGACGTTACCGTCAAAGAAGTTGCTGCTCCTGCGCTGCCTGAGCTGAACGAAGAGTTCTTCGCCCAGTTTGGTGTTAACGAAGGTGGTATCGAGGGTTTCCGNGCCGAAGTTCGCAAGAACATGGAGCGNGAGTTGAAGCAGGCGATCAAGACCAAGGTTAAAGCCCAGGTCATGGATGGCTTGTTGGAAATCAANACCGTTGACGTACCCAAGGCGCTGCTCAGCAACGAAATCGATCGTCTGCGTGAGCAAGCNGTACAGCAGTTTGGTGGTGCCAACATTCAGGCNAGTCAGNTGCCTGCTGAGTTGTTTGAAGAGCAAGCCAAGCGTCGTGTTGGCTTGGGTCTGATCGTCGCTGAAGTGGTCAAGCAGAACGAGATTGAGCCTGACAANGATCGCGTTCGCGCCATGNTCGAAGAGCTGGCTGCTGCNTACCAGGAACCGGAGCAGGTCATCAACTGGTACTACCAGAATGAGCAGCAGCTGGGCGAAATCCAGTCGGTTGTGCTGGAAGAACAAGTGGTGGATACTGTTCTGCAGAAGGCGCAAGTGACTGATAAGAAAGTGGCTTACGAAGAAGCCGTCAAGCCAGCGCAGCCTGCACAGGTTGAGTCTGGTGAGTCGGAAGAGAGCAGCGCAGACGAGTAAANCTCGCTGTCAGTGTTCGCCAACGTGAGCCAGCCTTCGGGCTGGCTCTCGTGTTTTCGCGATACGTACATTTTGGAGTGATAGGAATCCATGACCCATAACAGCTTTATGCAGCTCCCCCCAGACGTACAGGNCGCCGGCGGCCTGGTTCCCATGGTTGTTGAACAGTCTGCCCGGGGTGAACGTTCCTACGACATCTATTCACGCCTGCTGAAAGAGCGTGTGATCTTCCTGGTGGGTCAGGTTGAAGATTATATGGCCAACCTGGTCGTCGCTCAGTTGCTGTTCCTTGAGTCGGAAAACCCCGACAAGGACATCCACCTGTATATCAACTCCCCAGGTGGATCAGTAACAGCCGGCATGGCGATTTATGACACCATGCAGTTCATCAAGCCCAATGTCAGTACGCTATGTATTGGTCAGGCTTGTAGCATGGGCGCGTTGCTGCTCGCCGGTGGTGCTGCTGGTAAGCGTTACTGCCTGCCGCATGCACGTATGATGATCCACCAGCCGCTGGGCGGCTTTCAGGGTCAGGCGTCCGATATCGAGATTCACGCTCGCGAGATTCTGTTTATCCGCGAACGTCTGAACAAGGTATTGGCAGATCACACTGGCCAACCGCTGGATGTGATTGCTCGCGATACCGATCGTGACCGCTTTATGAGTGGTGCAGAGGCGGCTGATTACGGGCTTATCGACAAGGTTCTTGATTCACGCCCAAGCGCTGAGTAACTATCACTGTTTCACGCTAGTCGTGTGGAATCGACCGTTCGCCTTGCGCTGCAACGCGTGGCGATCCGCACAGACTGGTGCATCTTGACAGGGTCGCACTTGCAAAGTGGGCACAATGCCCCCATCTTTGTATTCAATAGCGATTCAAGAGTAGGGGTTTTCGATGACCGATATAACTGGGAAGGGTGACGACAACGGCAAACTGCTGTATTGCTCCTTCTGCGGCAAGAGCCAGCATGAAGTGCGCAAGCTGATTGCCGGCCCCTCCGTGTTTATCTGCGATGAGTGCGTTGATCTGTGCAACGACATCATTCGTGAGGAAGTGCAGGAAAGTCAGGCTGAGAGCAGTAATCAGAAGCTGCCGACGCCGGTAGAGATTTGTTCGATCCTGGATCAGTACGTTATTGGCCAGCAACGNGCCAAGAAGGTCCTGTCGGTTGCTGTATACAACCATTACAAGCGTCTGAATCAGCGTCAGGGTAAAGATGAGGTTGANCTGGGCAAGAGCAACATTCTGCTGATCGGCCCTACNGGTTCGGGTAAGACNTTGCTGGCTGAAACACTGGCCCGACTGCTGAATGTACCCTTTACCATCGCGGACGCGACCACANTGACCGAAGCGGGTTATGTGGGCGAGGACGTCGAAAACATCATTCAAAAGCTGTTGCAGAAGTGTGACTACGATGTTGAGAAGGCCCAGATGGGTATTGTCTACATCGATGAAATCGACAAGATTTCGCGCAAGTCGGACAATCCTTCAATNACCCGTGACGTTTCGGGCGAAGGTGTGCAGCAGGCGTTGTTGAAGTTGATCGAGGGCACGGTTGCCTCGGTGCCACCCCAGGGCGGCCGCAAACATCCCCAGCAGGAGTTTCTGCAGGTTGATACGCGCAACATTCTGTTTATTTGCGGTGGTGCGTTCGCGGGCCTTGAGAAGGTTATTCGTGATCGCTCCGAGAAGAGCGGTATCGGCTTTAATGCTACGGTACGCAGCAAAGACGGCGGCAAGAAGGTTGGCGATACGCTCAAGGGTGTTGAGCCGGACGATCTGGTTCGCTTTGGTTTGATTCCTGAGTTTGTTGGGCGTCTGCCGGTTATTGCAACGCTCAATGAGCTGGATGAAGATGCGTTGATCCAGATTCTTACCGAGCCGAAGAATGCGTTGACCAANCAGTATGCGCGTTTGTTCGATATGGAAGGGGTCGAGCTCGAGTTCCGTGAAGATGCGCTCAAGGCGATATCNTCGCGCGCGNTGGAGCGNAAAACGGGTGCGCGTGGNNTGCGCTCTATCCTTGANAGCGTGCTGCTGGAAACNATGTACGAGATTCCGTCNGCNGAGCACGTNAGCAAGGTTGTNATTGATGAAAACGTAATCAGTGGTGAGGCCAAGCCTTTGCTGATTTACGAAACGGCCGAGCAGCCACCTAAGGCAATGCCTGAGGATTGATCTGCAGGTTGTTGACTGCGCCGCCGCTTTGGCGGCGTAGTTGTTTNTGGCGCGTGCAAAATGCGTCAGTATTATTACGGTTNTCCTGCTTGTTTTTTCGATCCCTAGCCCCCATCTTGAATTCATGGACTNTTATTCTTTCGGCGCATTAACAAGCGTGCGCCCCTCAGCGAGTGAGCCTCAGCCATGACGACTCTTAGCGAATTCCCGCTCCTGCCATTACGTGATGTGGTGGTTTATCCCCATATGGTCATTCCCCTTTTTGTTGGGCGTGACAAATCTATTCAGGCGCTCGAGCAGGCTATGTCGGGCGGTAAGCAGGTGTTACTNATTTCGCAGCGCGANCCGGCAGAGGATGANCCNGCCCGNGATGGTTTGTACGACATGGGTACNGTNGCCACNATNCTGCAGTTGCTCAAGCTNCCCGATGGCACGGTTAAAGTGCTGGTNGAGGGCGAGCAGCGCGCGCGNATCGAGTCAATTGATGAGCTNGAAGGCTACCAGNCGGCTGAAGTCGAGCTGNTAAGTGAGACGNCGCTTGATGAGCGTGAAGCTGAAGTACTCACGCGCAGCCTGATGAGCCAGTTTGAGCAGTTTGTGCAGCTGGGCAAGAAGGTGCCCTCAGAGGTGGTTTCTTCGCTGTCCAGCATTGATCAGCCAGGTCGTCTGGTCGACACCATGGCGGCTCATCTGTCGCTGAAACTGGAAGAGAAACAGGCGATTCTTGAGATTCTGCCTTTGCGCGAGCGAGTCGAGCATGTACTTGGTGTGCTCGATGGCGAGATTGATCTGCTGCAGGTGGAAAAACGCATCCGTGGTCGCGTCAAGAAACAGATGGAGCGCAGCCAGCGCGAGTACTATCTGAATGAACAGATGAAGGCTATCCAGAAGGAAATGGGCAATCTGGATGAAGGGCACAGCGAGTTTGACGATCTGCGCAAGAAGATCGACGACGCGGGTATGTCGGAAGAGGCGCTCGGCAAGGCCAATGCCGAGTTCAACAAGCTCAAGATGATGTCGCCAATGTCTGCCGAAGCGACCGTCGTGCGCTCCTATATCGACTGGCTGACCGCGGTGCCATGGAAAAAGGCCAGTAAAGTGCGGCATGATATTCAGCGTGCCGAGCAGGTGCTTGACGCTGATCACTACGGCCTGGAAGAGGTCAAGGAACGTATTCTTGAGTATCTCGCAGTGCAGAAGCGNGTGCGTAAGCTNAAAGGCCCNGTNCTNTGCCTNGTAGGCCCTCCAGGCGTCGGTAAGACGTCCNTGGGTGAGTCCCTGGCCCGCGCAACCAACCGCAAGTTTGTGCGTATGGCGTTGGGNGGTGTCCGTGATGAAGCGGAGATTCGTGGCCATCGGCGTACTTATATAGGTTCGCTGCCGGGTAAATTGATTCAAAAAGTGACCAGAACGGGCGTGAAAAACCCGCTGTTCCTGCTCGATGAAATCGACAAAATGGGGCAGGACATGCGTGGTGATCCGTCTTCCGCGCTGCTGGAAGTGCTCGATCCCGAGCAAAATCATGCGTTCAATGACCACTATCTTGAGGTCGATTACGATCTCTCCGATGTCATGTTCATTTGCACCGCGAACTCGATGAATATTCCGGCGCCACTGCTGGACCGTATGGAGATNATTCGGATTCCGGGTTACACCGAAGACGAAAAGATCAACATTGCGCAGCGTTACCTGGTGCCCAAGCAGGTCAAGAACAATGGCCTGAAAAAGGACGAGCTGACCTTTAGTCATGAGTCACTGCGTGACCTTGTCCGCTACTACACTCGCGAGGCAGGTGTGCGCGGTCTGGAGCGTCAGATCGCCAAGGTGTGCCGGAAAGTAGTCAAAGAGCAGGCAGGAGAGCGCAAGCCGAAGCCGGTCGCGCTCGACGAAAACTTGCTGGAGCACTACCTGGGTGTGCGCAAGTTTAAATACGGTTTGGCCGAGGAGTCTGACCAGATCGGACAGGTCACCGGTTTGGCCTGGACGCAGGTTGGTGGTGAGCTTCTGAGCCTGGAAGCGGTAGTGGTACCAGGTAAGGGAAGGCAGATTAAAACCGGCTCTCTGGGCGATGTAATGCAGGAGTCGATCAGCGCTGCTTTAACCGTAGTTCGAAGCCGTGCTGCGAGTCTGGGAATCAAGGCAGACTTCCATGAAAACAATGACATACACATTCATGTGCCCGAAGGTGCTACGCCCAAAGACGGGCCNAGTGCGGGCGTGGGTATGTGCACTGCACTGGTNTCTTCGCTGACTAAAATACCGGTGCGCGCCGATGTTGCAATGACCGGTGAGATCACGCTGCGCGGGCAGGTTTTGCCGATTGGCGGTCTCAAGGAAAAGCTGTTGGCAGCGCATCGTGGTGGCATCAAAACGGTGATTATTCCGCACGATAATGTGCGTGATTTGAAGGAAATTCCTGACCGGATAAAACAGGATATTGACGTCAAACCGGTGAAATGGATTGACGAGGTGTTGCAGATTGCGCTGCAATACATGCCGGAGCCCTTGAAAGAAGGGGTTGAAGAGATGGTAGCAAAGGATGACAATCGCGAGACTGATGAGAAAGGACGCATCAGTACTCACTGAGGCGATACCAGTCCGGTGAGTGAAGCGCGTCCAGTGCGGGAGCGTTTTGCTAACCGGTCCGGGAATACCTCAGGCATTCCTTGACACGGTTTTTGACCGCTTGCTATAAAGCGTGCTTCGACCTAAGCAGGTATGCTGACTGGCCACAGCTTTGCTAAGACCACAAGCTTACATAATGACTAACAACTCGTTGAATTAAATAAGGGGACTTAGAGTGAACAAGTCTGAACTGATTGATGCTATCGCCGCATCCGCCGATATTCCTAAAGCTGCTGCCGGTCGTGCTCTGGACGCCGTCATCGAGTCCGTCACTGGTGCACTGAAGGATGGTGATTCGGTTGTATTGGTAGGATTTGGTACATTCGCGGTTAAGGAACGTGCTGCACGTACTGGCCGTAACCCGCAGACTGGCCAGCCGATCGAAATCAGCGCTGCCAAGATTCCTGGCTTCAAAGCAGGTAAGGCACTGAAGGACGCTGTGAACTAATTGCGTCCCTGATCTGATGTGACATGCCAATCCTCAGGGTGAGGCATGCTACGGAGTCATCCAAGACGTCTCAGGCCCAGGTCAGTAGCGTTTAACAGATGGCTTCGTCAGTTACCAGAAAGGCGCATCAACAGGATGCGCCTTTTTTGTTGGACCAGAGAAAGGTTGCTCAGTGCTTGAGTGGCAAAAACCTGATGCGAAGCGCTCAGGTTAAACAGAATTCGGGGGCATGATGCTGCAAAACATGAGGGACAGTGCGCAAAGCTGGGTCGCTAAGGTGATCGTTGGCGTCATTGTGCTGATATTCGCTTTGACTGGCTGGGAATCCATNAGCAGTTTCTCCAGTAATGCCGATAAGGCAGCAGAGGTCAATGGTGAGGTGATTTCCAAGCTGGAGCTCGAACAAGCTGTGGCCTTGCAGCGTCGCCAGTTGATTCAGCAGTTGCAGCAGATGGGCAATAACAGCTTCGATCCAAGCATGATCGATGAAAAATTTCTGCGTACCACTGTGCTGGATGGGTTGGTGGAGCGCTCGGTGCTTATTCAGGGCGCTCAAGACGCCGGGTTTAAGGTCTCCGACCAGATGATCGATCAGTTGATTCTGTCCACGCCCGACTTTCAGGTAAACGGCAAGTTTGACAGTGATCGTTTCGATATTGTCATCCGTAACATGGGCATGCCGTCGCGTATGGCATTCCGTGACCTGGTGCGCCAGCAGCTGCTGATTACCCAATATCGTAACGGCTATGAAGCGACTGCTTTTGCCACGCCTTCCGAGCGCAAGCAGTTGGCTGATCTGGAAAACCAGACGCGTGACTTCTCGGTCATCGAAGTGCCGGTTGGTGATGCCTCCGCCGTTAGCGTTTCTGATGAAGAGATCCAAGAGTATTACGCCAGTAACGCTCAACAGTTCATGACGCCTGAGCAGGTTGTGCTGGAAACNCTGACGTTGTCCCGTGCCGGTTTCTTTGACCGGGTTGATGTCAGTGAAGATGCGATCAAGGAAATCTACCAGCGCGAAATAGGCAATCTTGCTGAGCAGCGCCGGGCTTCCCATATTCTGGTTGAAGTNGCCGACAAAGAAGATGAGGCAGATGCCAAGGCGCGCATTGATGCAGCCGCTGCGCGTATCGCCGCTGGTGAAGACTTTGCCGCCGTTGCAGCAGAGGTTTCGGATGATAGCGGTAGCGCCCGTGATGGCGGCGACCTTGGCTATGTGATCAAGGGCAGTTTTGATCAGTCCTTTGATGATGCTCTGTTCGCNCTCGAAACCGGCGAAGTATCTGAGCCGGTGCGCACCAGNTATGGTTACCAGCTGATCAAGCTGACTGACCTTAAAGCNCCTGAAGTACCAACACTGGAGTCCATGCGTGAGCAGTTGGTTCAGGAGTTGAAGTCAGAGCAGGTGGAGCGCGAGTTTGTTGATGCCTCTCAGGAATTGGCCAATCTGGCGCATGAAGCGTCTGACCTGGCAGAGCCAGCGNCTGCGCTCGGGCTTGAGATTGAAACCCTGGGGCCGGTTGAGCGCCTTGGCGGCGAAGGGCTGGCGAGTAATCCTAAAGTGATGAATGCCGCTTTCAGTGATGACGTGCTCAAGAAGGGCTACAACAGCGACCTGCTTGAGCTCGACGCGGACACAGTGGTAGTGGTTCGGGTTAAGCAGCATCTGCAATCCGAGCAGCGTCCTCTGGAAGAGGTCAAGCAGGAGATCAGCGAGCTGGTGGCNTATAACAAGGCCGAGCAGGCTGCAGCGGAACAGGCAGACCAGTCTCTCGCCGCGTTGCGCTCTGGTGAGCTGAGCGTCGATGCCTTGGCTGAGCAGCAGCAANCGCAGTGGCAGCAGTATGAGGCGGTTGGCCGCTCGTCCAGCGATTTGCCTACGCCGCTCTTGCGTAGTGTNTTCGCTATGCCCAAGCCTACGGCAGATCAGCCGGTGTATGCGCGTATCAAGCAGCCTGTGGGTGGCTTCTGGCTGGTTGCGCTGCGCGGCGTGGCTACCGCTGGCGATGTGCAGTCAGATGGCGGTGCGGCTTCTCAGTATCAGCAGTTTATTGCTGGTCAGTCAGGTCAGCAGGACTTCAGCGCTGCTCAAGAGCAACTGAGCACCGACGCGGATATTGAGCGTTTCTGATGTGATCTGGTTGCAGAGGTAACAAAAAAGGCGCTTCGGCGCTTTTTTTGTGCCCGTGCATTGGGCGGCTAGGGGAGGCATTAAAAAAAGGTGGTGACAGCTGTCACCACCGAAGACGAACGGCTTCGTATCTTGGGGGGCTTAGGAGCCGCTCGGAGCAGTCTATTGCAGAGCGAAGGAGTAATTCAGGATTAAACGGTTTTCGTCGATGTCGCGGGTGGCATTGGAGCGCACCATCGCGTTACGCCAGCGCACAGAAAGGTTTTTTAGCGGTCCGCTCTGTAGCGTATAGCTGACATCCAGGTCGCGTTCCCACTCACTTCCCTCGCTGCCGCCAACCCTGAAGTTGTCGCCTTTGACGTAGCGTGTGAAGGCGCTAAGCCCGGGTACGCCGAGGCTGGCGAAGTTGATGTCATAGCGCGCCTGCCACGACTGCTCATCAGCGCGGGTAAAGTCGAGTATCTGCACATAGTTGGCAATATAGGGGTCGGTTTCCGCCAGATACGGGAAGGCGGTGTCGCCGTCACTGTGCTGATAGCCAAGGCGCAAGGTNTGAGCGCCGGTGGCTGCAGAAAGCATTAGTGATTTCATCTGGTGGTCGATGTCCAGTGACTGCCTGCCGTTGTCGCCGGTATCAAAGTAGGCAAGGTTGGCGCCGAGCATCCAATCGCCGATTGGCTGGTTATGTATCAGGTTGAATAGTGTCTGTTCATATACATCCTGTAGCTCAGCGCCCCACAGACCGACCTTGGTGTTACCGCTGTTAAAGCTGTAATTGCCGCCCAGATAGTTGAACCGATCAGCGCTGCCGCCCACGGTGGCGCGAATGTCTTCCGAGTTAGTGCTGTTGCGGTAGTTAACTTCACGCAACTGTCCGCCTTGCAGGTCCAGGTCCTCTATCTCGTTGACGGCTAGACTGGCTCCGGTGAATTCCTGAGGCAGTAGCCTGAGATCGCCTGAGGAAACGACAGGCAGTTTTGGCATCAAGCCGCCTACCTTCAAAACACTTTTGGAGAGGCGTAGCTTGCCCGCGGCAGTGGCTTCNCTGTAGCTGTCGGGGCCTTCGTTGCCGTAGCCGTTGGGCAGCAAACCGCTGCCGGCACGCTCGTCAGCAGAGTCGAGTTTTACCCCCAGGCCGGCGTAGACATCGACCCCAAAACCGATAAACCCCTCAGTGAAGCCGGACTCGGCTTTGAATATAAAGCCTTGAGCCCATTCTTCTGCCTTGGATTGCGCGCCAGGGTCACGGAAGTCGCGATTAAAGTAAAAGTTACGTAACTGCAGGCTTGCGCTCGCGTCATCGACGAAGCCGCCAGCCTGAGCATTGGCTGCTACCGTTCCTGTTAGCGCCAAAGCGATAGCGCAGGCAAGGGTGGATTTCTTCACATGCGTCATTGTTGTTCTCCTGATGTGATTTGCTGCGCTGCGATAGCGCTGAGTCACTAAAGCACGGAGGTCAGGAGTCAGCCTTACGACAATAGTATTAACGCTATTTCCGGATGCGTCTTGCCGAGCGGGTAGATAGCTTTGGAGAGCCTGTTTTTGAGGGGTAGGGTAGTGATTTACCCAGCAGTGGAAGGCTTCTTATTACTTTAGTCTAGTGCTGTTGCTGGGCTGCTTTTGCCAGGACCTGTCGGCGCGACAGGTCGCACGGTCTATTGCTACTCAGGACATGCCGTTGGCAAAGGCGGGGTTGCTCATATCGATGGCGGTGCGCACGGGTGCTAGCGCCTGCGCGTAACGCAGCAGAATATCCAGATTGTAATTCAGGCGCTCGCGCAGGCGTTGATCGGCATCGGACTCCACCTCTGTGCCGTTAAGGACCTTACCGACGTTGCGCACAATCAGATGCTCGGGGATATAGCACAGGCGGCAGTTCTTGTAACTTGAGGCGCGCAGTTCGCTGACCGGGAAAGCACCCCCAACGCTGGCGGAGATCCCGCCCAGCATCGCTGGTTTGTGTGCCAGCTCAGCTTTGCTGGCGTACAGGAAGAAGTTCTTGATCGCAGGGCATGCCATGCCGTGCCACTCTGGAGCGAGAACGACGATGCCGTCGGCAGCGCTCAACTTGGCCGCTATTTCTGGCCAGGCTTGCGCATCTTCGCTTGGCCACATGGGTAGTGGCTGAGTACCCAGGTCTATTATCGACACCTGCGCTGTGCCGACCTGATGGTGCTCAATAAGAGCGTCATGGATGAACTGGGCAACCTTGCTGGTTTGGCTTTCGGGGCGGCCACTACCGGCGACGATGCAGATGTTTGTCATGCTGTGCTCCACTATGACTTCAGTGTAAAAATGTGCCCTAAGATTGGCACGCTTGGGCGTAAATTCAACCACAAAAACGCGACGTTCGTTCGCCTTCGGTCGTTCATTTTTGACAGCGGCAGCGGTGTTGGGCAGAGTAGCCGACCTTTGGGGGTTGCCTGGNNGAATGCCAAAGGCAGCAAGAGCTACTTTTGCNGGAGTACGCGGATGAACGCGGTAGTTGCGGCAGTCGCCGTCATGTTGGTGTTGAGTCTGTGTCGAGTACACGTGGTNGTNGCGCTGATTTTGGGCGCGCTCACCGGCGGATTACTTGGCGGGTTGGGGCTACAGGAGACGCTTGCGACCTTCCAGAATGGACTGGGCAAGGGCGCTAATATTGCTTTGAGTTACGCGCTGCTGGGTGCTTTCGCCGTTGCTATTGCCAAGTCAGGCTTGGCGCATGCGCTGGCGGACCGGGCGTTGCAGTTGGTAGANCGCCAACAGCAGGGCGGCGCAACGTTACTCAAGCTGTTATTGGTGGTTCTGCTTGGTGGCGTCGCTATTGCCTCGCAGAACGTGCTGCCGATCCATATCGCTTTTATCCCGCTCCTGGTTCCGCCTNTGCTTTACGTTATGGCACGCCTGAATCTGGATCGCCGCGCCGTCGCCTGTGTNCTTACCTTCGGTCTNATCACGCCCTACATGTTTCTCCCGGTTGGCTTTGGCGGCATCTTTCTTAATGACATCCTGTTGGCNAATGTGGCTGAAAGCGGCGCCGANGTGGCAGGTCTGGATGTGATGCACGCCATGGCGTTGCCGGCGNTGGGTATGCTNNTAGGCTTGCTNGTGGCGGTTTTNATCAGCTACCGCAAGCCGCGNNACTANGACGTCGCNCGTATTCGCCAGGTTGAGCGCATGGANGGTGGTTACAGNCCGCTATCCTTNCTGGTTGCGCTTCTGGCGGTTNTTGCTGCTTTTGTGATGCAGCTTTGGCTGGATTCAATGATCATGGGCGCGCTGGTCGGTTTCGTGATTTTTTCAGTATCGGGNGTGGTNCGCTGGAAGGATGCTGACGGCGTCTTTACTGAAGGCATGAAGATGATGGCGATGATCGGTTTCATCATGATCGCTGCGTCTGGCTTTGCCGAGGTCATGCGTGANACCGGAGCNATTCANACGCTGGTCGCCAGNTCGGCTGANATCATTGGCCACAATCGTGCGCTGGCGGCACTGCTGATGCTGCTGGTTGGACTGTTGATTACCATGGGCATTGGTTCGTCTTTCTCGACCATCCCGATTATTGCCGCTATCTATGTGCCGCTGGCCATGCAGTTGGGCTTCAGCCCGCTNGCNATCGTGGCGTTGGTGGGTACGGCGGCCGCGCTNGGTGATGCCGGTTCGCCTGCNTCAGATTCGACGCTGGGGCCAACAGCTGGTTTGAATGTGGACGGNCAGCATAANCATATCTGGGATACGGTAGTGCCAACCTTTTTGCACTACAACCTGCCNCTGATTGCCTTTGGCTGGCTGGCGGTCATGGTGCTCTGATTGAGGTTGTCGACATAAAANANGCGCGCCTTGGCAACTGCCCTGGCGCGCTTTTTTATGCCGCGTTAGACGCGAAAGCGTTTCAATAACTCGTCTATCTGGCGGCCCAGGCTTGCCAGGTGNTGGCCCGCCTGCGCAGTTTCGCGCGCGCCATCGGTGGTTTCNCGAGCCAGTTCTGCGGCCTCTGTTACGTTGCGATTGACGTCTTCCACTACCGTGGATTGCTGCGTGGTTGCGCTGGCAATCGAGGCNTTNAGGGCNACCAGNTGTTGCATNGAGTGCGCAATCAATTCCAGTGCCTTGCCAGCCTCGTTCACCTGTTCGACGCTTTGCTGTGANTGGCGGCTNCTTTCGTTGATCACGCCGACCACGGTCTGGGTGTTGGTCTGCAGCTTGCTGATCATGTTGTGAATTTCTTCTGTCGACTGCTGGGTGCGTTGCGCCAGGTTGCGTACCTCGTCTGCAACCACGGCAAAGCCGCGTCCCATCTCACCGGCACGTGCTGCCTCAATGGCCGCATTCAGTGCCAGCAGGTTGGTTTGCTCGGCAATATTGCGGATCACATCCAGTACCGAGGTGATCTCCTGGGCGTCGCTGGAAAGCGTCTGCATGTGTTCAACGGCGGTCTGTACGCTGGTTGATAGCAGATTGATTTCCTGGATGGTTTTAGCGACCTGATGGCGGCCGTTGTTGGCACCTTCATTAGCATTTTCAACTTCTTGGGCAGCTGCATTGGCGTTCTGCGCTACATCCTGAACGCCATAGGTTATTTCGTTGATGGCGGTGGCCATAAGCTCCATACGTTCAGACTGGTTATTCATGTCGCGCAGGCTATTACCGCTGATTTGATCCAGTTGATGGCTTGAGCTGATCAGCTGTCGCGCGCTGTCGCCGAGCTGGTGAATGATGACCGCAAGGTTGCTGTTGAACTGGTTGAAGAAATGCGCAATCTGCGAGACCTCGTCGCGGGCGCCATCGTCAAGACGACGGGTAAGGTCAGCTTCTCCACTGGCTACGCCGCGCATGGCGTCGACCACGCTGTTAAGTGGTTGAGTGATGCTGCGGCCTATCAGGTAGAGCAGGGCGATCATGATCAAGGTGACCAGCGTCATGGTGACTACGGAGCTGGCAATAGCGCTTGCGAACTTGGCTTGCATGTCATCGATGTAGATGCCGGTGCCGACCATATAGTCCCAGGGTTTGAAGTGCTTGAACGCGGCGATCTTGGCGGTACCTTCTTCCTCGCCAGGCTTGGGCCAGTTGTACTCAAAGCTGGCTGTGCCCTTGCTGCGCGCGAGTGCCACCATTTCACTGATGACATTGACGCCTTCGGTGTTACGCATAGTGGTGAGGTCAACGCCCACGGTCTGTGGTGCAAGCGGGTGCATGATCATGATGTTGTTCATGTCATTGACCCAGTAGTACTCGTTGTTGTCGTAGCGCAGGCTGCTGAGCGCAGACATGGCTTCTTTGCGGGCCTGCTCACCGGTGAGCTCGCCACTGAGTTCTTTCTGGTGATAGAAGCTCATCAGATCATGGGCTATCTCGACCAGATGTGTAGCTTTGGTTATTTCGGCTTCGCGTATTTCTTTGTTTAGATGGGAGAGCGAGAGCCCCTGCATTATCAGGTTACTGACCAGAGCAATGATCAGGATCAGCCAGATTCGTTGACTGATTCGTATGCTGCGCAACAGCTTCATCTACAACCTCCATGCACTAATGGCGTACGGCTTTTGTTTTAATTGTTGTTATCGATGCTTAACTTGGTTCCCCAAATAGCTGTTTCGTCAGTATCGGCAGACGCGCTTATAACCTGAGCGGTATTTTTTTGGCATCAATGATGTCAATTTGACGTCATGTTGTGCCGGGATTCAAGTGTCAATCTGTTTCTGTGATTGCCCGGTATAAGATAGGAAGGTGTTTTGTATTCTGAACTGGTATAAAGGCGCGAAACTTGTCGCTGTTACGTTGGGCACTATCAAGGCGCAGGTTAGTCTATTGGGTTATCAGCAATAAGGATCTCAAATGCAGTCAGTCGTTAAATTGGTTTCGGTGTCTGCCTGGATGCTCTTGGCCGGGTTCAGTGCTGCTGCTCAGGCGGGCAGTAGCGATAATGGTATGGATGAGGCAGGCGCGTATCACGAGCAGCAAATTGTGGGCTGGATCGAGAAAGGGCTTATCCTGCCTGAACACACCGCCGTAAAGATCAAGGTGGATTCGGGTGCACTGACCTCGTCAATGCACGCGGTGAATCTTGAGAGCTATACGCATAACGGCAAACCTTGGGTGCGCTACGAGGTTCCGGTCAAAGACGCTGATACTGATGAGCTGGTCGTGATGCAGTTTGAGCGCCCGGTATTTCGCCGGATTCTGGTTCGCGGCGCAGGTGGTTCTGATCGTCGGCCGGTGGTGAAGATGTCAATCTGCATGGGCAATCAGGTCTACGAAGAGCAGTTCTCTTTGCGTGATCGCGGTGACATGACCTATCCAGTACTGATTGGCCGCCGTACTATCGAGCATATTGGCCTGATTGATGTATCCGATACCTTTCTACTCAAGCCGAGCTGTTCTCAGCAAGAGCATGAGGACGAGCGCGACAAGCAGCAGCGTATGCGAGATGACGAAAGCATGGTTGATGGCAGTGCGATTGATCAGCCAGAGCAGACTGAAGAAGAGCTGGAGGCCGAGGAGTAACCTCGGTTGATGCCGCCTGGCGCCGCTTAGCGGCGGCCAGGCGCTTGCACTACCACATCAGGTCGTCAGGCACCTGGAATGCAGCGTAGGGATCATCCTCTGCTACGGTGTCGGCTTTATTTTCAGCGACATAAACCGGCCAGTGTGGTGCTCGCTCACGGACTTTTTCGGCGATTTCCAGCGGGATCAACACAAAATTGCCAGAAAGGCGGGTGATACCCAGCTTGCCCCTACTGAGTAGGTCGAACTGTTCTTTGTTGACGTGGATCTTTTTGATCTTGTTCTTGCTCACAAACTGATAGGGCGTTTCTCCGCCACTACGGTCCAGTTTGCTGTTTTCCACCATCTGTTTGACCTGGGCTTCGCGCTCTTTACGTGCCGCTTCCTGCTGGCGCTGCTGATTGAGCTGACGATCACGTTCGGCTTTTTCGGATCGCGCCTGTGCGATAGCCTTGCCGGTATCTTCAGCAGGTGCGGTCTTGGCCGCTTTTTTCTTGGCGCGCTGGGCTTGCTTGAGTTTCTTCTCGTCAACCAGGCCGGTTTTGAGAAGCTGGGCTTGCAATGAATTGACCATGATCTGTAACTGTCTTGTCGGCGTCAGGCTGCAGGAGCCCGCACGCAAATGAATCCATGCCAGAGAGGCGGCGTTTGTGCCGCTAGTTTACCGGTTTTCTTCGCGCTCTTCCTCTGCTGCAAATTGAGCTTCACGTGCTTTCACGTTAGCGATGGTTTCTTTACTGACCTTGTTGCTATTGGCATTGTCTCGGAGCATCAAAAGACTGCCGACGATGCTGCCGAGTGCGAGCACTATGAATAGCCATCCATACCAGGGCATGGTGTTAATCCTTTTATCGAATGTGTATTCATCATGGCTGCTCTGTGGGCGCATGGCAAACCATAAGGCACAGAGCGATCGTTATTTCGGCGCCAGACAGGTGATAAATCAGTCTGCTGTGTTAATCAGGCTGCTTTTGTTGTGGCTTTACGTTGTCGCGTTGGGGTGGCCTGACAAGGCGTGGCTGAAGCAACCAGTCAAGACTTGTCGATGATTGAAGAAAACTCACGCAAGTGCTTGACTCCCTTGGTGGAATGTTTACAATGCGCGCCAGTTCAGACGCACTGTAAACCCCGGTTTAAAGCGTATTTGAGCTGATGCGCAGCGGTAGTTCAGTTGGTTAGAATACCGGCCTGTCACGCCGGGGGTCGCGGGTTCGAGTCCCGTCCGCTGCGCCATATTTGAAACCCCTTAACTTGATGAAAGTTAAGGGGGTTTTTCGTTTTTGAGGTTTGGTTTTATGATGTTGGCCAGCGAGTGATTTTGACTCTGTGACCAAAACGTGACCAAGTCGTGACTGCTCCTCCTAAAAAACCGGTATTCATTTCCAGCTGGTTGAATTCAGCAAATGCCTCAATGACTCTTCCGCCCAGACGCTAATAGCTCCGTTTTGGATGTCATACTCAACCCTGCTTTGCATCAATATACCAAGTCGTTCTCGCAAGTCAGGCATGGGAGGTAGCGGTGTGGTTTGAGGGTGTGACTAGCAGCGTTTGGAAGGAGATATTGTACTGCTGTCCACCGCCCAAGCGGTACCTCCTCGATAACCTACCACTCGTACGGCTAATGCTTCTTCGATGACAGCCACGCCCAGAATGTGATCTCAGCTACAGTGGCTATTATGCCTACTCTCAAATGAGTGCTGGTATCGCAACCATGGTGCCGGTAGAAATATTGACGGCAAAGAGATTCGTAAAGAGGGTGAACGCATGGAGGGAGAGGGATAATACGGTTGAAAAGCCAGCCGTATTATCACCCAAGCAGCCAGTGGTTCGACCCAAGCTTGGCTGCAAGTAATTCTAGAACATTTTATACGAGGATAGAGCCGTCTTGTGGCGAGAAACCGCACTATTCTTGGGTTTGTGTTGAGCTGAGACAAAGAAAATACTCAGGCGTACTGCTTGATGAGAACTGGTGTAGCTGATTTCGGGGCATCATGGTCTGCAAATAAAAAAGCCCGGCAAGGATGCCGGGCTTTTGACGGGGATGCTGGTCCTTCAGCGAGAACTGATCCTTCAGTTAGCACCAATCCTTCAGTGGTAGGGGAGCATACACCTTTGTGTATGACACTCTGGTGACGTGCTGTTCATGTGGTTGATTGCTCGGGGTAAAGCCAGCAAAAGAGTTGCTGTTGCAGTACACAAGGGGGAATAAGTGTGGGCTCGATCCGACGTAGGAAAAGTGGGTTCCATAGCGTATCGCTTTTCTCACATCGTCAGACACATTGATTTTACTGCACCTTGCTTTTTGGCCACCCCAGTGAGGGCTGGTCAGCGGATTGGTTCGGCGTAATAAATCCTCAACGCCCAATAATCAGTGGCGAGCGAGGACTGCTTGCGGGTGGCCGTTGGGGGAATGCCGACGTGCCGAAGTTGGTACCCATGCGTGTGCGAGTAGCTGCCTGATTATACAAACCCATTCGGGTCGGCGCATGGTGGGTGATAGGCGATGTCATGGCTTCCAGGTTTTTGCGAGCGGCGGTATTGCCTTGTGGGTTGGTCATTTGTAGGCCAAGGCACTCATACGATAAGGTCTTATAGCCACCGACAGTCACGTCAACACAGGCGGGCCCATCGCTTCTCGACTCCTGCGCGTATGTCTGTGCTGAAACCATGGTCAGGGCAGTGAGAAACGGTAAAAACAAGAGCGGAAAGCGCATCAGAACCTCCAGAAACGGGTCAGGCGATTTCGCTTTTGGCCTGAGATGGGGGGCTTACACTGTAAGCCAAATAGACCAGGGTGGAACGTGATTCACTAAAATGTCATGATTTCGATGCAGGATGGTGGCTCTATAACATGCCCCAGCAGTGCATCAGAGGCAGTAGCCGAGGAGCTCACCTCTATGTTGCCGGGTGCAGTAAAAAAATATCTGGCTGCAGTGCTGTTGTTGATCCTGGCACTATATTGCCCGATCAGCCCACACGCTGCGGGTAGCGGTCTGTCAGAAAATGCCACAACGCTGGTTGAGTTTGATATCCCGGCGCAGCCTCTGGCAGATGCATTGAATCTCTACAGCGAATCAGCCGGAGTGGCGATCCTGGTTGACCGTGAGCTGACCAACGCAAGACGTTCGGCCAGCTTGAAAGGGCGGTTCTCTGTAAGAGAGGCCCTTGGTGTGCTGCTGTCCGGGACGGGTTTGATGGCGATCTACAGCCATGAGGATGCATTTACGCTCAGGCGGGCGGAGGTGAGCAATTCCACGCACAGTTCGGCACAGCCTTTAAAGAGAAGTAAAGGGGGTGGGAGCTATGCCAGCGTTGTTCAGGTTGCTCTGGAAAAGGCGCTATGTAGCTCAGCAGTCACACGGCCTGGAAGCTATCGGATAGCGTTCCAATTGTGGATTGGCCCCCATGGAGAGGTGCAACACAGTCGCCTGCTGAGTTCAAGTGGTGACATACGACGAGATGACCACCTGGTCAATGTGCTGAGGGTTCTCAGGGTGCCACAGGCACCACCCACGTCTTTATCGCAACCTCTCACTATTCTAGTACTGCCAGAGGCAGAGGACAGTGGCATCGATTGCCAGCGGTTCGAAGGAATTTCATGACTACATTCCAGAGTGAAATGGTTCGCCTGTTCTTGTTTTCTTACGATGAATTCCAGGTGCGTTTGCAGCGACGACTGGGTTCAGAGCAGCTTGCCAGCGACGTGCTGCAGGAAACCTATCTGCGAGTGTATGGTCTTTCTCACAGCATCACAGAGGTGAAAAATCCCAAGGCATATTTGTTCCGCATAGCGTTAAATATTGCAGCGGACCAACGCAGTGCAGGCGCTCGATTGCTGACGGGTGAAGAAGTGGAAGAGCTTCTGAACCTTGCCGATGAGCGGTTGGATCCCGCTCGTGTGGTTGCAGGGCAAAATGATATCCGCACATTGCTCGACGCGTTATGCGAGCTGTCGCCTCGACGCCGGCAAATCCTGATTGCCGCACGACTCGAACACACCCCCCATGCTGATATTGCCGATCGACACAACGTCTCGACGCGTACTGTTGAAAAAGAATTGAAGGCAGCGCTGGCCTATTGTGCTGAGCGACTCGAAAGAGAATCACTCCAACAGTTCGGTTTAGAGGCTCTCAAGCCGTCTTAACTAATAGGCGCCTCGGTTATCGGTATAGCCAGCAACCCGTACCACCATCAGATACAAAACGAATCCATGACTGAAACTGAAGACCAACTACCACTCGAAGCGCATCAATGGCTGATACGTCTGACATCCGGGCAGGCAACAACGTTGGATGCGGCTGAGTTTCGTCGCTGGTGCGCGCTTAGTGCCGCACATGCGCAGGCTTTTGCGAACGCCAGGCGGCTGTGGCAAGACTTGGGGCCGGCTGCCCGACAGCTCGAGCATACCGAAGCACTAGAATCGCAGGCTGCAACGCATAGCTCTGGTGAGGTCGTTCCGCTTCCCCAGCGCCGCATCGGTAGGCGTGCATTTCTCACCGGTGCGGTGGCAGCGTCAGCAGCTTTCGTATTTGTACGGCCCTCTTTCATGGGCGAGGTTGCCGGCTTATTGGCCGACTATCACACTGGCGTAGGTGAGCAGCGGAGCGTCATGCTGTCCAACACAACCGCTCTGGAACTGAATACCCAGACCCGAATCAATCAGCAGGTATTCAATGACGGTAGTCGTGGAGCTGAATTACTCAGTGGTGAGGTTGAGGTGCTGACCCAGGCTCCTTTCAAAATACGTGCGGGATCTGGGTGGGTCGGCTGCAATGACGGCAAATTCGTTGTTCGGTCCACTGGCCCGGACGTGATGGTTACCTGTGTTGCCGGCCATTTGACAGTCTCTCACCAGGGCAACAGCTTTTATCTAGGTGGCAATGAGCAGATCAGCTACAGCGAGCAATCGCACAGCGAGCCTGTCGAGGTAGACACTCAGGTAGTTACCGCCTGGCGACAGCGTTTGCTGGTCTTCGAAAATGAAACTCTGGCAAATGTAATCATTGAACTCAATCGCTACCACTCCGGCAGAATCATGTTGATGGACGAAAAGCTGGGCCAGCGCAGGGTGCAGGCTCGATTCAAGCTCGATCATCTCTCCGACGTGGCCGCGCTGATTCGCGATGCGTATGGTGCAAAAGTCAGACAGTTGCCGGGTGGGGTCGTGCTGGTGGGTTGAGCGCGCGATTGGATATATACCAGTAGAAGCTGAGGCAAAGTTGCTATCAACGTGAGAAAGGATGTACATTGCATCGCACATGCAATGCGTATCGGTGGTGCTATGAAATCATCAACTATTCCCTCACTTCGGGTAACACCGCAGTTCCGCCATGACGCGGAAAGCGTGTTACATGAAGGAGAGTCCTTGAGCGCCTTCGTTGAGACGTCTTTGCGGGAGCAGATTGAACGCCGGAAGACGCAGAGAGAATTTATAGCACGCGGATTGGCAGCCAGGGAGGCAGCAAAGTCGTCTGGGCGATATGCCTCGAAGGACGAGGTTATGGGGTCCTTGCGTTCGATACTGAATGCGCAGAGAGAGAAAGAATGAGCTTTCGTGTTCGGTTCACCCCCGAGGCAAAGGGGGACATCGAACGGCTCTATAGTTTTCTTGCGGAACGAGACTTTGAGGCGGCTGAAAGAGCGCTTGAGGTTATTGAGCACGCTTGGTTATTCCTTGAGCAGTTTCCATTCTCCTGTCGGAAGGCCGATGACGCAAATCCATTTCTCCGAGAGCTCATTATCTCATTCGGCGATTCAGGCTATGTAGCTTTGTTCGAAATCGAAGATAGCCGCACGGTCACCGTGCTTGCTGTACGCCATCAGATAGAAGACGACTATCATTGATTAGCTGCAATAGCGTCGTTTGCTGAAAGCGTCACGCCTCCACCCCAACCACCACCCGATAATGCTCCATCCCCTGCACCTCGCGCCGCGAAAACTGCAGCCAGCGCTTTCAGGCTTCGGGTTGGCTCACCTGACGTAAATAAAGATATGAAGCCTTCCAAAAGGAAGGATAATCGGTATAAAATCCGTATAAAGAAGGGTTCCTATGGAGGCAGGCTGTGGCGACTACACAAGAACAGATTCTGCAATATCTGAGGCATTACACCCCTCGCGCCCATTTCGAAGACGCTATCGACGCTATCTTTGTAGGGTTTAAAAAGGCGTTCGATGAGGCGAATGCACTTGTACATACGCCCAAGGAGCGTAAGCGAGCGCAGGACCGGTATAGCTATGTACAAGAAAATCTTGCGGCGCTGGTGAGCTCTTGGAATGCAATAGTTACTTCAACGGCGCCACACGGTGAGTTTTATACACTGATGTCTTCCGGGAATATAAAAATTACTGCAGCGGTAAAGCCGTGGAAGAAAAAAATTCGCCCAGCTCAGTACCGTCTAAAGAACTCTCGACTTAATAGCTTCTTGTCGTCCCCGCAACTGGAGCTATTAGGGAGACCGGAGGGGCAACCTGTTAGCACTGGCGAAATGCTGAACGCCATCATAATTCCATTGGCGCCGCCTAGCCATCAGGATCAGTCAAAGCCCTTAGATATCATCTTGGCTGTACCATATTTCAATAGCTGTGCTGAATATCACGTTTGGTGCACGCTTTCAGATTTTCTCAAAGGTTATGAATCTATGACTTCTGCAGCGCCTGACTTGGGCTGGCCGACGATCAAGCGAAAAATGCGGGATGATGAAGATGCTTCGTCTTCTGATGAAGCTCCAGAGTGAGGAATAGAGCATGAGGACAGGAGTTGTTGATTTCCAGTCTGACAGGCTCAGGCAACTTAGAATAGCGCAGGGGCTGACTCAGGCAGTGCTTGCTGAAAAGCTATCGTGCTCTGCGGGTAATATCTCGAAATGGGAAAATGGTTTCAGCTACCCAGAGATAGCTAGCTTTAAGCGTATCTGTGACTATTTCAAAGTCCCGGAAGACTGGTTGCTGGAGCCGCCTATCAAGGATCAGGGTCACACACCCAGCTTTTTCCGGTCTCAGGTTTCTACTCCAAAGGTTGCTTGGGATATTGCCGAGGCTCGGCTGGAGTGGCTTGAGGAACTGTCTTTCAAATTGCAGGAGAGCCTGGATTTTCCTGAGCTTCGCATCCCATGCTACAGCGGTGATGAGGTCGGGCTTATTGACGATGCAGATATCGAATTCCTTGCAGAGCAATGTCGGCAGGAGTGGGGTATTGGCACTGGTCCTGTAGCGAATGTCATTCAAACAATGGAAAGCTTTGGGGTTGTTGCCGCAAGAACTGAGCTTGGCTATGTAAAAATGGATGGTGTATCGCGTTGGTCGATGTTGGATGACAGGCCGTATGTTTTACTTGCAGCCGATAAAGCGAGCCCGATACGCAATAGATTTGACGCTGCACATGAGCTGGGTCATCTGGTTCTTCACAGGAAGATAAGCAAGGAACAGTATCAGCAGCATTATAACCTCATCGAAAATCAGGCTCATCGATTCGCCAGTGCATTTCTCATGCCTGCAGAGAGCTTTTCATTTGAGGTGAAGTGGCCAACACTCGATGGCCTGCTCTCCCTGAAACCGCGCTGGAAGGTCTCTGTCGCTGCCATGATAAAACGCTGTCAGGATTTGGAGTTGATCGACAGTGACGCTACAGCAAGATTGTGGAAAGGGCGCTCTGCCAGAGGCTGGGTGAAAAAAGAGCCTTTGGATAACTCATTCGAATTCGAGCAACCGAAATTATTACAACGAAGCGTTATGATGCTTATAGAAAATAAGATACTGACGAAGGCCGCCCTGCGTAAGCATCTTGGTATGCCAGAGCCGTTATTGGAAGAGCTGGTAAACCTTCCAACTGGCTACTTCTCCGACGAGCAGAGAAACACCGTAATTGATATCAGACTGAAACCAAGGCCGAGTAAAGCAAGACCTGCAGATCTATACGGCACGGGTTCCGTTGTGAGTTTTCACCAGAAACATATGAGTGAATAGAGGTTTTCGGCAGGCCGCGAGGCCTGCCGAATTATCGCTCACCCATCCACCCCAACCACCACCCGATAATGCTCCACTCCCTGCACCCCACGCCGCGACAGCCTCAGCTCCAGCCCCACCGGATTATCTTGTCCTGCTGACTTCACATCCCGCCAGCCCTTGCCTGGTTGCCACGTGCGGATGTTGAAGTCGGTCACCTGTTCCAGCACGGCCACGGCGTTGCTGGGGGCGGGGAGGGGGTATTGGTTGCTGGGTGATGCGGTGGCGCGGTAGAGGGTGTTGCTTGCTACCCACCAGCGCACCCGTTGCAGGCTGCCGGGCTGGTTGGCTGGATTGCGGATGATCTCCAGTTGCAGTGCACCCGGTTTGTCACCTTTGACCTGGACAGCAGCGGGTAGAGCAAGACGCTTGTTGGATGGGGCCGCCTGATTCTCGACCGGGTCCCATAGTTCTGTCGTGGCGCGCATGCCGAGGTCGCGTTTGAGTTGATTCACGGCACGTAGCAGTTGCGCTGTGTGTTCGGTACTTTCTTCCAGATGGGACTGGGCCCGGCTTACACTGTCCAGGCCGCGCCAGGAGATCATGCTGACGATGGCCATCAGCATGATTGCGATCATCACTTCGAGCAGAGTGAAGCCAGCCTGGCTCTTCATGGCAGGAATATCCGCCCGGCTGCGTTGCGTTCGACCAGCAGATGGTGAGTGCCATCGGAAAGTTGGATACGCATGGGGTCCTCGATCCACTCGGCATTGAAAATCAACCGATCCATGGGCGATAGGTGGACGGTGACCGGCGCAGCGCGCCACTCTCGGGGGTTCAGCAGGTCATCCTTGATAACCTTGCCGCTCTGCCAGTGGACGAAGCGATAGCCCTGTTCATCAGCTTGCCAGAGGATCGGCCGACCCATGATCTGCGCCTCACTTTGTGCTGCCGCCAGTACCAGTTGCAGCCGTGCAGCATCCTCGCGGAGTAACTGCGCAGGGTCGCTACGCATGCTCAGGCTGAGCGCGGCACTGGCGATGCCGACAATTACTATGACTACCATCAGCTCAATCAAGGTGAATCCCGAAGCATTACTGTGTTTGCACAGCGTCATTGCGGCGTCCTCCGGGCAGGAAAGAGAAATAAAACGCCCAATGAAATAAAAGTGTGTGAATTGGCTCGTAGGATGGTGAGAAGGTAACAGGGGAGGATCGAACCTATGCCACATCTAAATTGGATGAATTGGACATACCTACCGCGCATTCTCCAGTGGCTTGCACTGGCGGCGGCGCTGATTGGGGCGGTTTTCTGGGCCAGGCTGCTTGCTGCGCCGGCCGCGCCCGTCACACTTGAAGCGCCGATAGCGCAAGCTGCACCTATGGAAACAAGCGCCGCAGCCGCCTGGTTTGACAGCATTGCGCCACGACTAGATATCGCCATATCGGGGTTGATGGCGACGGATGAAGGTGCCGTCGCCATTTTGTCGATCAACAATGGGCCAGCCAAAGCATATCTGGTTGGCGAACAGCTCGGGCGGCAAGCCAGACTGACAGCGATCGAGCAGAATGCTGTAGTAGTGGAGCAGGCCGGAGAGTCGCAGCGAGTGGTGATTGCAGCGTTGCCGAACAGCTTGCACATGCCTGACCTCACGCGTCGTTGAGCATTCATTGCTCGACCTGGCCCAGTAGGCTGTCCAGTCGTGCCAGTGCCGGGCCGCTGCCTGAGCGGTCATGCACTCGAATCATGATGCGAAACACCGCTGGTGTTTCCGTCGGCGTGATGACTTCCTCGCACACCATCTCGACCCGTCCCTGACTGCACCGTGCCGTATTGGCACCGCCGCGCCTGACCCCCTCCAGCTTGATCTCCGCCATCCGGTTTTCTGCTGCCAACAGCGCGATGGACTTGTCGCGCAGCACCCCGTTGCTGGTGGTCATCAGGCTGACCGCGCGTACCGCTGCGGCCATCGCGACGGCCACGATGGCAAGCGCAACCAGTACTTCGATGAGGGTGAAGCCTGACTGCCGAGTTCGTGGATTCATGAGCATCATTACTGGCCGCATAGAGGAAAAGGACTGCCCTCCAAGGGTATCCAGCGACTCTGACTATATGCTGACAAATCCTCTATAGGATGCTCAGGATTCGAGTGGTTTTCCGTCTTTTTTACGGCTTTTCGGACTCATTTTGGGCTTTATTTACTTGCATCCTATAGAGGATTTTCCACATCGGTGACATATCTCCTTGCCACAATCCCCCTCAGACCCAACGGCCAAGGAGAGTAGAGATGGTGCGCACAGCACAACGGGGCTTCACCCTTATCGAAATCATGGTGGTAGTCGTTATCCTCGGCATTCTTGCTGCTGTGGTTGCCCCCAAAGTACTGGATCGCCCGGATCAGGCGCGGGCCACAGCTGCCCGGCAGGATATAGGCGGGTTGATGCAGGCACTGGGGCTATACCGTCTTGATCATGGCCAGTACCCGAGCATGGGCCAGGGCCTCAACGCGTTGGTTGAGCGGCCGGCCGATGTCTCGGCTGATAACTGGCGTTCCTATGTCGAACGCGTACCGGATGACCCCTGGGGCAGGAAGTATCAATACCTCAATCCCGGTGTTAACGGCGAAATTGATGTATTTACCCTGGGTGCCGATGGCGTGCCCAATGGTGAAGGCGTGAATGCCGATATTGGTTCCTGGCAGCTGTAGCCGACCATGAACACGCCGATAAGCCGATCATGTCAGTCCGGTATGGCCGTCATCAGTGCCTTGCTGATTGTCACTGTCGTCGCCGTGATTGCCGCGCAGACTATCGCCAGCCAGACACAGTTCACACGCACGGTGCAGGCTGACCAGGACCGGGTTCAGGGTACCTGGCTGTTGCGCGGCGCTCTGGAACAGGCGGAGCAGTTGCTGTGGCAAAGCCGACTGCAAGATCCACTGACACGGCTGGATCAGCAATGGGCGCACGGCATCCTGGTTGCCGGAGCCAGTGAAAGCCAACCCGCCATAGAACTCAGGATCGAAGACGAACAGAGCAAATTCAACCTGCGTAACCTGGTGCGTGACGGTCAGGTGGATGTTGCCGAGTACGCCAGTTTCGAGCGGCTGTGCCTGTCGCTCGGGCTGAACCTCTCCATAGCCCAGCGCATTGGTCAGCGGGTGATCGACAGCTACCCCCGGCGAACGGAACCGGTTGCCGAGGAGCCCACGGCAGCTAACACCTTCGACAGCGGCAGACGCACCTCGCCCAATACCAAGCGTGAACCAGACCCGGCCAAGCGACCCATGTTGCGAGTGATCGATGACCTGTACGACATAAAAGGCGTTGATCGCCACGTTATTGAACGGCTGCGCCCCCACGTCACCATTCTACCGGTCAACACCTGGATCAACGGCAACACTGCCCGGCCCGAAGCCATTGCCGCTCACATCCCGGACCTGTCCTTGCGCCAGGCGCAAAGCCTGCTTGCCGAGCGTGATCAGGGCCGCTGGTTCATCAACCGGGGCGACTTCGTCAACCGCTTGCAGCGGCCGGATCTTGATGTCTCCAGCGTCAAGGTTGGCATCACCAGCAACTGGTTCCTGGTGCATGGCCAGACTCGCATAGGTGAGCGACTGGTCACCATGCAAGCGCTGTTGCTACGTAATGAACAGCAGAAGCCTGAAGTCATCTGGACGAGGGTAGGGGCATGAGTCGCCTGCTGCGTATCGCTCTGGCTCCTCTGGCCGAGCTGCAACCTGATAGCCTACTGCACTACGCCTGGCTGAATCAGGACGGCAGCGTCGCGCAGACAGCGCAGGCGACCTTGCAGCAACTGGCCGAGCAGCTGAACAACAGCCCGGTTGAAGCCATCCTGCATCCCAGTGACAGCCTGCTGGCCGAGCTGCCTTTTCCGCCCTTGCCAGAGGCTCGTCTGTCGGCGGCAGTACAGTGTGCAGTGGAACCCCTGATGCTGGACAGCAGCGCAGAACAACACATCATCCACAGTCAGCGCTCGGATGCCGGATTGGCCTCCATGGCCTGGCTGGAGCAGCAAGCGCTGGACAATCTGTTTCAGTTACTGGCGCGGCACAGCATCAAGATCAGAGCCCTTTACGCCGCGCCTTTTTTTCTTCCGACCAACGAACACAGTTGGTCTGCCTGTCTGGTTGACGGCTACCTCGTCGTACGCAAAGACCGTGAGGCCGGATGGGTGCATCCATTGCCTGAAGCGGGACAGCTGCAACTACAAGCCGCTACCGCTGAAGGCATTGGACTGAACTGGGTTGGAGACGCACCTGATCAGACCAGCCTTGTCATTGACCAGTTGCTTCCCGACGCCGAGCGCTGGGCTGGCCCCAGGCCCTCCTGGGGTTGGAAGGCTAAACGCTCGGCAAGCAGGGATACCCGCCTCCAATGGACAAAACCACTGGTTTGCTGCGCCCTTGCGGTACTAGTCTGGGTAACCGGCCTCAACCTGTATGCGAACCAACTGGCAGAGCAGGGCAGGCAACTGCAGACCACAATGGGCGAGCGGGTCAAGCAGGCCTTCCCCGAGATTCCGGTCATTCTCAACCCGGTACAGCAAGCCAGACAGCAGAGCGCGGCGCGACTGGCGGGGACAGCCGACAGCACAGCCGACATGGGCTTCAGCCAACTGGTACAGCAGGCAGCCAGCGCCATGCCGTTCATGGTTGGCGGAGTCGATGAGCTGACCTTCACCGACACCTCCCTGCAACTGACGCTGCTGGCAGATGCAGGCCAGCCCCCCGCCGACCTGGACTGGCAAACAGCACTGACCGAGGCAGGTCTGCAAGCCGAGGCCACCGCCAGTGGCTGGCACCTGCAACCCCAGGGCGATCCCTCCGTGGCCAGCAAGCCACAGGCAGACAGTAATGATTGATCGTCTCAAGCAGTCCGGCTTCCTGCATGTGCAAAGCGCTCAGCTGCGCAGCAAGCGCCAACAATACCTGAACTACTGGCGAGGACTGGCCGACCGTGAACGGCTGGCGGTCACAGTCGCCGCGCTGGCCTTGCTGGCAACGGTCTTGTGGTTCGGCTTCATCAAACCGCCGCTGCAACGCATAGAGCATTGGCAGAGCGAATTGCCGCGCCTGCATAACGAATCGCTGGCCCTGGACGAAATACTCCAAGACATATCACCAGCCCAGGCACCAACCGGTATAGCCGATGCTGATCCAGCACGGCAGATCAGCCAGAGCCTGGATGCCCAGTCACTGGCAAGCCACTACCAACTCCATCAACAGCAGGACCAAGCAGCCGTTGAGCTTGAATTCAGCGCAGCCCCGGCAGGGCCGCTCATGGCCTGGCTGCAGCACACTGCACCCAGACTGTCATTGCACATCAGCGAGGCGCACTTGCAGCGCACACTCACGTCAGACCCCGCCGTGTCCGGCGTTACCCTATCCGGCGGAGTCCGTCTGGAGCCAATGTCCAATTCAGGGGGTTCCCGATGAGGTGTATGGATACTCAGCCCGGTCTGGCGCGCTTACCCCGCGCCAGTGCACTCATGCTGGCGCTGTTGCTCGCCGGTTGCAGCACCACCGGGCCAGAGGCACCAGAGATCAGCGAGATAGGCCGCCCGATGGCGACCATCAGCCCCGGCAGCAACCTTGAGCGCCCACGCCAGGATACCAAGCGCCCCCAGCCACGCCCGGCACCGCGATCATCCTCACCGGCAGCAAGCCATAACGCCGCCAGCCCAGCATCAGACCTGGGCGATCAGCCGGTACAACTCAACTTTGTGGAAGCCGACCTGCAAGCCGTCGTGCGCGCCCTGTCCCGTGCCACCGGACGCCAGTTTCTGGTCGATCCACGGGTCACCGGCCAGCTGACATTGGTGTCCGAAGGCGAGGTGCCGGCATACCAGGCCTTCAACATGCTGCTCGGCGCCCTGCGCATGCAGGGCTTCAGCATCGTCGATGTGAATGGCGTCAGCCATGTGGTCCCCGAGGCCGACGCCAAACTGCTCGGCGGATCGGTCTACAGCCCCGATCAGCCCGCCGCCGATGGCATGGCCACCCGCACCTTCCGCCTGCGTTACGAGAACGCCGTCAACCTGATCCCGGTACTGCGCCCACTGGTCGCCACCAACAACCCGATCAACGCCTATCCCGGCAACAACACCATCGTCGTCACCGATTACGCCGACAACCTGGATCGTATTGCCCAGGTCATTGCCGGCATCGACAACCCCAGCGCCATCGACACCGATGTGGTTCCGATTGAGAACGGCATCGCGGTAGATATCGCCGCCATCGTCTCCGAACTACTGGAATCCCAAGGCAATGACCCAACGCAGAAAATCACCGTGCTGGGCGAACCGCGCTCCAACAGCGTCATCATCCGCGCCGGCAGCCCCGAACGCACCCAGATTGCCCGCGACCTGATCTATAAACTCGATCGTGCCCAGGACCGTGCCGGCAACCTCCACGTCGTCCACCTGCGCAACGCCCAGGCCATCACCCTCGCGCAAGCACTGCGCGGGCTGCTGACCGGGGAAACCGACAATGCCTATCTGGAAGGGGACGGCGCCAGAGCCCTGCTCAGTGGCAGTGGCAGTGGCACACAAGGTACCAGCAGCTCGGGCACCACCGGCAGCACTACCTCCAACAGCCAGACCGGCAGCACCAGCTCCAGTGCCGGGGCAGCCAGCGCCAGCCCGCTGCGCGGCGACGTGCTGGATGACCAGGGCGGTGCCTTCTCGGCGGGCGGCGTCACGGTGCAGGCCGACGCCACCACCAACACGCTGCTCATCTCCGCACCCGATCCGCTCTACCGCAGCCTGCGTGAAGTCATCGACCAACTGGACCAGCGCCGCGCCCAGGTAGTGATTGAAAGCCTGATCATCGAAGTCAACGAAGACGACACCAGCGAATTCGGCATCCAATGGCAGGCCGGCAACCTCGGCGGTGATGGCTGGGTCGGCGGCGCAAACCTCGGCGGCAGCGCCCTCGGTGGGGGGGCCACCAGCGTCGATGTGCTGCCGCCAGGCCTCAGCGTCGGCCTGGTCGATGGCACCGTCAGCATCCCCGGCATCGGCGAAATTCTCGACCTCAAAGTGCTCGCCCGCGCCCTCAAGAGCAAAGGCGGCACCAATGTCCTGTCCACGCCCAACCTGCTCACCCTGGATAATGAACTGGCCAGCATCTTCGTCGGTCAGACCATTCCCTTCGTCAGCGGCCAATATGTCACCGATGGCGGCGGCAACAGCAACAACCCGTTCCAGACCATCCAGCGTGAAGAAGTCGGTCTCAAACTCAACATCCGCCCGCAGATATCCGAAGGGGGCACCGTCAAACTGGATATCTACCAGGAAGTCAGCAGCGTCGACGAACGCGCCTCCAGTGCCGCCGGCACCGTCACCAGCAAACGCGCCATCGACACCAGCATCCTGCTCGACGACGGCCAGATCATGGTGCTCGGCGGCCTGCTGGAGGACGGCTTCGTCCAGGGCACCGAAGCCATCCCCGGCCTGTCGCGCATCCCCGGCCTCGGCGCGCTGTTCCGCCATGAGCGCCGCCAACGCACCAAAACCAACCTCATGGTCTTCCTGCGCCCCTACATTATTCGCGACCGCAGCGTCGGCCGAGACATTACCCTCAACCGCTACGACTTCATGCGCCGAGCGCAAGACAGCCTGCACCCCGAATCCAGCTGGGCGCTGCCGGACATGAGCGCGCCACGGCTGCCCCCCGCAGCCCAGGCCATCCCCGACTTTCCCGACGTACCCGCAGCCGACGGCGTGCGCGCCACCATCCGCGCCGTCCCGCTGCAGCCAGACGAGCCGCAGCCATGATGACCCCACTGCCATACCACTGGGCCAAAAGTCAGCGCCTGCTGCTGCGCACAGCAGAGCAGGGCGACGCGCTGGTGGTCAGTCCCACCACGCCGGGCTGGGCCATCCTTGAGGCCATGCGCCGCGCCGGTCAGCTACCACTGGAACAGGTCACCGACGACGAACTCGACCTGCTGCTGGCCACCAGCTACTCCGACACCGGCAGCGCCGCCGCGGTGGTAGGGGAGGTGCAGAACGAAGTCGATCTTGACCGGCTCATGCAAGACATCCCCGAAGTCACCGACCTGCTCGACGCCCAGGACGGCGCACCGGTCATCCGCATGATCAACGCGCTGCTGACCCAGGCCGCCCGCGACGAAGCCAGCGACATCCACATCGAACCCTTTGAAACACACTCCGTGGTGCGTTACCGGGTCGATGGCGCCCTGCGTGATGTCGTCTCACCGCGCAAGGCATTGCACGCCGCACTGGCCTCGCGGATCAAGATCATGGCGCAACTCGACATCGCGGAGAAACGTCTGCCCCAGGACGGCCGCATCGCCCTGCGCGTCGCCGGTCGGCCCATCGATATCCGCGTCTCCACCATCCCCACCGGGCATGGCGAACGCATCGTCATGCGTCTGCTCGACAAACAGGCCGGGCGCCTGCAACTGGAAACCCTCGGCATGGACGCCGATATTCTCAGTCAACTGGATCAACTGATCCGCCAGCCCCACGGCATCGTCCTGGTCACCGGCCCCACCGGCAGCGGCAAGACCACCACCCTGTACGCCGCCCTGGCCCGGCTGGATGCCAGCACCAGCAACATCCTCACCGTCGAAGACCCGGTCGAATACGACCTGCCCGGCATCAGCCAGATCCAGGTCAACGCCAAGATCGACATGAGTTTTGCCATGGCCCTGCGCGCCATCCTCCGGCAAGACCCGGACATCATCATGATCGGTGAAATCCGTGACCTGGAAACCGCCCAGATCGCCGTGCAGGCCTCGCTCACCGGCCACCTGGTGCTCGCTACCCTGCACACCAACGACTCGGTCTCCGCGATCACCCGGCTGGTGGACATGGGCGTCGAACCTTTTCTGTTGGCATCCTCCATGCTCGGCGTACTCGCCCAGCGCCTGGTCCGCCGGCTGTGCAAACACTGCCGCCAGTGGGATGACAACATCGGCAGCTGGCGCCCACAGGGCTGCCCCGACTGCAACCAGACCGGCTACAGCGGGCGTACCGGCATCCATGAGCTGTTCTGCATCGATGACGATATCCGCAGGTTGATACACCAGAGTGAAGCAGAACAGGCCATCCGCCTGGCCGCCCGCGCCGCCGGCATGCGCAACATGCGCGAAGACGGAGACCGTTGGGTAACCAGCGGCGCCACCTCCGTCGAAGAAATCCTGCGCGTCACCCGGGACGCCTGATGAACAGCTTCCGTTACCAGGCCGCCGACAGCACCGGCAAGATCCTCACCGGCCAGCTGGAAGCCGACAGCCCACACGCTGCCATGGCCCAACTGCGTGGTCAGGGCCTCACGCCGCTGGAAATCAAGGCCCAGGCCAACACCACCAACGCCGCCGGCGGCCTGTTTTCCGCCAAACTGTCCAGCAGCGACCTGGCCTGGGCCACCCGCCAACTGGCCAGCATGCTCGGTGCCAGCCTACCGCTGGAAGAAGCCCTTAGCGCCACCGTGGATCAGGCCGAACGCCCGCATATCGCCCGCACCCTCAGCGCCGTGCGCGCCGACGTGCGCAGCGGCATGAGCCTGGCCGATGCCCTGGCCGAACGCCCACGGGACTTTCCTGAAATCTACCGCGCCCTGATCGCCGCCGGTGAAGAGTCCGGCGACCTCGCACAGATAATGGAGCGGCTGGCGGATTACATCGAAGAGCGCAACAACCTGCAGAGCAAGGTCCTCACCGCCTTCATCTATCCAGCCGTGGTGGGGCTGGTTTCCGTGGTCATCGTCATCTTCCTGCTCAGCTATGTGGTGCCCCAGGTGGTCAACGCTTTCTCCCAGGCCCGCCAGGATCTGCCCGGCCTTACCCTGGTGATGATCGCCGCCAGCGAATTCGTCCGCGCCTGGGGCGGCTTGTGTTTTATCGGCATCGTTGGTCTGTTCACCGGCTGGCGTTTGTATCTGCGCGACCCCGCTGCCCGGCTGGCCTGGCATAGCCGCATCCTGCGCATGCCACTGGTGGGGCGTTTTGTGTTGGGCGTCAACACTGCCCGTTTTGCCTCCACTCTGGCGATTCTCGGCAGCGCCGGGGTGCCGTTGTTGCGGGGGCTGGATGCCGCTCGGCAAACCCTGGCCAATGACCGGCTCGACCTCAGCGTCGCCGACGCCACCGCCAGAGTCCGCGAAGGCGTATCCCTGGCCGCCGCGCTCAAGGCGGAAAAAATGTTCCCCCCGGTACTGATTCACCTGATTGCCAGCGGTGAAAAAACCGGTGCATTACCTCCGCTGCTGGAGCGCGCCGCGCAAACCCTGTCCCGTGACATTGAGCGCCGTGCCCTGGGCATGACCGCGCTGCTGGAACCGCTGATGATTGTCATCATGGGCGGCGTGGTATTGCTGATTGTCATGGCTGTACTGCTGCCCATCATCGAAATCAACCAGCTCGTGCAATGAGTTCCCCAAAAAAAACTACCGTTCGTCGGGGTTTTTCTCCGCCACCTGCTTTCCAACCGCTCTGACTCGCCGATGTACCAGAGCATTATTGGGCAAGCTCCAGAGCATTTGTCATCCTCTGGTCGCCGCTTTGCAAAGAATGCTCGCCATGGGCAGCTGGGTTTATACCGCTGGACTTTTCCACAAACAACAGCCCCCATCACACAGCCAGCGCCGGGCGCGGCGTGCAGGCGGGTGAATGCACTCTGCCAGCATGCCGAGCCCCCATTTTCAGCGCAGGCAACATTGCAGCGATTGTGCAGAATAATGACAAAAGCTACAGAGAATATGGCCCTAACAGCCGGAAATCCTACAGGGAATTTTTAGCCGGATTGTCACCCAGAGTTGCGAGTCTGAATACGTGGCCGAGAGCCACAGAATACAAGCAGTTCACATTCGGTTGATAATAGAGGACGTATCATGTTCAAGCGCAATCTGATAGCTGTATCGCTGGCCTTCGCCGCTCTGGCCTCGGCTCAAGCTTCTGCCGCCGTTGTTGGTGGTGGTGCCACTCTGCCGGAAAAACTCTACGGTATTCCTGGTGGAACTGTCGGTATCCTGAACGGCGCAGCCGGCTTCAACGACTACATTGGTGTTGGCAGCAGTGGCGGCAAGCGCGCCTTCTTCAACAACGATGCCACCGAGTTCGATCTGGCTTCCGGTATCACCGTTGATTACGCTGGTAGTGATTCGGTGGTGAGTGAAGCTGAGCGTGATGCCTATAACGCCCACGCGACTCTGGGTGCCGCCAGCTTCGGCCCGCTGGTTCAGTTGCCGTCGGCAGCAACTTCTGTAACCGTACCTTTCAACGTGCCAGGCCTGACTTCGTTGGATCTGAGCAGCCAGCAGTTGGCCAATATTTTCGCCGGCACCTACACCAACTGGAACCAGGTTCCTGGCCTGAACGGTCCCAATTTACCGATTCGCGTGGTTTATCGTGCGGATGGCAGTGGCACTACCGAAATCTTCCTCCGCCACCTGATGGCCGCTGCCCCTTCAGTTGTGCCGGGCACGCTCGATAATGATTTTGTTGAAGTGATTTCACCTATTTCTGGTCTTCATATCCCCGCCGACGGTAGCAGTGGAATAGTTGCTGAGGTTTATGGTGCTGGCAAAGAAGGTTCCATCGGTTATGTCAGCCCCGACTACACTGATTTTGACAACCCTGCTGAAGTTGCCCGCATCAATGGCTTGCTGCCTGAAGAAGTGAACGTTGTGGCTGCACTGGACTCCATCACTCTGCCCCTGGTCACTGAGGAAGGGAAGCCAGCTGATCCTGCTAATCCGCTGGCTTGGGTACCTGCTAGCCAGCTTGCCAATCCTTCTGCTGGCTACTCTATCGTTGGCGTGACCAACCTGGTTTTCAGCCAGTGCTATCAGGATTCTGGTGATCTCGGCAAGATTCAGGATTTTACCGCTCGCCATTACAATGCTTTCGGGGCAAACAATGATGCTGAAATTTCAGCTCATTCGTTGATCCCGCTGCCTTTCGACTGGAAGGTTGCTGTTGAAGACACCTTCGTCACCAACCTGACCGGTGACAATTTAGATATTGGTAACACCAGCGTCTGCAACGGCATCGGTCGTCCGCTCTAACCTTCGGGTTTTGCGAACACTGAGCCAGCACTAGAAAAACCGGCAACAGCTCAGGCTGTTGCCGGTTTTTTCATTCCTGTCTTTTGATCTGCTTTATGAAGATTTGGTGACAAAAGTTCGGTCTAGCCCTCCTGTAATCGACTTGTATATATAAAGCAGGGCAGGCGGGATTTCCCGGTAGGCCCCACCGCGAACCAGGAAAAGGAACTCAGCACCAATGCGCCTCCGTCACCCCAAGATTTCCACCCAAGCCAGCGTCCGGCTGCGTCTAAAGCCCCTGGCCAGCGCCATCGCATTGTTGATGGTTGCCGGCAGTGCTCAGGCCGCGCCCGCTGCCTTCAGTGCCGGCTGGCTCGCCGCCAAGGGTGCAGCGCAGCAGCAGAGCGGCGCCATGCCGGGGGCCGGTGGCGGTATGCAACTGCCCGGTACGCCACCTCCTTTGGCTCAACAAGCCAAGGTCAACCAGCAGCTGCAGCACTCGCTGGCCAATATGAACAACACCGTAGCCGCCATCGCCGCCCAACAGGCCGCCCAGGCCGCCGGTCGTTCCGCCGCCCTGGCTCGCCCGCAGACCATCCCCGATGGTATGGGTGAAGGCGGCCTGCAGATCGACGGCAGCATCCCCTTCGAACAGGCCTGGCAGAATGCCAAAGGCCCGGTGCAGACCGAACAGGGTGGCAAGGTGCATGTCGGCATCGAACAGACCGCCGACAAAGCCATTCTCAACTGGGAAACCTTCAACGTCGGCCGCAACACCACCGTCGAATTCCAGCAGCAGGCCGACTGGGCCGTGCTCAACCGGGTTAACGATCCCAACGCTCGCCCCAGTGAAATACAGGGCCAGATCAAGGCCGATGGCACCGTGATGATCGCCAACACCAACGGTGTGGTCTTCACCGGCAGCAGCCAGGTAAACGTCCGCAACCTGGCCACCGCCGCCGCCAATATCAGCGACGCCCAGTTCACCAACAATGGCCTGTACGGCACGAACAACACAGCCACCTTCACCGGTGCTGCAGGTAGTGTCACGGTAGAGCAGGGCGCACAAATCACTACCGCCGAATCAGCAAACTCCACCACTGGCGGCGGTTACGTATTGTTACTGGGCAAGGACGTGGATAACGCCGGCAGCATCACCACTGCCAATGGCCAGACCCTGTTGGCAGGCGGTGACAGCTTTATCATCAAGAAGGGCCAGGGCACTGGCGGCAACCTAGCGTCTACCACCAGAGGTAACGAGGTCACCGCCGCCGGCAGCGGCAGTGTCACCAACAGCGGCCTGATCCAGAGCGCCACCGGCGATATCACCCTGACCGGTAATCAGATCACTCAAGCCGGCGTAGCCCTGGCCAGCACCTCGGTCCATAACCGGGGCACTGTGCACCTGAAGGCCACGGGTGCAGGTGGCAGCGTCACCCTCGCCGAAGGCGCCACCACGGCTATCCTGCTGGAAGAGTCCGATGCCACTGCCCTCGACGGCCAGCGCGATGGGCTGCAAGCGCCAGCGGTCGATAACACCGAGCGGAATATTGTCCCCGGTGATAAATACCGCCGCGACCTGTCGCTGGTGAAAATCACCAGCACCGGCACCGTGGATTTCCAGGCCGGCTCGACCACCATCGCCACTGGCGGCCAAGTCGCCGTTGATGCCGCCAGTCGCACCCTGGTGCGCGACGGTGCGACCATCGACGTATCCGGTGCCACCGGGGTCAAGGTGGCCATGGAAAACAATACCGTTAAGGTCAATATCCAGGGCAACGAGCAACGGGATTCCACCGCCAACCGTGACAGCGGTAACCTCAACAGCACCGATGTCTGGATCGATACCCGCGAACTGGTATTCGTGCCCGCTGGCACCAATGGCTATGAAAGCGACCGTTGGTATACCGCCGGCGGCCTGCTGGAAGTCGGTGGCTATCTTGGCACAGCCGGCCACGGCGTCGGCGAATGGATGGCCCAGGGCGGCACCGTCAGCTTTGCCGGCAATGATCTGGTCACCCAGCAAGGTTCACAGATCAATCTCTCTGGCGGCACTCTGGATGTGCAGAGCGGTACCATCGAACAAACCTGGCTCAAAGGCGCTGATGGCCGTTTGTATGAGCTATCCAGAGCCCCAGGCGATCTTCTGTATACCGGCGTTTATCAGGGCTACCAGGACAGCAGCGAACGCTGGGGCCAGACCGATTACTACTACAACCCGATACTCGCGCCCCGTCAGCGCTTCGAGCAGGGTTATCCCGTCGGTCGTGATGCGGGTCGCCTGGTGGTCGGTACCGCCAATGCGGTATTGGAAGGGCAATTAGTCGGCGATACTTACCAAGGCGAAAGCCAGACCCAGGCTGCGCAACAGGGCCTGGATGGCTATCACCAATCACAGAAAGCTGTGGCCCGAGGTGCGCAACTGATCGTTGGCAGCTATACCCCCTATTACGTCAAGGACAGCGGCACCCTGCAATACGCATTGGGTGCCAACGCCAATACTGCCAAGAATGTGATTATCGGTACCACGCAGGAAAATATAGCTGCCAGTCTGGAACTGGATACCGCTCTGCCCGAAGACCGCCAAGGAACCCTGTATCTGAATAGTGATCAGCTCAATGGCTTTGAGCTGGGTGCGCTCAAGGTGGCGGCTACTCAAGGCATTACCGTGGACGGCGCGCTGCAGGTAGCCCCGGCAGGGGATATCACCCTGTACGGTACCGATGTGGCAGTCAATGCAGACCTCACCGCCAATGCTGGCAATATCCATGTGGGTAATGCCCTGACTCAGATAACCTCCAACGGCATGCAATCCGTTGTGCTCAACGGCAATGCCTCGGTGGGCAACGTGCAGGTAGCAGAAGGCGTGGCGCTGGACGCCAGCGGCCTGTGGAGCAACCTGCAGCTGGACCCGCAGAATACCCGTCTTTTGCCCTATCAAAACGGCGGCAATATATCGATTCGCAGCAGCGGTGATGTTGCTCTGGGCGAGGGCAGCTTGATTGATGTGTCCTCCGGTGCGGTTTTGCAGGTTGATGGCTCGTTACAGGGTGGTCGTGGTGGCAATGTTACCCTGGCCGCCAGCAGTGGCAGCCGCAGCGGTTCCTTGACCTTGGCTGGCGATATCCAGGGTCATGGTGTGAATGGCGGTGGTACTCTGCAAATTGAATCTGGTTCTGCGGTAGTGATCGGCGATCAGCCGTTACTGGATCATGATGGTTATCTGGAAGCGGGTCAGCCAGCACCCATCAACTTGTTGCTTGATGAGCCCTATACCGTAGCTGCCGGTGAAAACCTGCTGGTACAGGCCACTTATGACCGTTTGCTCGCCGGGCAGGTGCTGCCGGAAAATATCACTTTCAGCAACACTAACCATACCCTTGAAATAGTGGTTGGCCCTGGTGGTTGGGATCTGACCGGCACCAATATGGATGTCTATATCAATGGCAGCAGTACCAACGCCAACCGCTATCGAGGGGCTACAGGATCGAGAAAAGTAGTGCCGGAAGGTGCAGTTATCACGCGAATCAATGCCGGCACCTTGCCGGAGGGCTATCAACTCCCAAGCTCCCTCGCGTTCTTGCCCACACCCAGCTACAGCGTTGCGGCTGGGCAACCTGCGCCAGTAGATACACTATTACCGGTAGGCACCCCGCTGCCTAGCGGCACCGTATTGGCCCAGAGAGTTGCAGTAAAGTCGCCATTGATGCTAGCGCCGGACTTCTTTGACAAGGGTTTCAACCATTACAAGGTGATCGGCCAACAGGGCGTAATGGTCGCCGAGGGGGCCGAAGCCAACGTCAGCATGCCGGTTCTGCGCCTGACGGAGCATGCTCAGGGCTTAGCCACTGGTGGCAATTCGACCACTGCACTGCAACCCTGGATGCCGCCGCTGCACCTGGATAATCCGGCCAATAATCGCATCACTCAGCGCGCTGGTGCCAGCCTGGCGCTGCAGGCTGGCACCGCTCAATCGTCGGCCAGTGATATGGCCACTGTGGGTGTCCAGATCGGCAAGGACACGGTGCTTAATGTCGACCCCGGCCAATCCATTGACCTGCGCAGCATCGGCCAGCTGACCGTGGACGGCACCCTTAATGCCTGGGGTGGCGAAATTGCTCTCGGTAGTGTGGCGGTTCCCGGCACGAGTGAAGCCGTCGAAGGTGTAGGCCATGGCCGCTCCATCTGGATTGGCGAGAATGCCGTGCTGGATGTGGCTGGCCGCGCTATTACCGGGCAGGATGCTGGGGGGCAGCGTTATGGCCAGGTACAGAATGGCGGTAGCATCACAGTTGGTGGGGAGTTTGACCATGCCACTGGCGAGGCCGCAGCCTCCAACTTGTTTGTGGTGGTGCGCGAAGGTGCGCTGCTGGACGTCTCGGGCACCAGTGCGGTACTCGACCTGCCGGGGCAGGGCGCCACACCAGTGGCCAGCCATGCAGGCAGTATCTCGTTGGCCTCCAGCAACGGTCTGTATCTGGAGGGTACGCTGCAAGCCAATGCCGGTGGTGAAGGAGCCGCTGGCGGCAGCCTGACCGTAGCGCTGGATACGCCTTTCTACCGCACCAATAGTGCTGGAGAGCGTGTGCGCCAGGTACGCGAGTTGGTACTCAGCCAAGTGAAAGGAGAAAACCAACTGGCTGCGGGCAGCACTGCCGCTGAGGCAGCAGATGGGCTGACTTACGGCCATGCTCGTGTCGGCGTGGACCAGATCGAAGCTGGTGGCTTCGATAATCTGACCCTGGCCAGTGATGGCCTGCTCAGTTTTGACCGTGATACCTCCCTGTCCCTCGGCCAGTCGCTCAGTCTCTATAGCCGTGTACTGGGCTTGACCGGTACTGCGCCGGAAACCAGCCAGGTTGAGCTGGCCGCTCCTTATATACGCTTAGCCGGCTATGGCGGTCTGACCAGTCAGGATAACTATATTCATCCCACAGTCCAGGGTGGCTCGACGGAAGATGGCTCCAACCGGCCACTGGCTGGTAGGTTGCAAGTAAATGCTGAGCAATTATTTGAGTTGCGCGATGTTCTGGCGACACGCGACTTCGACGCGGTAGAATTTGCCAGTAGTGGTGATATGCGTTTTCTAACGAGCACAGCGTCTGAAGAATCGCAACTCTACGTCCTGGGTGATCTGGTTCTGGCCGCCGCCCAGATTTACCCTGGAACGGGTGCTGTTGCTGCGATACATGCTGGTTGGCGAGGGCAAGCAGCCAGTTATGATTCTGACCGCAAGCTGATTATCACCCGCACGACCAACAATACACCGCTTATGCCCTATTCAGTATTTGGTAGCCTGACTCTAGGCGCGGCTACTGTCGAGCAGGGAGGTATTCTCCGGGCACCGCTGGGTGCGATCAATATTGGCTATACAGCCGCCAATCAACGAACCCAAACTGTTAACTTGCTATCCGACAGCACCACCTCAGTCAGTGCAGGAGGGCTACGGATGCCCTACGGTGGCACCGTTGATAGTCAGGCGTGGCAGTACGATGGCGAGACCGTCTCTCTTTATGCTGTGGGTGGCACGCAGGGGGAAAACGTAAACTCTTCCCGTCAGCTCAAGGTAGGTATGACTCTGCTCGGTGAGTTGGTAGATATACAGCAGGGCGCGACGGTTGATCTGTCCGGCGGTGGTGAACTGCTGGGTGCAGCCTTTGTCTCCGGTCGTGGCGGCTCCACCGATGCGCGCTTCAACCCGTTGGTACAAAACGGGCTAGACAGCTTTACCTTGCCTAGCCTGAGCACTAACCCGGTGTATGCCATCGTACCCGGTGTGCAGTCGGTTGCTGCACCGGCGGGTGGTGAGTCCGGAGCCTCCGATCCCATGCTCGGTCAGCAGGTCACCATTGGCAGTGGCGTGCCTGGCCTGGCCGCAGGTACTTATACCTTGCTGCCTTCCACTTACGCCCTGCTGCCAGGTGCCTACCGGGTCGAACTCAATGGCCTGGCAGGGCAGGGCGCAGTTATCCCGCTCCATGCTCTGCGTAACGGTTCCTGGGCTGCCTCCGGTACCTTGTCCGTGGCGGGCACCGGCATTCGCGATAGCCTGGCCAGCCAGCTGATCCTTACCCCCGCCGATGTGCTGCGTAGTTATTCGCAGTATAACGAGATGAGTTATACCGACTTTGTGCATGCCGATGCAGCGCGCCTGGGCATCCCAAGGGGCATGTTGGAAGCCGATGCCAAGACGCTGGAATTGTCGTTGCGACAGAACACCGAGGAGGCAAGTTTCAACTTTGATGGCACCGTGTTGGGTGAGGCTGCCGAAGGCGGCTTTGGCAGCACCTTGTCCGTTGTTGTGCCCAACAATAACAGGATAGAATTGCTTGCGGATGGTGGGCAGGCCGCCGAAGGTTATATCTCCTTCTATGCCTCGGATCTGAGTGCCATGGATGTCAATCGTCTGGTGATCGGTGGCCGCCCGGTTATCGTCTATGGCCAAGGTGGTAATTATGTTGAGTTTGGTGCCGGGGCTATCAACTCTCCAACTGCTGGTATTGTACTGCGTTCGGGTGCAGAGCTGACTGCCCCCGAGATTATGCTGGTTAGTCGGCAGGACCACTCCAATCCGAGCGCTATTGAGATAGAGCAGGGCGCTGTCATCAACGCATTGGGGCAGGGCGCGGCAGCCTACGATTCCGATGACGGTTTTATCTACCAGGCTGGTGACAAGAGTGTGTTGGCGGTATCCAACGGTCGGATGCAATGGCTGGCCCCTGAGGCAGACGATTTTACCGGCCCCGGCTCCATTCTGGTCGGCACCTGCACGATAGGCGGCTGCGAAGGGGAAACCAGTTTGTACTCTGAGGGCAGTATTGCCTTTGCCACCGATAATACCTTTGAGCTGGATGATGCCGTGCGTTACGGCACCCGTCACCTGACGCTGGCGGTGGGTGGTTTCAATATCGGCAGTGCCGAGGCGTTGGCGGCAGCCGGTACCCGTGGCGCACTGACGCCGGGCCTGACGCTTAACCAGGATATTCTCCAGCGTCTGTTGCAGGGCGACACCAGCACCGGGGCACCGGCGCTGGAAACGCTGGAGCTGGTGGCCGGTGACGCTTTGAACTTCTTCGATTCGGTAACCCTTTCCACTCTGGATGATCAGGGCGAGTCGCTGCTGGATCGCCTGTTGCTGACCAGTCCGGCCATCTACGGTTATGGCGATGCTGACGATGTAGCGCTGATCCAGACCAGCAATCTGGTCTGGAATGGGTCGGCAGAACGCCCCGGCGCAGTGGCGGCTGGTGGTGCGGGTACTGGTAGCGGCAACCTGACGATTGATGCCGAGCGCATTGAATTCGGTTATGGCCCCTTTAGTCAGCCCAGCGGCGTGGATGATCTGGGCCGCCTGGCGCTGGGTTTTGCCAACGTCAATCTGAATGCCAGCGAGCGCATTACTGCCAACAATAAGGGCAGCTTGGCTGTGTACCAGAGCCAAGGCGCTTATGTGCCCGGCGAAGGTGTCAGCTACAGCGGCGGCAATCTGAATATCTTCACCCCGTTGCTCACCGGCACTGCCGGCTCGGTCAACCATATTACCGCCGGTGGTGCGGTGACTGTTTCGGCGCCGGCGGACAGCACCGCTGCGCTGGTGGACAGTGAGGCGCTGGGTGCCGAGCTGGCCATTACCGGCCAAAGCCTGCTGCTGGATACGGCGGTGGTACTGCCCAGCGGCAAACTGGTATTGACCGCCGAGAATGATTTGACCCTGGCCGATGGCGCGCAGATTGATATGGCCGGGCGCAGCATTGAATTCATGGACGACGAAGACGCTACCCAGTACAGCTGGGGCGGCGATGTGACCTTGCAAAGCCATGCTGGCGATATCCGTCAGGTGGCGGGTTCCAGTATTGACCTGTCCGCCGAGTACAACCAGGGCGGGCGGTTGACCGCTATTGCCCTGGCTGACGATGCCGGGTTGGTAGATTTGCAGGGGCAGATTCTGGCCAGTGCCAGCGGCTATTACGAGGCCGGCGGCACCTGGGTGCCCTATGCCGCCGGTGGGGTGGATATCCGCGCCCAGCACCTGGGTGATAGTGGCAATCTGAGCCAACAGTTTGCAGCCTTGAACCAGCGCCTGAATGACGGAGAGGTGCTGGGCCTGCGCCATTTCCAGCTCAAGCAGGGCGATCTGACCATTGGTGATGAACTGCGCGCCACGGATGTGAGCGTATCGGTGGATGATGGTCAGCTGACCGTGGCCGGCACCATTGATGCCAGTGGCGAGCGGGTCGGCAGTATTCGCCTGGCCGGCAAGCAAGGCTTGGCCCTGACCGGCAACGCTTTGCTGGATGCCCATGGTGAAACCCTGCGCCTGGACAGCTACGGCAAGATTATCGATTCACCCAACCGCGCTGTGGTTGAGCTGAGTTCCGGCAATGGCCAGTTGCTGCTGGCTGATGGCGCCCGCATCGACCTGCGCCATGGCACCGATGATGTCCGCGTACAGGCTGACCCAAGCCTGCATGATGTCCGCGACCGTGGCACGGTGGAGCTGAACGCCCCCCGACTGGGCGGTGCCACCGCTGGTGATATCGATATCGACGCCAGCGGCAGCCTGGATATTCAAGGTGTCCGCTCCATAGCGGTCAATGCCATGCAGCGTTATGACGATGCCGCATACGGTACCGAAGACGCAGCCAGCGGTCGCCCCTATCAGATCATTGACCAGGCCTATCTGGACGCCAAACATGCCGATAGCGCCGCCTTTATCGATGCAGTGCTGGGCAATGACAACCTGCTTGGCACCAAGTTGGCCGGGCTGAACAACGCCACCTACGCTGATGCCTTCCGCCTGCGTCCCGGTGTTGAAATCGTCAGTGCCACCGCCGATGGCGATATGATCGTCAGTGGTGATCTGGACCTGTCCGGTCACCGCTATGCCAGCCTTAACCCCCATACCGAACATACCGATGTGTATGGCTCTGGTGAGGTAGGTACGCTGGTGGTGCGCGCCGGTGGTGATCTGGATATCTACGGCAGCATCAACGATGGTTTTGCCCCACCGCCGGAGACCCCGGATGATAACGGCTGGGTGCTGACCCCCGGTTATATCGCCTATGGCGGTGATGTGGTGGTGCCCGGGCCGGGTGTGACCTTGGCCGCCGGCACCGAGTTTGCCGCTGGCAAGACCCTGAACTATGACTTGCCGATTGGCGCTACCCAGTTTGCTGCAGGCACCCAGCTGCCGGTGGACGGTGTTCTGGATACCGCGCTGACCCTGCCAGCGGATACCGTGCTGCATGCGCCGATCTTTGATGCGGCCGGCGAGCTGCTGTATGCCGCGGGTACTATTTTGGACAGCACTGTTACCCTGCCATCCAACACCCGGCTGGGTGCCGGTACCCTGTTGACCGGCAATACACGCCTGCAAGCCATGCTCTGGCCCAAAGGCGCGGAGCTGCCGAGTACCCTGATTCTGGCCAGTGATCTGGCCATCCCCTTGGGTGGACTGATCCCCTCGGAAACCCTGGTTGTGCTACCGGACGATGCCATATCCATGCCGCTGCGCCCGGCCAATGGCGGCCGTCAGGGTACCAACTGGGCGGTGGCGGCCATGTTGCCGGAAGGCTCGCAGTCCTGGTCCATGCGCGTTGTGGCGGGGGCGGATACGGAGGCGGCGGATAGTCGGTCGGTTAAAGCCGAGCGCTTGGCTGCTGGTGCGCTGACTTTGGCTGATACGCATTACACTTTGCTTAATGTGCATGAGATTCTAGGGAAACTATTTTGGGCGGTTGGGAATAGACCAAGAGAGGAGGCTGGATCGCCGGTCGATGAGGCTGACTTATGGCTCTGCGACAGGTTTCCTGGCTCGTGCGTGAGCGCCACCCATGCGTGGGCAGAAGGCAATCGCCTTGGAAACCCAGAAGGGCATGCCGTTCCTGAAAATATGTTAATCGCTTGCGATAGGCGCCCGGGGTCATGCGTAGAGCTTGAGACTGGATTGGGCGGTTTGCTTGATTCCTATTCGGTTGCGCAGGCATTCAGCGTATTGCGTACTGGCACCGGTGATTTGGATTTGATTTCTGCTGGTGACCTGAAGGTGCAATCACTGTATGGCGCATACACAGCGGGTATGTCCACTGCTTCGCGAGCGGGGAGCCAGGCCGTTGACTTCAATCAGTCACGGGACAAGGCTAGCGACGGTTCCTATCTTGGAACGATCGGTAGTGCTGATGCTGCTGTCGCTGCGGACTATGAAGGTTTGGTTGATGGAGGAGCGGACAATACCTACGACGCTTGGTACCCGGATGGCGGTGGTAACCTGCTCCTCCGTGCTGGTGGTAACCTGACTGGTGACCTGAATGCTATTAATTCGCCGCTAGGCCTTGATAGGGAGCTGCGTGGACAGTCTTCCAGCGCCAATCTGGGTAATTGGCTATGGCGCCAGGGTACGGGTAGCACTCAAGGAGTCGAGGCTGTTCCTGCCAGTTGGTGGGTCAACTTTGGTACCTATGTGCCCGGTGGTGCCAGTACCAACGCCTACCACTCAGTCAGTGGAGTGCAATCCGTGCCGGAGCTGGTCGGCTTTACTGGCTTCGGGACTCTGGGTGGCGGGAACCTGACAGTCGATATTGCCGGTGATGCCGGCATATTGAGCCAGCGTGGTGGCGGCCGTACTGTTTCTCCGCGTAGTGAGGGCCTGGCCTTGGCTGTGGGTAGCACTGGCCGGGTCACTGCAGATGGCGAGATTCTGTTGACCGGCGGTGGTGATATGAATCTACGTATCGGTGACGACCTCAACCCCGGCTTGCAGGCGCGGGTAACCGACAATGACGAGCAGAATATGAACCTGACCGGCGTGTTGACCAACCTGCGGGGTTCACTGCAATTGTATGGCGGCGCGCTGGGGGGGCTTGACCTGAGTTACGGCAGCCTGGTCACTAGCAACGACCTCAAGGAAACCCGTGCCTACGATCCTTTCAGCTCCACGCGGGACACGGCCAGCGGCGGCCCTGTAGTGATGCTGGGTGATGCGGTGGCCAACCTGAATGCACGCGGTGATCTGGTGCTGACGGGTACCGGTGACCCTGGGCGTGTAAATACCTCACTCAGTGCATCTCCTGCAGATGTCAGTTGGTTCTCCTTGTGGACGGACAATACCGCCATCAATCTGTTCTCTGCCGGCGGCAACCTTACACCCAGTGTGCAGTTGAGCAATGCCCTGCAGAATGCGGGTGGCGGTGGGGGGCATAACTATTCCACCACCGATGGCCGTTATGTCTACCCATCCCAGCTCGGCACTGTAGCGGCCAATGGCAGCATATATATGGGTGCCTCGGCGGTAGGAACGGCACTAAATCCGAACGAGTCTTTCTCGCTGTTGCTGGCGCCGTCACTCAACGGCAGCTTGCAAATGCTGGCGGGCGAATCTATCTATGCCAGTGGCTATGCGGTGAACCAGTCCGGTGCCAGCATCGATCTTCTGCCAACGCCGTTTGACCCGGCTTTTGCAAGAAGGAGTGCCAACGGACAAATTGCCATCAGCAATATGAACAGCGATGGTATCTCCTCGGTAAACAGCTTGTTCGCCTTCGGTCCCAATACCAGTGCTGGCGCCGAATGGGGCAGCGCAACACCAGCGCGCTTCTATGCTGGCGAGGATATTGTTGGATTGCGCACCGGTGAGATTCTGCAATTCAATAGTGGAGCACGGGCTGGGCAGACCTGGTACGAGTCCGCTGGTCCAGTCTGGATGATGGCAGGGCGCGATATTGTCAACTCCGGCACAGCGATCGGTGAGTCCACTGGCGTGCCTTCTACGATCAACAACGGACTCAACGCCAGCACCGGCAACCTGTTCGTACACAACGACCCGAACGACGTTTCCATCGTGTCTGCCGGCCGCGACATTCTCTACAGCAGCTTCAATGTGGCTGGCCCTGGCAGCCTGGAGATCACTGTCGGGCGCAATATCCTGATGGAAGACCGCGCTGCGGTTACCAGTCTGGGGCCGGTGGTGCCGGGTGATTCACGCCCCGGTGCGGGCATTGTGATGCAGGCCGGTTTTGGTGCGCAGGGTGCGGATTATCTGGGCTTTGCCGAGCATTATCTGGACCCGCTCAACCTGGCTGATCCCGAGTTGGCCCTGGCCGATCAGGACGGCAAGGTGGCCAAAACCTATGAGGCTGAGCTGGTCGAGTGGCTGGGTGAGCGTTACGGTTTTGAGGGCGATGCTGAACAGGCGCTGACGGTGTACGCCGGTTTGTCGGCCGAGCAGCAGCGCATCTTTGCTCGCGATGTGTATTTTGCCGAGCTGCGCGCTGGTGGCCGCGAGTATAACGAGGTGGATGGCCCCCGCGAGGGCAGTTATCTGCGCGGCCGTAACGCCATTGCCGCGCTGTTCCCGACCCATGATGTGGCCGGTAACGAGATTGCCTATGGCGGCGATATTCTGATGTACGGCGGAGCAGGGGTGCATACCAATATCGGCGGTGGCATTCAGATGCTGACGCCGGGCGGTGGGCAGACCTTCGGTGTGGAAGGTGAGGCGCCGCCGTCCACGGCGGGTGTGATCACCCGGGGCGCGGGCGATATCCAGCTGTATTCGCTGGATGACATTCTGCTCGGCCAGAGCCGGATCATGACCACCTTTGGTGGCGATATTCTGGCCTGGTCGGCGCAGGGTGATATCAACGCCGGTCGGGGTTCCAAGACCACGGTGGTCTATACCCCGCCGCGCCGTGAATACGATAACTGGGGCAACGTGAGCCTGGCGCCGGTGGTGCCGAGCAGCGGTGCCGGTATCGCGACGCTGAACCCGATTGCCGAGGTGGCGCCGGGTGACATCGACTTGCTGGCGCCGCTGGGCACCATTGATGCCGGTGAGGCGGGTATTCGGGTGTCGGGCAACGTGAATATTGCGGCGCTGCAGGTGATCAACGCGGCCAACATTCAGGTGCAGGGCGAGTCCAGCGGGATTCCGGTGGTGGCCTCGGTGAATACCGGTGCGCTGACCGCTGCCAGTGCGGCGGCGTCCAGTGCGGCCCAGGTGGTGGACGATGTGGTGCGTCAGAGCACCACCCAGCGCCGGCCTTCGGTGTTCAGTGCGCGGGTGCTGGGTTTTGGTGATGAACGGATGGAGCGGGGCAACGACGGTGCCAGTCTGGCGCCGGCAGGCCAGCCGGGTGATATGGTGCAGGTGCTGGGTGCCGGGAAGCTGGATGAGCAGGCAATGAATATGCTCACCGCAGAAGAGCGGGCCAGAATGAGTTTGTAAGTCACAAACAACATGGAGGGGGAAGCATGTACCGTAAGGGGCATAGTGCTGGGGTGGGGATGCAGGAGTTGGGGCAGAACCTGGCCAAGGTGATCGATGCGGCGCAAGAGGAGCCGGTTCCGGTATGCCGCTATGGCAAACCTTGTGGGTATGTCGTTTCCCACGATGACTGGCGACTTGCTCTGAAGGATATATACAGCTACCTGGAGCCGGACGATTTTCTGGTGTTGGTCAAACCGGAAGTTGATGACATCCTCCGCGAGCAAGCTGGGATGCTCCAGACCCTTAGCACGGAGCGGAAGCTGCAACTGCCAGTGGATCGGTTGATACGGGTGTTGTTGCTGCAACTGCTCTACTCCATTCCCAACGAATATCAGCTGCATCATCAGGTGAGATACAACCTGCTGTTCCGTTGGTTTACCGGGATGGAGCTGCATGAACAGATGTGCTCCATCGGACTGTTTCGGCGGGAGGTGGCGGCATTGCTCGACTGCCGGGAGGTGCCGTTGCTGATCAAGCGGATCATTGGCGAGACGTTTGCCGAACAGCTGGTTCAGATACCGGTCTTTGTCATGAACTACTCGATGCTACACGGTTGGTTAAAGGAAGGCACAGAGCTGCCAACCAACCCCGAGCCACAGGCCACGACAAGGCGGGCCGCGGTTCAGTAGCTGTCATTCAATGCGGTATTGCTGATGAGATGAAGGGATTGTTATGAAGTGGTACGTGTGGCGCTGCTGGCGCCTGGCCTACTCGCCACGGAAGATGAACTACGCAGAAATTACCGACCGCTCAGGGCGCTGGAAGCGGGTATTTGCAGGGTTTTTTGTGCTGGTTGAACGTAAGCGATCCATAAACCCCACCTTGTGATGAGCGCGTCAGGTTAGTAACTAACCTGCCCGCAGCGCCACGGCAGTAGCGCTTCGT
>NYTV01000012.1 GCA_002683685.1 Paracoccaceae bacterium
TCTTGTTAGACCAGTTTTTTGCTAAGAATAGATGCCATACGCGACAGGCATGGCCAAATTTGCGCCAAGGCAGGTTTCCGATGCACATCATTGTAAGCTGATTGGCAAAACCGGCAAAGCGGGCTAATTCAGGGAGATGAGCCAATGTGAAATAATATTGATCCGCCATGGACAAGCCAACACTGGTGCCAAAGATGAGGAAAGCTATGACAAGCTTTCGTCCATGGGGCATCAACAATCTGCTTGGCTGGGCGATTACCTACGCGCGCAGGGAACAGAATTTGATCGGGTGATTTGTGGCAATCTTCGGCGGCATCAGGAGACCGCAGCCGGATTAGGCCTATCGCAGAGCATCGAGATTGATCACCGGGTGAATGAGCTGCGCTATTTTGACTTGGCCCAAGAATATCAGGCGCAAACGCGCAAACCTTTACCCAGTTCAGCGGAAGAATTTGCCCAGCATGTGCCTCAGCTTTTCACCGCCTGGCATGCTGGCCGGTTGGACAATGCCCATGAAAGCTACCGCAGTTTTGCAGACCGCTTCGGTCAAGTGATGTCGGAGCTCACAGAGCTTGGTGGCCGCAGTTTGGTGGTCACCTCTGGCGGTGTGATTGGCATGACGATTGCCCGGCATCTATCTCTGGGGCCGGAGGGATTTGCCCAGGTGATGTTGCCTATTCATAATTCTTCGATACATCGGTTTTCAATTGCACAAGGCGTGACGCAAATGGCAAGCTATAATGGCACGCCGCATTTAGATGCCTCCGACCGCCGCCATGCGCGGACTGTAATTTAATAAACGAATTAGGGCAGATTATGCTTAAATTTATCGCCACCAAAGGCACCATTTCCGTTGCAGTTGTGCTTGTGTTGGAAGAAGTGGGGGCCGATTATGAGCTCTGTTTGATTGATTTTGCCGCTGAAGATCGGCGCAGTCAGGCCTATTTGGAGATTCCCCCGAAGGGTCGCGTTCCGGCTCCGGTCACTGAGGGCGGTATATTGACCGAGACCGTGGCGATCTTGGAATATATCGCCCCGCATATGCTGCCAAAGCACGCGTTTGCCTGCGCCAAGCATCGGGAGATATCCTATTATCTCGCCACCACCAAGCATATCAATCATGCACATAAATTGCGTGGCTTTCGCTGGGCTGATCTGCAAACCTCTTATGATGATATGAGAGCGAAAGTTCCGCAGACCATGGTGGAAAGCTGTGCCTATTTGGAAGATGTCATCGTCGGGCAGTATATATTCTGGGCTGAGTTCACCCCGGCAGACGCGCATCTTTTTGCCATCAGGCAATGGATGGCTGGCGATTGGGTGGAGATCCAAAATTACCCCAAGTTGGCACAGCTGCAGCGCTCCATCGCCGCGCGCCCCTCGGTTGCGACGATCGCTGAGAAAGGTTTGTTATGACCCATATTTGGATTCGTGCCGAAGAGCGTCCTAACGAGCGGCGCGTTGCCGTAACCCCGAGCGGCGTGACAAAATTTGTTCAGGCCGGGTTTCGGGTAACCTTGGAAGAAGATCCGACCCGCGCCATTCCACTTGCTGATTACCCGGCGTGCAGCTTGGCTGTCATGGGATCTTGGCGCAACGCCCCCAAAGATGCGATTATCCTTGGCTTGAAAGAGCTGCCGGAAGACGACAGCCCGCTGGTGCATCGCCACATTATGTTTGGTCATGCCTATAAAGGCCAGCCGGATGGCGCGCGCTTGCTCAAGCGGTTTGAGCGCGGCGGTGGGCGGCTCTATGATCTGGAGTATCTCACTGATGACACCGGACGCCGGGTCGCGGCCTTTGGCTATTGGGCTGGATATGCCGGGGCGGCCGTTGCGCTCAAATGTTGGGCGGCGGCGCGCAGCGGTGCGCTTTGCGCCCCTTTGACGGGCTTTGCCTCCGCGGGGGCCTTGCAAGAACATGTTGGCTCAGATCTTGGCACGAATACGCGTCCCAAGGTGATCATTATCGGTGCGCTGGGCCGGGTGGGCAGCGGAGCGCGTGATTTTTGCCGCGCCATGGGCGCTGAGGTGACCTGTTGGGATATGGCGCAAACCGCAAAGGGAGGGCCATTCCCTGAAATTTTAGCCCATGACATTTTCCTCAATTGCATTCTTGCCAATTCCTCAACTCCGGTTTTTGTGCCAGCCTCTGCCGCGGGCGCCCCGCGCGCACTTCGGGTGATTGGCGACATCGCATGCGACCCGAACAGCTCCTTTTCTCCCATCAAAGTTTATGATTGCACCACAAGCTGGGAGCATCCCGCCCTCCGTGTGCACGAAAATCCGATTTTGGACGTAACGGCGATTGATAATTTGCCGTCCCTTTTGCCGCGCGAAAGTTCTGAAGATTTTGCCGCTCAGCTTTTGCCAAGCCTCCTGGGGTTGCACGATATGGCGCAGGGTGTTTGGGGCAAAGCGGGGGCGTGTTTTGACGAGCATATATCGAAGTTGGGCACAGACATGGCCTCTTAAAGCCTTTAGCCCTTGCCGAAGATTTTGAAATAGAGCCTTTCAGGCAGGAAACGACCGCCGCGAAACACCCAAGAAAACAGATGCGGGAAGCTGTATTGAAATCGTTTAGTCTCCATGTGGCGCAGCATATGGTCGGCAGCTTGCTCTGGTGATATGATGAAGGGCATCGGAAAGGTATTTTTGTCGGTCAGGCGGGTTTTGATAAAGCCGGGATTGGCCAGTTGGACTTTGATCCCTGTGCGGTGCAGATCCGCGCGCAGGCTTTGCGCCAAGGCCATAATCCCTGCTTTTGACGGACCGTATCCAATCGCACCGGGTAGACCACAAAACCCAGAAAGCGAGCCGGTCAGCACAATATGCCCCGCATCACGTGCCAGAAATGAGTCCATCACTTGATCCAGCACTCGGAACGCGCCTGTGAAATTGATATTGGCCATGGCGAGCGCCTGCGCGCCATTCCAGTTTTGCGCGGGCATAGGCCAATAGACCCCCGCTAGGAAAACCAACCCGTCCACATGACCCAGCCGCGCGCCCGCAGCTGCAACAGATTCGCTATTGGCCAAATCTAGAGCCAGAACTTCTGCCGGTCCGGGCAGAGCATCGGCCAAGGACTGCAAACGTTTTTCCGATCGGGCAGATAAAATGAGCTCTGCGCCGGCAGCACTCATCTTGTGAGCGAGCGCGCGGCCAAGCCCTTCACTGGCACCGATCAGCCAGTAACGTTTTGCAGCATAGTTCATCTTCGATCAGACCGCCGGCAGGGGCCGCATGGTGGCGACCAATTCTGCAACTTTGAAGCCAAACTTTCGAAACTGGCTGCGATTCATGATCGCGCCATTGTCCATAAGATACATCCAATCTGTGACCTTGAGCGCATGGCCCCCGGCCTCTTCAGTGAGTTTAATTTCATAGGAGAGCATCACCGTTGCGCCGGATTGTTGCCCGTGGCCTACGCCGATTAAATCTGGCGCAGTGGCCTGAATTTGGCCATCCCTATTGAGTTTCAAAGTCCACTCGCGGTGCTGAATGGTGCCGCTGTCGTAGTGAAACTCTTCGGTCATGCGACCTTCGTTGCCCTGCCATTTTGCATGCATCTGCGCGACAAAGCGTGTTGTGACGCGGCCAAAGGGACCATAGATCACCCCTTCGCAGAGCATCGGTCCTTTAAGGACTTCTCTGATGTCGAATACCGGCGTGCTGGCGACATAGTGCTGCGGGCGCTGGGCTGTGAATCCGGTTGCATAGCGCAGGCCAAGCGCCAGAGCGAGTGCGGCCAAGATGATGAAAGTCATGGTCATATCTATTCATCCTGCAAAGGGGTTTTGATCAGCAAGCCGATCGCAACCAGTTTTAATATGAGCGGGCAAATCGCGTAGAGCACAGTCAGGGTCGATAGAGCTTGCGCGGTTTGCTCGGGGGCTGAGGCGTCAAATCCTGCCCGGTCCAGGATTGGGAACACAGCTATGGCGGCTGCGGCCAGGGTCAACTTGCTCATCAAAGACCACAGCCCAAAACCTTCCCCACCGTTCGGTGCGATGATGGACAATCGTTGCGCGAAGGCGGCTGGTAGAAGTGTTAAATCAGCGCCGATGCTGGCACCTGAGGCAATGCAGATCAGTGCAAAAAAAGCCACATCGCCACCGCGTAAAAACGCCGCCAGGGCGAAGACGACGATGGCCAGGCCCATGGCGAAGATCAAGCTTCGGCGCGTGCCGAACCGCTGGGCAGCTTTGGCCCAAAGTGGGGCTGAGCCTGCGGCTGAGAGGAAGAAGACGAGCAGCAATCCTCCAGCACAAGCGCCTGCTTGCAGCCGATGGGTGACAAAGAACAAAAACAGCGTTGAGGTAACGGCCACGGGCATTGCATTGACGAAGGCTAAGATCAACATGCGGCGTGCCAGTTGATCGCGCCAGATGAATGCGAAGTTGGATGGCGCACGGGGGGCCGTGCCGCCCCATTGATGCCGCATCATCCAAGAGGCCAAGAGTCCACATGCGGCAAACCCAAGGGCAAAGCCCACCATAGGTGCGGCGGTCCAGACCATCAGCAGGGTGGGCGCTACGGCCGCTAAGCAAATACCAATGAGCCCGCCGGTTTCGCGCCAAGCCGCCAGTTGCATATGCCCGCCAGGCAGATGCGCGGCGGCCGAAATCCCTTGAGCATAGAAATTTATCGTCAGAAAGCTAAAAGCGCTGAATAATCCGGTCATTGAGAGGGCAAACCACAGCAAAGGCGCGGTCCGCGGCGGGACGGCGAACAGCAAGATTAAAGATCCAATCAGGATGAAAACTGAAAAACCTATCCAAAACCTGCGGTCGCGGCCCAGCCGTTCAGAAACCCAACCAAACAGGGGATCTTGCACCGCATCNAGCAGGCGCAACCAAAACAACACCGCNGCGATGGCCGTCANTCCTGTACCATAGTTTTGCGCATAGAAACTTGGTGCGAAGATATAGATCGGAATGCCAGCGGCGGCCAAAAAACCCGAAAANACCGCAAAGGCNGGCAGAGCCGGCTGANAGGCGCTTGNGGTCATCGGCTTATATCGCTTTGTGGAACCTCTGGGCAGGAGNGAAANCGCGCNTTGCGCAACCATAGCTTGACCGCCTGCCAGTGGATCAAAGCCAAAACCCTGCGAGAGCCGAGCGGTCGCCGCAGAAACCCACCGAGGATTGANACATTGGACAGGGGCTGGCGTGGTCCGACCAGCGTTGCAGTCAGACCTCCACCGGCCCGCAGGTATTCAATTGAAATTCCGATGCGCTGCGCGCTGATGTCAAATTGGAAACTGTAATCACCCTCTACGGGCTGAAACGGGGAGACATGAAAGATTTTTTGCGCAGCCAACCTGTCTTTGGCCGTGATGGGGGACAGATCATCTTTATAGCATAGGTAGCTGTGCCTTTGGCCGAAAGTGTTGCCGACCTCGGCAATCACCACCCGCAGTTTGTCTTGCGCATCCAAGCAGAGCCAGAAGCTCACTGGATTGAACACATGACCGAGCAACCTTGGTTGCGCCAAAAGTAAAATCCGCTCTTGGCCCGGTAGATTTCGCGCCGTTAAAACATCGCGCGCCCAGGCCAAGCCGCGACCGTCTTTGGGGGCGCCGCCATGATCGCTGTCACACAGGCTCATCAGATTGAACCTATTGCGCGAAAAAAGTCTCGGCAGGTGAATGTCTGCGGCCAAATCAATCAGCACATAATCTATGGCATAACGAAAGGCATTGGAAACTGGCCCTTTGCGCCCGTGATAGGTATGCGCCTTGATATGGTCGAGGCAGGTCATTCGGCAGCAGCCAGAATTGTGGAATTTTGCGCCATCAACCTTCGGGCCGCTTCTATGCCCGTGGCCAGCCCATCTTCGTGAAAGCCATTGCGCATCCAAGCGCCGCAAAACCAGGTGTGATTTGCGCCATTGATATCGCTGATAAGCTGTTGCGCCTTCAAAGCTGCCGTGTCGAAGACCGGATGATGAAAAGTGTATTGATCATAAATCAAGGTGGGATCAATATCGCGTTGGGTGTTCAAAGTGACAAAGCAGGGGTCATCTTTTGGCAGGCTTTGCAAACGGTTGATCCAGTAGGTCAGATCAATGCGGTCTGATTGCCGGTCTTTATCTTCCGTATAAACCCATGACGCCCAAGCGGCCTGGCGTTTGGGCATGATGGAGCTGTCTCCATGAAGCACCATCTCATTGGGCTGATATTTCACTGCGGCTAGAGCCTGATGTTCGAGACTGTTCGCATCGCTGAGCATGCCGAGAGTGATGTCCGAATGTGTGGCGAAAATCACCTCGTCGAAGGCTCCAATGCTGCCATCGGTCATTTGCAACTCGACACCCAGAGGGTTGCGCCGGACTTGAGCCACAGGGCTCGACAGGCGAATTTCAACATTGGCCCGCGTCAAGGCGCTTTGAAGGCGGCTCACATATTCGCGCGAGCCGCCGCGCACCGTGCGCCATTGATGTTGACCGCCAGCGCCAAGAAGGGCGTGGTTTTTCATGAAACTGATCATTGCCTGCGCCGGAAAATCAAGGATTTGCGTGATGGGCGTGGACCAAATCGCACCGGTGAATGGGGTAAGGTAATAATCACAAAACCATGCGCCAAGCTGCCATTCATTGACCAACTCACCGATGGTAATCGTAGAATCAATCAATTCGCTGCTGGCGCGTTTGTTGAATTTTAAGATGTCCCGAATCATGCCATAGAATTTTGGTCGAATGATGTTTCGTGGCTGGGCAAACACGGCTTTAGGGGCCAGGAGCCCATATTCCAACCATCCGCCGTTAATGGACGCGCCGAAGCTCATATCCGAGTCCATCACGGGAACGTCCAGCTCTGTAAACAGGCGAACTAAATGTGGGTAATTCACATCATTGAACACCAAAAACCCCGTATCCACCGGTAAATCGTCGTTTTTACCGGCCATTACGGTCCGCGCGTGGCCGCCGAGCCTTGGGGCGGCCTCAAACAAGACCACCTGATGCTGCTCGCGCAATTGATAGGCTGCCCCCATGCCTGAAATGCCACCACCAATTACCGCAATGCGTTTAGCGCCCACAGGGGCCGTCTCAAATGGCATAAGCACGTCCTTTATTATTGCGTGAAACTTTTACGCGTAATGCGTGGATTTGGATTACTTTTAAAACAGTCAAGTTTTCTGTGATCCAACTGGGTTGATGCAGCGTAATTACAAGATGGAAATGAATTTGAACATAGCGCAAGAAACGGGTGCATCTCGCCACCGCGTGGCTTATGCTGCGCTTAATTCAAATATATTA
>NYTV01000013.1 GCA_002683685.1 Paracoccaceae bacterium
AGGATTGGTCACGCGGATCTCGCTTTCTACAAGACCCAGCATCTTCGCCAGTTGCCCCTTTTGCGACCAGACCCCCTGCCCATTGACGCACAGGTGCACGCGCCCACCTTCAAGATCCGCCCAGCAGCCGCGCGGCTCCATAGAATTGCAAATCACACGGTTGTCAGAAATCTCAAAACTCAACACATGGGCCGCTTCGGCTTTCACCGCCTCCATCTGCGCTCTGTCGCCTAACGCCCAGTCAAAGGCCACATTATTTGGAGCCGCGTCATGCAAATCGGCTCCGCCCGCTTGCAACTCAAGATGCACCGGAAGATCATCAACGTCGAGCGCGATCATATCCGCCGCAGTCCGCGCCTGCGCATAGGTATCAGCAAAGACCATAGCCACCGGCTCGCCAACAAAACGCACCCGGTCCTTGGCCAGCAAAAAGCGATCTGTGTTGGGCGCCAATTGACCATCTTGGTTTTTCACCAGACTGGCCTCCATCTTGCCCGAGAGCCCCGCCTTGTCCAAAACGGCCGCAGTGAGTACGAGCCGAACCCCATCGGCCGCCTCCGCCTCTTGCGTGTTCAGCGCTGTGATGAACCCGTGGGCGTAGCTGGAGCGCAGCACATAGCCATGTAGCGCACCCTTGGGAGCCGTATCATCCACATATTGCCCGTGCCCCGTTACAAAACGATCATCTTCTCGCCGCAAAACCGATTGGCTTTTCCCAAATTTTTCCACGCACCTGCTCCTAAGTTTCGTTAAATACTACCAACCTGCCCCCGACTGTCCAGCGACAAGCGTTGAATTCGCTGATGTCGTGTTCAGACAAGACCGACGCTTTTTGACATGGCGTATTGGGGGGATCCAAGGAGTTTATTATGCAAAATACACAGACCTCTAATTCTCTGTCCAAGGCGCAGATAGAGAGCTATTGGGAGAACGGTTTTTTATGCCCCATACCCGCAATCTCCGCTCAGCAATGTGAAGATTGGCGCGCGGAGTTGGAGGCGATTGAAAGCAATTGGCTCGACAATGGCCTGCCAAGAGCTTTGAATGTATATAAGCGTGTCAATGCACATCTGGTTATGCCGCTGGCCTATGAAATCGCCGCCCATAGCGCGATATTGGATGTGGTTGAGGGTATTTTAGGGCCTGATGTATTACTGTATTCGACAGAGTTTTTGATCAAAGAGCCGCATACAAAACATGTGGTCACCATGCATCAAGATTTGGCCTATTGGGGCTTGGGTGAAATTGATGGGATACTTACCGCTTGGCTAGCGCTTACTCCGGCCATGCCTCAAAGCGGATGTATGGATTTTGTCAAAGGCAGTCACAAAAGCCCGATTATTCCCCATGAGGACAGCTTTGATGAGCTGAACCTTCTGTCGCGGGGTCAAGAAATCAAAGTGAATGTGGCCGAGGAAGACAAATCCAGCGGCGCGTTGGCGACAGGCGAGATGAGCCTGCACCACGGCTTGATGATCCACGGGTCGGGAGCCAATACAAGCGATGACCGCCGAATTGGTGTCGTGATGCGCTTTCTAAGCCCGCATGTAAAAAAGCCCAACAATGCTCCCGATTACGGTGTCGCGATGCGCGGCAATTGTGATACGGGCAATTTCACACTCTGCCATGCGCCAAAGGGCTTGTTTCATCCTGAAGATCTTTTACTCTATGAAGAAATTCGAACCGAACAGGCGAAAGTCATGATGGCAGGCGCCGACGGACAAGCAGCGATGTACGCATGATGGATCAGGTAAAATTTCGCGCTATGAAAGATGGCGACGCGGCAGATTATGCCTTTCTCACCGAACATGAGGTTGAATACACCAAAGGCACGGCTGATCGCCTTCTCAACGCTTTGGTTTCGCTGGATGAAGGTCTTTCAGGCTATCAGGTGACACGTCTGGGCCATTCACTGCAATCGGCCACCCGCGCTGAGCGCGATGGGGCCGATACCGATTGGATCGTATCAGCGCTGTTGCATGATATAGGCGATATTTTTGCGCCCTACAATCACGACGAATATGCCGCCGCGATCCTGCGCCCCTTTGTGCGAGAACAATGCGCCTGGGTGGTCGAGAAACACGGTGATTTCCAGATGCTCTACTATGGCCACCATGTGGGCGGCAATCGTGACAAGCGCGAGACTTATCGCGGCCATATCTACTTTGAGGACTGTGCAACCTTCTGCGAACGGTGGGACCAAAACAGCTTTGATCCTGACTATGAGACCTTGCCCATTGAGCATTTCGCGCAGCGGGTGCGCGAGGTTTTTGCGCGGCAACCCTATGATCCGGCCGTCCTGCGCCCCGGCGCGCGCGAAGCTTTGGTCAGCTAGGGCTTTCACTCGCCCAGAGAAATAGGTATTCGGAAACAAATTCGAAGGATACCCCCGTATTATGGCCATGGAAAAATTCAACGCAGCGGAAGCTGAAGATCGTCTTTACAAAGCCTGGGAGGCGGCGGGCTGTTTTACAGCCGGGGCCAATGCCAAACCCGGAGCGTCGAGCTATTGCATCATGATTCCCCCGCCTAATGTTACGGGCGTTTTGCATATGGGTCATGCCTTCAACAATACTTTACAAGATATTTTGGTACGCTGGCACCGGATGCGCGGCTTTGACACCCTTTGGCAGGCCGGGACAGACCATGCGGGCATCGCCACGCAAATGGTTGTTGAGCGGCAATTGGCAGAGCGGGGCGAACCGGGCCGCGTAGCTCTGGGCCGCGAGAAATTTTTGGGAAAAGTCTGGCAGTGGAAAGAACAATCTGGCGGGACAATTGTAAACCAACTCAAACGCTTGGGCGCCTCCTGCGATTGGGACCGCACAGCCTTCACCATGGCAGGCGCGCAGGGTGACACGCTCACCGGCCATGAAAATAGCCCAAATTTTCACGATGCGGTGATCAAAGTCTTCGTGGAAATGTACAACAAAGGGCTAATCTACCGCGGCAAGCGTCTGGTCAATTGGGATCCACATTTCGAGACAGCCATCTCAGATCTCGAGGTTGAGAATATCGAAGTCGCCGGCCATATGTGGCATTTTAAGTACCCGCTCGCAGGCGGCGCGACCTACACATATGTGCAGAGGGACGAAGACGGCAACATCACATTGCAAGAAGAGCGCGACTATATCTCAATTGCTACCACCCGCCCAGAGACCATGCTGGGTGATGGCGCGGTTGCGGTACATCCCTCCGACGAGCGCTATGCGCCGATCGTGGGGATGATGTGCGAAATTCCCGTCGGGCTCAAAGCGCAGCGGCGTTTGATTCCCATCATCACCGATGACTACCCAGACAAAGACTTCGGATCTGGCGCTGTCAAAATTACAGGGGCGCATGATTTCAACGACTATCAAGTCGCAAAACGCGCTGGCATTCCGATGTATAACCTGATGGATACCAAAGCCAATCTGCGGGCCGATGGACAGGCCTATGCGACAGAGGCGGCCACTGCCCAGCGCATTGCCAATGGTGAAGAGAGTTTTGACGAGGCCAAAATTGCGGCCATGAATATGGTGCCTGATGCCTATCGCGGCATGGATCGTTTCGAAGCGCGCAAAAAAATTGTCGATGACATTACCGGCGAAGGATTGGCGGTGATGGCCCAGGAGACCATCACCGATGCAGAGGGGCAGCAGATCACCCAGCTGGTGCCCTTGGTGGAAAACAAACCTATCATGCAGCCCTTCGGCGACCGATCCAAAGTGGTGATTGAGCCGATGCTGACAGATCAATGGTTTGTTGATACGGATAAAATCGTCGCCCCAGCCCTCCAGGCGGTACGTGATGGCACCGTCAAAATTCTGCCCGAGTCAGAAAAGAAAGTTTATTTTCATTGGCTTGAAAATATTGAGCCTTGGTGCATTTCTCGGCAATTGTGGTGGGGCCATCAAATTCCTGTTTGGTTTGATGAGAGCGGCGCGCAATATTGCGCCGCGACTGAGGCAGAGGCGCAGGCGCTCGCTGGCCCCGACGTACAGCTGACCCGTGATCCCGATGTGCTCGACACCTGGTTCTCCTCCGGTCTTTGGCCCATCGGAACTTTGGGCTGGACCGGCAAGGCGGAGGCCGATGCGCAAAATGATATGCTGCAAAGGTTTTTCCCCACCTCTGATCTCATCACCGGATCTGATATCTTGTTTTTCTGGGTCGCGCGGATGATGATGATGCAATTGGCAGTGGTCGATCAAGTGCCGTTCAATACCATCTACCTGCACGGCTTGGTGCGTGATGCCAAGGGTAAGAAAATGAGTAAATCCACAGGTAATGTGGTCGATCCGCTGGAGATTATCGACGAATTCGGTGCCGATGCTCTTCGTTTTACCAATGCCTCTATGGCCTCCTTAGGTGGGGTGCTCAAGCTGGATATGCAGCGCATTGCAGGCTATCGAAATTTTGGCACAAAGCTCTGGAATGCATGTTCTTTTGCAGAGTTCAATGAGGCGTTTGAACATCGAAGCGGCTCTATACCAAGCCCAAATTTGGCGCTCAACAAATGGATCATCGGCGAAGTGGGGCGGGTGCGCGTGGCGGTGGATGCCGCGCTCGAGGGCTATCGGTTCAATGATGCAGCCGCCGCACTCTACGGCTTTGTCTGGGGCATGTTGTGCGATCGCTATCTCGAGCTGTCAAAGCCAATTTTGAAAGGCAGCCATTCCAGCGGTGACGCCGGTCGATTGGAAACACAAACAACATTGGCTTGGGTCTTAGAGCAATCTATGACCTTGCTGCATCCCATCATGCCCTTTATCACCGAAGAGCTTTGGGGCATCACAGCATCGCGGACCCAGATGCTGGTGCATCAAGATTGGCCAGACTATGGCCTCGAATTGGTTGATGCGGCCGCCAGCGAAGAAATTAGCTGGGTCATTGCTTTGATTGATGCCATCCGCTCTGCCCGCGCGCAGATGAACGTGCCAGCCGGTGCGAAAGTGCCTTTGGTGCAAGTGGCGATCGGCCCAGCCGGAGAAGCCGCTTTGGCGGCAAATATGGCGCAAATTCAGCAAATGGCGCGGATCACCGAAGTCACCCAAGTGCCTGAAATGCCCAAAGGTGCCATCACCATCACCGCGTCCCAAGCCACCTTTGGCTTGCCGCTGGCAGATATTATAGATGTGGCGGCCGAGAAGATGCGACTTGAAAAAAGCATGGGTAAATTAGCAAAAGAACTGGGCGGCCTTCGCGGGCGTTTGAATAACCCGAAATTCGCAATTTCCGCCCCGCCAGAGGTCCTGGCCGAAACACGGGCCAATCTGGAAGCCCGTGAGGAGGAAGAGGCCAAACTCGCTATAGCATTGGCAAGATTGGAAGAAATAGGCTAAACTGCCCAAAACCCTTTTGCCTGGAGATCGTACCATGTCACATTATGCGCTCACGGACTTGGCCAAATCCTTGCCGGCCGTCGTGCCCTTTGTAGGGCCGGAAACCCAAGAGCGGGCCTTGGGCCGGCCTTTCTGTGCAAGATTGGGGGCCAATGAAAGCCAATTTGGCCCCTCGCCGCTTGCGATCGAAGCGATGACACAAGCGGCACAGGAGGTTTGGCAATATGGCGATCCGGAAAATCATGATTTGAGACAGGCATTGGCCGCGCATCACAACATTGATCCGGACCATATTACCATAGGTGAGGGCATTGATGGCCTGTTATTAACCTTGACCCGCCTGACCGTGGCGCCGGGGGATGCTATTTTGACCTCCCAAGGGGCCTATCCGACTTTTAATTATCATGCCGCCGGCAATGGCGGCACTCAGCATATGGTGCCATATCTGGACGATTACGAGGATCCCCAGAACCTTGCCGAGCAGGCCCATCATTTGGGCGCGAAACTGGTCTATTTCGCCAATCCTGACAATCCAATGGGCAGCTGGCACAGCTCTGATATTGTGCAGGATTTGATTGATAACCTGCCCGCTTCTAGTCTTTTGGTGCTTGATGAAGCCTATATAGATTTGGCACCAAACGGGACGGCGCCGGACTTGCAACCCGAGACCGATAATGTAATCCGCCTGCGGACCTTTTCCAAAGCCTATGGCATGGCAGGCGCGCGGGTGGGCTATGCCATTGGGCCAAAATCGCTGATCTCTGCCTTCGACAGAATGCGCAATCATTTCGGAGTGTCGCGAATCTCCCAAGCTGGAGCCTTGGCCGCCCTCAATGACCAAGCCTATGTGGCGACAATTGCGCAAAAAGTGGCACAAAGCCGCGAGACCCTGGCAAAAATTGCCCAAGACAATAGCCTCTTCCCGCTGCCCTCAGCCACAAATTTTGTCACGATAGATTGCGGCGGCGATGGCGATTTTGCCCGTGCGGTCCTGGAGCAGACAGTCGCGCGCTCTGTGTTTATTCGCATGCCGGCCGTGGCACCGATGAACCGTTGCATCCGCATCTCATGCGGAGACGTAGCAGCGATGGCTTTGGTTGCAACAGTCTTGCCGCAAGCCCTGAAAGCCGCAAGATTAGGCTAGGCTAGCCGTGGGTCGCCACGGCCAGCACATGCGCCGCGGCCTCTAATCCCCCCGCACCATGGGGAATCTTTGTGGCCATCAAGCCCGATTGGATTGCGCCAAGCGTTCCCATGATCATCTGCGCATTAACATGCCCCATATGCCCGATGCGAAAAAACCCATCCGCATTCGGATCGTCATCTGTAGCCATATTCAAGCCAATGCCCAGCGTCAGACCGGCTTGATGCTCTGTCCAACGGCGTAGATTGAGCCCGTTGGGTGCCCCAATTGAAAGCGCCGTCACCGCGCGGCTGCGCAAAGCTGGCATTGCGATATTCATCGCCAATGGCCCACCTTTGCCCCAGGCTTCGCATGCTGCCCAAACCGCCCGCGCGATCGCCTCATGCCGCGCCCAGACATGGTCCAATTCTTCTTCAAGAATCATATCCAAAGCCTCCCGCAACCCCAGCAAATGTTGCGTGGGTGCCGTTCCGCAGAAATATTGATAAAAATATTCGGGATTGATGCGTGCGTTCCAGTCCCAATAGGAACTGACCCGCGTCATCGCATTGCGCGCCGCAGCAGCCTTATCAGAGAAGAATATAAAGGAAATACCGGGCGGGGTCATCAAACCTTTTTGGCAGGCTGTGACCATGAGATCGACGCCCCATTCGTCCATTAAGAATTTATCACAGCCAAGGCTGGCGATACAATCGACCATAAGCAAAGCGCCATGCCCCGCAGNATCAAGACTGCGCCGCAGCNCTGCGATGTCGTTGAGAACTGANGTCGATGTATCCACATGCACGGCCATCACNGCNTTGATGCGCCCCGACTTATCNGCGGCAAGATGGGCCTCGACCTGGGCCANNTCAATCGTCGCTTGGTTGCCAAAATCAAATGTCTCCACCGTAACTCCAAGCGCGCCGGCCATTTCGCCCCAACCCGTGCAAAACCGCCCGGTTGCCAGCACCAAGACCGTATCGCCCGGTGCCAAGACGTTCGATACAGCCGCTTCCCACGCGCCGTGGCCATTGGCAATATAGATTGCTGCTTGACCAGCCGTGCCAGCCACATATTTCAGATCCGGAATCAAACTATGGGTCAGCTCAATCAATCCCCCTTCATAGATATTTGGGCAGGGTTGATGCATCGCTTGCAACACGCGCTCGGGCATGACCGAAGGGCCCGGAATGGCGAGATAGGAACGGCCTTGGGACAGTGACATAAAATTTCACCTCGATTATGATAGCCACTCGGTATTCGCGGTTTACTGCCGCGTCAAGCGGCCGTCCCTTGCAGCAACTCGAACAAAGCACTAACAGGCGCCCATGGATATGAAATCATCATCCCCCAAAGACATAAAACAAGGCACTTTGTTCCTGTGGCTCTGGCGCGGATATCTGCGACGCCACATGTGGGTTTTGGCGATTATTGTCGTATTGATGATGATCGAAGGCAGTATGGTCGGCGGGCTTGCCTGGATGATGCAACCCCTGTTTGACGGAGTCTTTGTGGGCGGGAGCAAAAGCCAATTGTGGTTGGTGGGCGGTATTGTTTTGGGATTATTTCTGATCCGAGGCGTGCTCTCAGTGGTGCACCGGGTCCTCATGACCAAAATTGCCAAACAATCCGTAGCCGATTTACAAAATGATTTGCTGCGCCACTTGCTGCAATTAGATCTCAGCTTTTTCTCCCGCTATGCTCCGGGATATTTGATGGAGCGGGTCAACGGCGATGTGCAGGCGGTCGCCGGTATATGGGCGCTTTTGGTGCGCGGCGCGGCGCGCGACCTGATCGGACTGGTATCGCTTTTTGCGGTCATGTTATCAATCGATTTGTTATGGACTGCCGCGGCATTGGTCGGTGCACCATTGCTCTTGTTCCCGTCGCTGGTCGCGCAGCGCTATACGCGCAAGCAGGCCGTTAAAGCCCGAGAAGTCGCCGCCAACATGGCCACACGCCTCAATGAGGCCTTCCATGGGGTCGGAACAATCAAGCTCAATGGGCTCGAGCGCTACTATACGGACCGCTATCGCGCTCTAACCAAGCGGCAGATTGAAGTCGAGGTTAAAACACTCTTCGGTACGGCCGTTATCCCTTCCCTAGTGGATGTGATGAGTGGCATCGGTTTTGCCTGCGTGATTATTTACGGTGGATATGAAATCATCAGCGGCGCTAAAACAATCGGGCAATTCATGGCCTTCTTCAGTGCATTGGGATTGGCATTTGAACCACTACGCCGCTTGGCTGGCGTCTCAGGACTCATCAACGCCGCGTCTGTATCCATTCAAAGAATGCGAGATATTTTCAACCATCAGCCAACGCTGCTCGGTCCGGATCATCCCAAACCCGTGCAGCCCTTTGGCGATATTGAATTTAAGAACGTCAGCTTAGAGTTTGGCGAAACACCGGTGCTGCGCGATATCTCTTTCCGCGCGCCCGCTGGAAAAACCACCGCCATTGTCGGCGCTTCAGGTGCGGGCAAAACAACAATCTTTAATGCACTCACCCGGCTTTACGCCCATAGCTCGGGCGAGATCACGATCTCCGGCCTTGCCAATACGGAAATTGATCCCAGTGCCCTTCGGACCTGCATCTCGGTGGTGTCGCAAGACAGCTTACTATTCGATGAAACCCTTGGGGAAAACATCACCCTTGATGCGCGCGATACGGATCCATCAAAACTCGATGAGGTGGTCACAGCGGCGCATGTGGGCGATTTCCTGCCAACTCTGGCCCAAGGTATGGATACCGAAGTCGGGCCGCGCGGCTCAAACCTATCTGGCGGGCAGCGTCAACGGGTAGCCATCGCCCGGGCGCTCCTGCGTGATACGCCAATATTGCTTTTGGATGAAGCCACCTCAGCATTGGACACCCAATCAGAGGTCCTGGTGCAAAATGCTTTAGAGAAGCTTTCTGAGAATCGCACCACTTTGGTCATCGCGCATCGCCTGTCGACCATTGTCTCCGCCGATCACATCATCGTGATGGACAGAGGTCGGGTGATAGAGCAAGGCACCCATACGGAGCTGATTGCGGCAGGTGGGCATTATTCGGATTTATGTCGCTTACAATTTGATCGCTCCGAAAACCAATAGGGCCAGCACCGCCACCTTTCACCTCTTGCCGCAGCATGGTGCACAGCCCTCCTATATTCTATGATAACGACGCGCCAAATCTTTGGCATCTGCACCCAAAAAATATCGCAACAAGAGGCCGATATTCTTCGCCCCGCGACGAAACCAGCCCTGTTGCTGATACTTATCGGCAGCTGTGAAAGCACAGGCCGGAAGTCGGCGGATTTTTCGCTCTATAGCCCGGACCAATGCCACATCTTCCATCAATGGCTGGTCTGGATAGCCTCCCGCCCGGTCATACTCTGTCCGACGCAGCAAGAGCCCCTGGTCACCAAAGGGCAGACCAAACACATCACTTCGGAAATTCGCCCAAGCTTCCACCCATCGGGCCGCAAGACCCCTGGCGCAGAAGGCCAGTGAAAAACACAGCGGGCCTTGCTGCATGTGCGCTTTCACCTGTTCGGCCCAGCCCTCTTGCAAGATCGTATCCGCATGCAAAACCATAACCCAAGCACCGCGCGTGACCGCCACCCCACGGCACAATTGCCCGCCGCGCGAGGCCGCTCCAGTTATCACCAAAGCGCCCCAATCCAGAGCGATAGAGCCGCTGGCATCTGTCGATCCACCGTCAGTGACAACCACTTCGCAGATCAACCCAGCCTCTAATCCCTCCATCAGCGATAAAAGAGTCGTCGGTAAACTATCGGCAGAATTAAGCGTCGGGATCACAACAGAAATCGGTGCAGACATGAGGCCTCTGGCTTTGCAGTCAAAACAGCTTATATGGGAACGCTAAGAAAAGGAACACCCATGCCCCAGCCCGAACAGCCCCACAGCATTCTTCAAGTCACCGGTCGCGACCGGATTGGCTTTTTGCAAAATCTTGTGACCAATGACATCTCCGCACCCGGATTACATTACACGGCGCTGTTGACGCCACAGGGCAAATATCTTGCAGATTTTTTCGTGTTGCAACGGCCAGATGATCTACTGATTGACGTGGCTTCAGAGATTTGCCCCAGCATAGTTATGCGCCTGAATATGTATCGGTTGCGCGCAGATGTACAAATTTCACAAACAGATATCGACCTGTGCTGCGGCTTGGGCACGATCCCTCCGGATGGGTTTACAGATCCGCGCGATCCAAATCTGGGCTGGCGCGCCTACGGACGACAGGAGGCAGGTACCATCAATTGGCCAGGCTTGCGTGTTGCGCATATCATACCAGAGACGGGAATCGAGTTAACCCCAGAGCGCTTTATCCTAGAAATGGATTTCGAGCGTCTCAACGGGGTGGATTTTAAAAAAGGCTGCTATGTCGGACAAGAGATTGTCGCGCGCATGAAACATAAAACAGAGCTCCGCAAAGGCCTGCGGCAAGTTAAAATTACTGGATCGGCGCCAATTGGCACGGCCATTCTTGCCAATGAAAAACCCGCCGGCATACTATACACACAACATGACGGGCTTGCATTGGCCTATCTGCGCTTTGATCGGATCGCGCCTGAGATGGTTGCAGGCTCTGCCATCATCACAGTTTAGGCCCGCTCTGTATATTCCATCGAAATCGTGTCTACGATGATCAACTCATCTTGCCCAACAAATGGCGGCACCATGACTTTCAAGCCATTGTCCAAAATCGCTGGCTTAAAAGAATTCGCCGCGGTTTGACCTTTGACCACAGGCTCTGTCTCAACGATTTTACAAGTCACCTTTTGAGGCAAAGTGGCATGCAGAGCTTCGGCCTCGTGATATTCAATCTGAACGGTCATACCATCTTGCAAAAATGGACGACGATTGCCAAGCAGCTCCGCCGGCAGTTCAATCTGATCATAGGTTTCCATATCCATGAAAACCAACATGCCGTCATTTTCATACAGAAACTGCTGGTCTTTTTGCTCCAAACGTATTTTTTCCACTTTGTCAGCAGACCGGAATCGCTCGTTCAACTTTGATCCATTGCGCAGATTGCGCATTTCCACCTGGGCAAAAGCTCCGCCTTTTCCCGGCTTTACGTGGTCGACTTTTACCGCACTCCACAGGCCGCCATTGTGCTCAAGCACATTGCCGATGCGTATTTCATTTCCGTTAATCTTTGGCATGTATGGAACCTTGTATAAAAGGTTGATTTTGATTCAGCACCGCCTATATCGAAGCAATGTCGGGGTTTCAAGCCACGACTGACGTCGAGGGTGGCCGTCTAGCTATGCGCTGAACGCATGGCAGACATTCCAAAAGAGACCACCCGAATCGTTTTCGATGCTTCATAACGAGCGCAGATCGGAAAGTTCAAGAGTAAGAATTAAAAGGACACGAGATGAAAGATTTCGTCGACGGAAACGCTTTTAACAACGAACAGGGCAACCGCGCTCGCAAACTCTTTGCGGCCGTTGTACTGGCTGCGTTAGATGACGCAATTGCAGACGACAAGAAATATGGCAACGGACCTGAGCAAATTGCGCGTTGGGCGCGCTCTCGCGACGGGCGCGAAGTGCTCTCCTGCGCGGGCATTGATCCCAACGAGCGTGTCGTTTCCGGCCTCATGGATTTCGTGGGCAAGGGCATTCGCACCTCCGTGGCTCTGAGCCGCGAAGAGAGCGAGCGTCGCCAGCAGGCAGAAGCCGCTTAAAAACTCTCAACGGTTATTACCGCCAACGCGCCCCAATGGGCGCGTTTTGCGTTTTGGCGATCAATTTGCCGAAACAGGCAAGAAACTGCCGCTTTAAAGTTGGCTCTGGCGCAAGTCACAGACTAAACTTCGCGCATCTTCGACCGCCAAACCGATATTTACTTGGGCTAAACATCCTGAGACCTCAAGGAGCGCCATATGACCAAAGCGATTATGATACAGGGTGCCGGATCGAATGTCGGCAAATCCGTCTTGGTGGCCGGGATTTGCCGCGCGTTGGTCAAACGCGGCCATCACCCGGCACCGTTCAAGCCGCAAAATATGTCCAATAATGCCGCCGTCACCGTTGACGGTGGAGAGATCGGCCGCGCGCAAGCGCTACAAGCCCTCGCCTGCGGACGGCCCGCGATTGTCGATATGAACCCAGTGCTGTTAAAGCCCGAGTCCGAGATCGGCGCGCAGGTGGTGGTTCAAGGGCAACGGCTCACCACAGTCAAAGCTCGAGACTATGTGGAACTCAAACCCACCTTGATGCCACGGGTATTAGACTCCTTCGGCGGGCTGGCAAAACATGCCGATTTCATCGTGATTGAGGGTGCGGGAAGCCCGGCTGAAATCAACCTACGCTCTGGGGATATCGCAAATATGGGGTTCGCAGAGGCCGCCAATGTTCCAGTGGTCCTGATCGGCGATATTGACCGGGGTGGGGTGATCGCTCAAATGGTCGGAACACATGCGGTTTTGCCGGCTAATGACCGCAACAGGATCAAGGGGTTTGCAATCAATAAATTTCGTGGGGACGTGTCGCTCTTTGATGAGGGCATGGCAGCCATCACCGAACAGACGGGCTGGGTATCGCTTGGCGTCTTACCATGGTTCGCCGAGGCTTGGAAACTACCGGCGGAGGATGTCATGGATATTGCGACCCGGGCCGGTGGCGCGATCAAAATTGCCGTGCCGCGTTTGGCGCGCATTTCCAACTTCGATGATCTCGACCCGCTGGTAGCCGAGCCAAATGTGACCGTCGAAATTGTTGAACAAGGTCAACCATTGCCCGGTGACGCGTCGCTCGTAATCCTGCCCGGCAGCAAGTCCACCATCAGTGATCTGGAAAATTTTCGCGCTAATGGCTGGGATATTGATCTTCAAGCGCATCAACGCCGCGGCGGTCACATCATTGGCATTTGTGGCGGGTATCAAATGCTGGGGCGCAAGGTTCATGACCCAGACGGAATAGAAGGCGCGCCACGCTCCATCGATGGGTTGGGTTATTTGGATATTGAAACCACGATGGTGCCAAAGAAAAACCTGTCATTGACCGAAGCCTACAGCGCCAAAACCAACACGCCAGTCAGCGGTTATGAAATCCATCTCGGCCAGAGCAGCGGAACCGATTGCCAAAACCCATGGCTCAAGCTTGCAGATCGTCATGAGGGGGCCATCTCCGCTGATGGCCTTGTGCGCGGATGCTATTTGCATGGCCTTTTTGCCTCTGATGGCTTTCGCACTGAGGTCTTGACCATGCTTGGTACACAATCGCAGCTCGCCTCTTATGATGCGGCTGTAGAGGAGACTTTGGACCGGCTCGCGTCTTTTATCGAACAGCATTTAGATGTCGATGCGCTGATCGCCCTGGCAAGACCCGTCGCGCTCTAGGCGCTCCAGCTCATAACACCGCGAGAGAGAAGCTCAGGGATCGCTATCGTCAATCACAGTCCGAACCGCGCTCGACAGCTCGTCGCGCATCGGACCGGCCAGAGCGCGACGGAGGTTGGCAATGACCTCCAGATATTCGGGATCATGCGACAGTGGTGCCTCAGGCTTGGGCGGCTCAGGGCCCGCTGCATCGGCGCTGGCTAGATCCACATGCGTGAGCACAACCGGCTCCGTGGATGGAGGAGCAACCCGCTGGCTGGCTTGCAACACCAAAGGGGCGACTACGCCTGCGACCTGTGCCGAAATTGGGGCATCAGAAATTAACTTGCGCATGAATCGAACCAAAGCATCTGGCTCGAGTGGATCGTCTTTATGGGTCACAGCGCCTCCTTGTCATCGGGGCTTGCACATCTCACGAGCCGCAGACCGGCTCAATTTCCAGCCAAGCCTCGCAGCACGCGGTCAAGGGCTGCGCCCTGTTTGCTTTTGGCCCGCGGTGCCGACTTCACCAGATTATAATATTCCGCCGGGTCATAAGTTTTTACTCCTAGATTCAGCTCTTTTGCGGTTAACCGTCCCATCGCGGCCAGCAGGCTATAGCTCGCAATCTGCTCATCGATCCGTGTTGAAATGCGGCTCACGCGCGCATCAAGCAGCTCTTGCTCAGCATTTAGCACATCCAAAGTCGTCCGCGCGCCTAAAGAGGCTTCCTCCCGCACACCGCGAAAAGCGACGCTGGCCGCTTCAATCTGCCGATCCGTCGCCTCGCCCGTGGCGCGTGCAACCTCCAATACAACGAATGCATTACGCACGGTCTGCTCGGCCTCGAGACCTGCGACATGCAAACGCGCCCGCATTGCGTCCCGTTGTGCAATCGCAGCACGGCTGGCCGACGCAATGGCGCCACCGCTGTACAGCGGCCCGCTGACCGTCAAACTCAGGCTTCGGCTCACCTCGTTATTAAGATCCAGGTTAGAGACCCCCACGCCAGCTTCGAGCCTTGGGCGATAGGCCAGCTGCGCGGCTTTCACAGCAAGCTCAGCCGCCGCAACGTCATGTTGCACGCGTTTAAGCTCCGGATGATGGGTCCGCGCGGTGGCAATGGCAGCAGAAACATCCGCTGGCAGTTCAGGCAAGCTCGATGGGGTTACAAGGTCACCGGGTTTACGCCCCACAACCGCATGATATTCCGCCGCAGCCTTCGCCAGATCGCCTTGAGCGCCTGCCAGCGACGCGCGGGCACTGGCCAAACGCGCCTCCGCCAATGCCACATCCGTGCGGG
>NYTV01000014.1 GCA_002683685.1 Paracoccaceae bacterium
AACATGTCGTCGAGGCCGGTGATATTTGGCGTTCAGCCTCAACCAAAAAAGCACCGATCGAAGATTGGGTGAAGCTGGCGATTGCGCGTCAAAAAGCAGAGAATTGCAATGCGATTTTCTGGCTAGACGCCGGGCGTGCCCATGACGCGGAATTAATCGCCTATGTCAAACCACTTCTGGAAGCCAAGGGTGTGGCAGATAAATTTGACATCATGACCCCGCGCGAGGCCACCAGAACCTCGCTCGAAATCATCACGAAGGGCGAAAACTCCATTGCCATCACGGGCAATGTTTTGCGCGACTATCTCACCGATCTGTTCCCGATCTTGGAACTGGCGACATCGGCAAAAATGCTATCGGTTGTAAAGCTGATGAACAGCGGCGGACTGTTTGAAACCGGCGCAGGCGGCTCTGCACCCAAACACGTTCAACAGCTCAACGAAGAGAACCATTTGCGCTGGGACAGTCTGGGAGAATTTTGCGCCTTAGGCGAAAGCTTGACCTTCCTTGCTGAGGTGAAAAACAACAGTAAGGCCCGCGTTTTAGGGCAAGCCGTGGATGCAGCAACCCAGTCCATTTTGGACGAAGCCCGCTCGCCCTCCCGCAAGGTCGGTGAACCTGACAACCGCAACAGCCATTATTGGTTCGCGCGCTATTGGGCCAATGCGCTTGCGAAACAAAACGGTGACGCCGAGCTCGCAGCCTATTTCGCGCCAATCGCGAAAGCTCTGACCGACCGAGAGGATACTATATTGGCAGAGCTTGCAGCGGTTCAAGGTGCCGCGGCGGATCTTGGCGGTTATTATCGTACAGATGCTGATAGAACCGCTGCGGTGATGCGTCCTTCTGCAACTTTAAACGCAATTATCGACTAAATAGCCAAGGCCTATTCGAGCGGGGCATGCGTCCCGCTCGTCACCCCCTCAATTTGCCCCATCATCTTCGGTGGCCCCGGCGGCCAGCGGTCGCAACTTGCGGCACTTGTCCGAACAATACAGCACCTCATTCCAAGTCTTCGCCCATTTTTTGCGCCACACATAGGGTCGCGCGCAGGTCCGGCAGATCTTGGAGGGCAGATCAGATTTTTTCCGCATTTTCATTTGTAATATGCGCGTCGGCTGCCAAAATCATGCACCCTTTTGCGCCAGGCTCGGTAGCTGCCGGCTTTTAACGACTTACGCATCAACAGCTTCACCTCTGCCTCGCGCAGCCCGTGTAGGTTTCGGATATCAGAAAAAGACACATGATCAGACAGGGCCATCTCAATGACCTCGCTGATGTCCTGTTCACTTAGAATCTTGGATGGGGCGCTCACGGTGTTTCTGTCCTCGTGCTTCACATGAGTCCTTAAACTAAGTTTCGCGAGACCAAAGAAAAGCCCAAGCGCAAAAGACTTTAGGATTTCCACATCGCGCGAAGCCTATGAAACCGCAGGGAATTTAAAGTATTCTATTGTATTCCTTTACTTTTTAAGACTCGCCACTAGTTTATGGGCCAGCGACAACAGTGAAAAGGTAAAAGCATGACAGCTCAAAAAACACATCGCCTCGACAATACTGAAATCGACCGCATTGCTGCGGTTATGAATGACCGCTTGAAACTTCTGACGTTCAAAAGCCGGAATTCGGATAAAGCCTCGATGATAAAACACATCAATTCTGAGGTCTGCGAAATCAGCGTGCTCCTTGGCAAGCTTGATGCGCAAAAACAGGTCAGCCTTTAACGCCACATGTTTTGGGCACGACCCCGCAAGAGGACAGCAAATGACAAAACCAAATGATACGTTCACCCTGTCGGTTCGCGACTTGGAAATCATCGAAGAGGCGCTTGGCGCGAAAGTTTCACGTAGGTCCCAGCGCATGATGGAGGCCGCAAGATCTGCGGACACATCTTTTCCTGACGAGGTTAAATCCGAGATCACCGAATTGCGCGACTTACTGGGAAGATTGTGGAACCAAAAAACTTTCTATCGCCCAACTGACCGCTTCGTTGGTGGCGGCTGAACACGACTTGGCGCGCCGACACACGGCGGTCAAATTCTGGATCCGGCCCGCAAGAGCGATCTGTCAACTCAGCGTCGCGAGATCCGACAAGATAGGACAATTGGGCCGGTCATCCCCGGAGCAGGCTTCGATCAAATGAGATAGAGTGCTCCGCATGGCCTGCAATTCTTTGATCTTGGCCTCGATACACGCCAAATGTTCCTGCGCAATTTTCTTCACATCGGCGCTCGACCGCGTGGCATTTTCGTATAATTGCAACAAAGCCCGGCAATCTTCGATAGAGAAGCCCAAAGACCGCGCCCGGCCAAGGAACGTTAATTTATGCACATCGCTCTCGCGAAAGATGCGATATCCGTTGGTGCTGCGCTTGGGCTTAATAAGGCCAATTTCTTCGTAGTAGCGAATGGTTTTGATCGGCAATTCCGCCATTTTTGCCACTTCACCGATATTCAAATCGCGACCCTCCGCCTGACCTATCTCTCATCAGCTCGCTTGAGCATAACGCAGCCGCAGCGCATTGGCCAAAACAAAAATGGACGACAGCGCCATAGCCGCTGCTGCAAGGATGGGCGAAAGCAATATGCCAAAGGCGGGATATAAAGCGCCGGCCGCCACTGGGATCAAAGCCACATTATACCCAAAGGCCCAGAAAAGATTTTGTTTGATATTGCGCAGGGTCAGCCGAGACATCTCAATCGCGTTGACCACCCCCAAAAGATCACCCGACATTAAAACAACGCCCGCACTCTCAACAGCCACATCTGTACCCGTGCCCAGCGCAATGCCAATGTCTGCCGCGGTCAGCGCCGGTGCATCATTGATGCCATCCCCCACGAAAGCCAAATGGCTGGCCTTTGCTTTCAGCTCGGCCAAGACGCGGCTTTTGTCAGCTGGCAGCAACTCTGCATGGACCTGATCCATGCCCAGATTTTCGGCAATCTGCTGCGCGGCCTCGCAACGATCGCCGGTCAACATGACTACGGTGATCCCGGCCGCTTTGAGGCGTGCGATCGCCCCAGGCGTCGACGGCTTCACAGCGTCAGACACGCCCGCAAGCGCAATCACCTGCCCGGCGCGCGCAGCGAATATCACCGATTTCCCCTGACGGGCCAAAGCCTCTGCAGGCGCATGATAGTCCGTCACATCAATCCCGGATGCCTGCATGAAGCCTTCTGTGCCAAGAAACACTTCCGCGCTGGCAACTTGGGCCGAAAGGCCAAGACCTGCAAAGGTTTGCCCGCCCTCGATCGGGAGTAAATCCAGTCCCTCTTCTGCCGCGGCCGCCACTATTGCGCGGGCAATCGGATGATCTGAGCCTTGCTCCACGCTGGCCATCACCTGCAGGATCGCATTGCGCTCCAGCCCATCTGACACATCGAGATCTGTCAACACAGGCTGGCCAAGGGTCAAAGTACCGGTTTTGTCAAAAGCGACCGTATCAACCCCTGCCAAGAGCTGCAAAGCATCCCCTTTACGAAACAAGACACCCATTTCAGCCGCGCGGCCTGTGCCCACCATGATTGAGGTCGGTGTTGCCAATCCCATCGCACAGGGGCAAGCGATGATCAGAACGCAGACCCCAGCCACCAGCGCATAGGGCAGCACCGGTTCCGGCCCCCAAATCATCCAAACCGTGACCGTGGCGAAAGCCAAGGTCAAAACCGTGGGCACGAACCACAGCGTCAGGCGGTCAACCAATGCCTTGATGGGCAATTTCGCGCCCTGCGCTTGCTCCACCAGCTGGATGATCTGTGACAATGTTGTGTCCTGACCGACGCGGCGCGCCTCATAGATCACATGCCCCATGCCGTTGACTGTGCCGGCGGTGAGCGCAGCACCCGAGGACTTCTCCACCGGTCGCGGCTCGCCGGTAATCATGCTTTCATCTATATAGCTTGAGCCCTCATGCACCACACCATCCACCGCCACGCGCTCACCGGGGCGCAAACTCAAGATATCCCCTACAACAATGTCTTCAATCGGAGCCTCCACAAACTCCCCAGCCCTGCGCAGCTGCGCAGTTTTCACGCGCAGGCCCAAAAGACTTTGGATGGCCCTTCCCGTGCGCCCTTTGGCGCGGTTTTCAAGATCGCGCCCGAACAGGATCAAGACGACAATCAGACTCGCAGGTTCATAGTAAACGCCCGAAACCCCCTCTGGCAAAACCTGCGGCAAAAAGGTGGCGATGAGTGAAAAGGCATAGGCCGCACCCGTGCCCAGCGCCACCAGGGAGTTCATATCAGGCACCCCGCGCCAAAGCGCCGGAAATCCGCGGCGGTAAAATTCCCGACCCGGCCCAAAGAGCACAGCAGTCGCAAAGATGCATTGAATGCTCCAATTGGCCTTGTGGCCGATCACAGCCGCAATCAACGTATCAAAGCCCGGCAGAACATGGGCACCCATACCAAGTATAATCACCGGTGCAGCCAGACATGCGGCAAGCCGGCTACGCCGGCCATAGGCTTCGGCGAGCTGTTGTTTGCGCGCCTGCACTTGGCCATGGCTGTCTTCAGAATGCACTTGCGCCGCATAGCCGGCCGCCGCGGACGCGGCGAGAAAATCGGCGCGGCTGGCCTGATCTGGCGCAAAGGACACCTTCGCCGTCTCAGTGGCAAGATTCACATCCACCGCCAAAACGCCAGGCAATTGACGCAGGGCCTTGTCCACCCGCCCCACACATGATGCGCAGCTCATATTACTCACAGACATCACAAATGTATCAGGCGCGCGCATAAATCTCTCCTAGTTCCACCCCTTCTAAAGTCTCCACCAACCGGAGGGTCAAGCGAAACCTACAGGCCGGCCGATACCAACAGCTATGAGCTACTGCGCAGTCCATCCTCCATCAATGGGAATGCTTGTGCCTGTAACATTATGGGCAATCGGCGCGCAGAGCCAAACCGCCAAAGCACCAATTTCCGAAGGATCGGCGGTGCGCGCGGAGGGTTGCTTCTCTGCCACCAGTACCGCCTTTCCTGCCTCCCGGTCACCACCATATTTTTCAGCCCGCGCCATGATCTGCGGTTCAATCAAGGGGGTATCGGTCCAGCCGGGGCAAATACAATTGACCGTCACCCCACCCGTCTCGGCACTGCCCACGGCCGCATATTCCAGCGCAGCCACTTTCGAAAGGCCGACCAAGCCAAATTTCGCAGCCACATAGGGCGCTTTTTCCTTGGAAGCCACCAAACCATGTACGGATGCAATATTTATCACACGGCCATACCCACGCCGCGCCATATTCGGCAAAGCGAGGCGCATCGTATGCAGAGCACCTGAGAGATTAACCGCAATAATCGCGTCCCAGGTCTCGCGGGTCAAACCTTCCAAGCTGACGGTGCGTTGGATGCCCGCATTATTGACCAAAATGTCCAGGGGGCCCCAGTCCTCCACATCGGAGATCAAAGTTTCAATGGCATCGGGATCGCGTATATCGCCTTCAAAGAAGCACACGTCACCTGCGCCAGCCGCACGGATGATCCCCATGGCCTCAGCAATTTGAGTCTTATCTGCCAGCCCATGCAGCGCAATCCGCGCGCCTTGCTGGGCCAAAGCGGTCGCAATAGCCAGCCCAATGCCCTGAACGGAACCTGTGACCAGCGCCACCCGTCCTGTAAGATCGTTAGTCATGCCCGTCTCCATTTTTCAAAATAGCCCGAAGTTTTGTTTTCAAGATTTTTCCATAATTGTTTTTGGGCAGCTCTGTCACAAAACGATAATCCTTGGGCCGCTTGAACCTTGCGATATGCGCAATGCAATGTGCATCAAGCTCTGCGCAGGTTACCGTTTTTCCGGCCACCGGCACAACGAAAGCCACCACCGCCTCGCCCCAATCAGCCTCTTGGCGCCCTACCACGGCCGCCTCCGCCACATTTTCATGCGCCAGAAGGACTTCTTCGACCTCACGCGGATAAATATTCGAGCCACCAGAGATGATCACATCCTTCGAGCGATCATGCAGGGTGACAAATCCATCCGCATCCATAGCCCCCATATCGCCAGTCCAGAGCCAACCATCCCTTATTGTCTTGGCGGTGGCCTGCGGGTTTTGCCAATACCCGCGCATCACGATGCTGCCAGATACCAAAATTTCGCCAATTTCCCCAATCGGCAGGGTTGCCCCCGCCGCATCGGCGATCCGCACCAAAACAGGGCTCTGTGCAACACCGACCGAGCCCAACCGAGCCTTCCAATTGGCATGGCTCCGGTCACTGACAAATTCGCGGCGCAGGGCGGTAATGCCCATAGGGCACTCTCCTTGGCCATAGATTTGCACAAATTTATCGCCCAGAACGTTGACAGCCTCCATAATGTCGGCCCCATACATGGGACCACCGGCGTAGGTAATGGTCTTGAGGCCCTCGCCCCGCCTGCCAGAGGCATGGGCCTGCGCCACCAGACGCTTGACCATCGTGGGGGCCGCAAACATCGAGATGTGACCAATGCGCGGCGCCATTTGCAAGATTTCTTCCGCGTCAAAACCACGGCTGTCGGGCACAACATGCCGCGCGCCTTTGATCACATGCATGAAATTATAGATCCCCGCCCCATGCGACATTGGCGCGGCATATAGGATGGCATCCTGCGGCTGGACCTCATCTACATCACTGAAATAGGCAAGAGTCATCGCGGTGATATTGCCAGCGGTAATCATTACCCCCTTGGGCCGTCCCGTTGTACCCGAAGTGTAAAACAGCCAAAGCAGCTCATCAGCGCCGATCTGCTCTGGCGCGGCCTGCGGGTTCTGCTGACGCAGCTGCGCATATATGGGGCCCTGCACATCAAGCAGATTTTTCAGACAGGCCGGCGCGACCTCTTGCAATTCGCACTCAGTATGGTCGCTGATAAAAGCCAGCTTCGCCTGCGCATCCGCGATGATCCAAGCGGCCTCCTTGGCATGTAATTTAGCATTGATCGGCACGGCCACTGCGCCCAAGAACCAAATCGCATAAAGCGCTTCGAGATATTCGGTGCAATTGCTCATGAACACCGCAACCCTATCGCCCTTGCGGACCCCATATTGCGCATGTAACCCACTGGCTAAGGCCGCCACCCGATCCAAAAATTCCGCATAATTTGCCTCAAGCTGCGTGCCTTTTAACAAGGCCGGCGCTTGTGGGGCCAGCGCGGCGGTGCGTACAAGCCATTGCCCCGGGTTCATGGGTGAACCACCTGGAAAATTATCAGTGTCAGACCGTCTTGCAACTTACACCTCCGATGCTTGGGGGCCGAAACTGGCCATGAGTCCACGCAGCTCAGCCAAGCCGCGCATGCGTCCAATCAGCGGATAGCCCGGCGTGCTATGACCACCAAGATCACTGAGCAACTCCTGGCCATGATCCGGCCGCATTGGGATTTTCCAATCCACACGCCCCTCGGCACGACGACGGTCTTGTTCATCCATCAAGGCCCGCACCGTACCCACCATATCCGTATCCCCCTCGAGATGGGGGGCCTCAAAAAAATCTGGTCGCGCGGCATCCGATCCCGCAATGCGCCGGGTATTGCGCAAATGTGCGAAATGGATACGCAGCCCGTGAGTTTTGACAAAAGCAGGCCCATCAAAATCTGCGGCAACGCCCAAGGATCCTGTGCAAAGCGTCGCACCATTGGCGGGCACATCCACCGCGTTCAGTACCATGCTATAGTCGGCAGATGACGACATCACCCGCGGCAAGCCCAAAAGCGAAAACGGCGGGTCATCAGGGGGACAACACAGGCGCAGACCCAGCGCCTCGGCGCAGGGAACCACTTCAGACAGAAAGTCAATCAAATGAGATCTGAGCTGTGCCCGTGTCACCCCCTTATAGCTGTGCAATAACGCGCGCGCATCTTCCAGGCTCCAGCTGTCATTGGCGCCCGGCAACCCCGCTATAATATTGTGTCGTAGCTGTTTCTTGCCATCATCACTGAGGGCGTGGAAACGCTCTGCGGCGGCGGCTCGCTGGGCCGCACTATAGCTTACAGCTCCATCTGCACGCCGAAGAATATGCAAGTCGAACACGGCAAAATCAATCAAATCAAATCGCATCGCGGCACCGCCATGGGTTTGCACAGCACGCAGATTGGTTCTGGTCCAATCTAAGATCGGCATGAAATTGTAGCAAATGGTTTTGATATTTGCGGCCGCCAATGCTTCCAGGCTGTCCTTATAGGCCGCGATATGCGTCCGCATCTCGGCCCCTTGAGTTTTGATGGCTTCAGAGACCGGTAGGCTCTCCACAACATCCCACTCATAGCCCGCAGCCTGCAACACCGCCTGGCGCTCCGAAATTTGAGCCAAGCTCCAGGCCNTTCCCGGCGGCAGCTCNTGNAGCGCGGTGACAATCCCTTCCACACCCACNTGATGCAGNTCNTCCAAGGGAATTTGATCCGCAGGTCCAAACCAGCGCCAGCATTGNTTCATGGCAACCATCCATTGTAGAGTTCATGACTGGGATCAAGTGGCAATTTCACCTGACGGCCAGTGCGCGCACTGTGGTAGATCGCAGTGACCAGCGCAACTGAAGCGGCCCCATCTTCAAATGTCACCGCCCGGTTCTCGCGCCCCGCCAAGTCCAAAGCAATATGGGCGAAAAATCCCTCAAAGCCAGTCGGCTCGCGCGGTGTGTTGCTCAAAGCTGCATCCAGTTGCCGCTGGGCCTCGGGGATGCGGGCCGTAAAGGTCCAGGGTTGCGCACCCGGCGCATAGGGGGCGGTTCCAGATGTGGCTGTGAGATGCTCAAAGACAAACCGCAGCCGGGTTTCATCTCCGGCCGCACCCAGCGTGATGCTGCTCGTGGCCAATGCGCCGGAGGTCATTGCAAAGCTGATGCTGGCGCAATCTTCAGTCTCGATCTCATTGACGCGCGTGGTGGTGAGGGCCGAAAGGCAGGCAATGTCACCGGCGATATGGGTCAAGAGATCGTGATTGTGAATGGCATGTCCCAAAACCACCCCGCCGCACTCACCTGCCCAAGTGCCGCGCCAAGGCACTGCATAGTAGTCCGCACCCCGCGACCAATGGGTTTCAAGCGCAGCCAATTGCAGCTGTCCTGTCAGACCAGAGGCCAGGAGATGGCGCAGCTGTGCCAGCGAAGGCCCCCACCGATATTGAAACACCGGATATACCTTGCGATCTGCACGCATGGCGACCTGGCGGATCTCGTCCACATCTGCCAAAGACGTCGCTAGGGGTTTTTCACAAATGACATGCTTACCTGCGGCCAGGGCGCGCTGTGTCACCGCCGCGTGCAAATGCGGAGGCAGGCAAATGTCGACGACTTGGACCTGCGGATCGGCCAAAGCGTCATCAATCTCCGTCAGTGCCAGAAAGCCATCACCGGCTTGGCGGATCTCCTCTACCCGCGCAAGGTCTTGATCTACAATCGCTCTGACAGTGAATCTGTCTTTCAAAGCCCGAAACGCGGCCAAATGTTCACGGCCAATGCCGGCGCCTAAGATGGCCACGTGAATCATGTCTCATCCGCCATCTGCTGTGCGCGCAGCGCCAGTTCCATGACGGTGAAACAATGGGCTTGCCGCATCGCCGTCTCACTGCGGTGCTCTATGTCATGGGCCAATCGCTCAAAATAGGGCAGGCTTGCACCGGAGGCATCAATTTTCTCACACCTGTCCCCATTGACCAAAATCACATGATCCGTGCCTGGTTGCCCGCCCACATCCACATATTTGCGCAGCTCAATATAGCCCTGCGTGCCCAGAATTGTCAGCCGACCATCGCCCCAATTAGGCAGGGCATCAGGCGTGAACCAATCCACACGAATATAGCCCGTTCCCATATCGCTGCGCAGACTAATCTCCCCAAAATCTTGCAACTCAGGATCCTCCAGGTTTGCATAATTGGCGGTGAACGCATGCACCACTTCAGCCGCTTGCGAACCGGTGTAATGCAGAAATTGGTCAATCTGATGCGAGGCTATATCGGTTAAAATGCCGCCGAAACAGGCCTTGCGGAAAAACCAATCGGGACGCGTGGCGCGGTTGAGCCGATGCGGGCCTAACCCCACGGTTTGCACCACCTTTCCAATCGCGCCGTCAGCCACCAATTGCGAGGCAAGCGTACTTGCGGGGGTCTCGAAGCGCTCGGAAAAATTCACAGACCAAATTCTTCCCGTCTGCGCCACGCAGGCTTTGATCTGCTCCAATTGCGCCAAGGTCGTGCAGCCAGGCTTGTCGCTCATCACATCCATGCCCTGCTGCATCGCCTGGATCGCAAGTTGCGCACGGTCAGATGGGATGGCGGAGATCAAGGCCAAATCTGCGCCACATGCCAGCGCCTCTTTCAGGGTCGCAAATCGGGGCAAATGCGGAAATCTGCTCTGAAAGCCCGGCAGGGTTTCAGGCGCACCGCCCGTCCAATATCCGAGACAAGTGACCCCGGCTTCGATCATATTCTGGGTCATGCCATAAATGTGACGATGATCGAGCCCCAAAGCGACGCAGGTTAAGCCCATTTCTGCACCTGTTGTTTCTGGCCGCTCTCACTGGCCCGTTGCATCGCATCAATGACCGCTTGAGCCTCCAGCGCAGTTTCACCACTGGCTAGGGGCTGGCCGCCGCTGCGCAAAGCCTCGGCAAAATCCTCAATGACGCTTTGGTGCCATTCATGGGTAAAGGCCATCGGATCAGCACCGCCGCCGGTGGCACCTTCTGCGCCAACGCGTGTTTTCCGGCCATCTAGATAAGATATTTCAAGCACGCCAGAGCCAAGATGTGCCGCGGCTTTCGTGCCCTGCACCACAATCGTCTCCGCTCCG